>NYZH01000044.1 GCA_002687075.1 Methanobacteriota archaeon
CATGAACAAGGACATGCCTAAGCGAGATGGGACTGTGACTTTGTTGTGAACGATTCGGGCATCGCCCTTGACACACAGATTCAAAAATTGCTGCAAACTTTTCATATCAATATCGGCAAATAAAATTTCATTTTTTGCTTCACGCATCAAGAGGCTATCATCTATTGTTCTGTGTTTGTTGAGTAGTGCATCGGCCCGTTGTTGAAATTGTTGAGGGCTAATCTCGTCGGCACCGATGCGCTTTGGGATAATCATTGACCGACCCGAAACTTCTCGGAATCGTTTTGCAAAAATTTGAGTGTTTACGATATAACGTTCGATAACTTCAGTGTGATTGTTATCACGGAACGCTTGATACATCTGTCCAGGGTCAACTTCTTCAGATGTGCGAATCAACAAACCATTTTCATCAAAAGAAAGCTCAATTACAGAGATGTTGTTCGATTCAGCTAGACCAGCCATGAAATATCCTAGAGCAGTATTGAATCCTCTTCCCCTACATGTCGTAATCATGTAAGTGGGATGGCCTCCGGAGATGACTTGCTCAACCAAAATACGATTGGGGTCTGGAACTTGAAATGAGTCGATNGAATGCTCTTCAAGATGNCGGGCNATNGCATTNGCAACGTCGCTTGAAAGNCCATATGCATCACGCAATAGNATTCGNGGATCTTGCTCTCGTCGAAGAGCAACAATACAGTGNCCAATGAGACTCAAGAGAGCATTGGACAGTTCACGAGAGCGAGAACGAGCTTCACCCGACCAAGACGGTACAGTAGGTCGATGNCCGGTTACAGAGGCAACATTCANACGNGNCCCTTGGATATTCGTNACTCTGTATGTGGAACCACCCAACAGAATGACATCGCCGCCTCGAAGGTTCGAAACAAAGGAACCTGAAAGTTGCCCTAGAATCGACCCCTCCGCATTGAACACTAGATAGGAATTATCGGGTGCAATCGTGCCTATGTTGGTGTAATAAATCATACGAGAATATCCTCTTTTACCGTACAGATTTTCTTCCCAGTCAACCCATACTCGACGTTCTTCTTCAAGCATATCAAGAACTTCAATGAAGTCATCATACTCGAAATTTCGATAAGACCAAGCATTGACGATTACCTCGTAAGCCTCATCGATATCAATGTCGTTAATGATGACCAACCCAATCATAAATTGTGCTACAACATCGAGACAATTTTCAGGGAAATCAAGGCGATCCATATCTCCAGTTTGGATTGCAGCCTGCAATGCTGCAAGTTCGATTAAATCATCAACGCTCGACGGGAGAAAGCGCGCTCTTGGAATTCCACCAACGTGGTGTCCAGCACGACCAATACGTTGCAAAGCAGTGGCAATATCACCTGGACTTCCTATTTGCAAAACTAAATCAACAGAACCGATATCGATACCCATTTCAAGCGATGATGAGGTCACAACAGCCCGTAACTGACCGTGTTTGAGCTGACGCTCAACATCCAATCGGATTTTTTTGTCCATTGAACCGTGATGTCCTGCGACCAAATCGCCGAGGTATGGGCGTAATTTTAGAACAATGTTTTCAGTCATTTTCCGAGTGTTCGCGAAGACAAGAGTAGTTGTGTGTGCNGCGATTAAGTCGGCAATTGCTTCGACATTTTTGTCAAAAATTTTCATGACCGATAAGTCACTAAATTTTGGGTCTGTGATTAAAATGTCCAAGTCCAATTCGCGAGAACCAGAAATCTTGGCTATGCAAACTCGTGTATTGTTCCCCCTACTTTCTTTATCGTCACTTGAAACCAGATATTCAGCAACGGTTTCTAGAGGCTCCATGGTCGCAGAAATTCCAATGCGTTGTACTGGTCGTGTAAGCAAGGTGTCGAGGTACGACAATGTCAGAGCGAGATGAACTCCTCGCTTTGTTGGAACCAGTGAGTGCAATTCGTCAACAATCATGTATTCGACTTCACTGACAATCGGCTGGAACCGAGGAGATGTGATTGCTATCGCCAAACTTTCAGGTGTTGTAATCAGGATATGTGGTGGGTTCCGGAGCATTTTTTGACGCTCCGATTGAGGCGTATCACCGGTTCGTAGTCCGACACGAATCTCTTGTGCTCGGCTCGGCAAGTACGATTCAGAAATTTCAGTTAGTGGCCCAATAAGATTTCTTTGAATATCATTTGCCAGTGCCTTAATTGGCGAAATGTATACGCAGTAGACCTTTTTGTCGAGTTTATTATCCAGTGCACGGCGTACAAGTTGGTCGATGATGGAAAGAAATGCAGTCAAGGTTTTTCCCGAACCNGTCGGTGAACACAGCAANAGATGNTCTTGTTCAATTATGGCTGGGATNGCCAANTTTTGTGGTTCAGTAAAGTCCGGAAACTTGTCCTTAAACCAGTTNCGAACCGGTGGACACAACAACTCGAGTAAACCCTCGGTTTCAAGAGGATTATCCAAGTATTGGATTTCTGCCATTTTTTTNNCACAACCCCAGTGGGTCGACTTGTATGCAAGGGGTACATCAAGGTAACGGATTTCGAACGTGAGAGGCCTGAAAGCAAACTCATTTTTTTTTCATGTTCTTTTTCATGAATTTGCCAATGTTTTCTCTCAACCGGACAGGTGTGAACACACGAGACTTCAAACATTTACGCCCGATTTGACGGTGAGGTTGAAAGGCCAAACCCCTCAGCAGCAATTGGGCGTGTCCATGAGTGGTGAGGAGTCAGGACGATTAGAACGCCTATCCGAGGTNCTCAAACGAAGAGGAATTCTCTTGCCAGCGTTTGAGATACATGGCGGTGCAAANGGGCTCTACGATTTCGGACCTGTGGGGGGCCGNCTGCGCACTCGAGTGAATCAAAGTTGGCTCAATCATTGGTTATCACTCGGCAACATCGTTGAACTTTCATGCCCGACAGTTACTCCATACGAAGTCTTGGAGGCATCCGGCCATGTTGGAGAATTCTCTGATTTCATGACTGTATGCACTTCATGTGATGAAGCCAGTCGGGCCGACACTCTCCTCGAGGGGCATCATCCGAATCCGGATTCTCTGTCGAAGTCGGAACTCCAGTCTTTGCTGAATTCAGTTCAACCTGCTTGTCCTTCTTGTTCTGCTGCTGAATGGTCTGAAATTACGGCTGAGAATCTCATGTTCAATACCACAATNGGTGCAGGAAAATCCGGCCGTCCTGGTTTTTTACGCCCTGAAACTGCTCAAGGAATGTTCACCTCATTCCCTGCACTCTATCGGCATAATCGCGAACGTCTTCCGTTTGGTGCTGTGCAAGTGGGAAAGGGTTACAGAAATGAAATCTCTCCCCGTCAAGGAATGATTCGCTTGAGGGAATTCAACATGGCTGAACTTGAATATTTCATCAATCCTCATGAGCAAGAAGAGCATGATTTCTCACCGTGGAATGAGATTTCCGTTCATTTGGTCGCAGAAAATCATGGCGAATTGCACCTCACTTTTGGTGCGGCTGTGAAGGATGGTATCATTCGTCATCCAACTGTTGGATACTTNATGGCNCAAACTTATGACTTCCTCAAGAACATTGGAATAGATGTTGAACGTTTGCGATTCCGTCANCATGAGTCCAATGAGATGGCTCACTATGCTTCGGATTGTTGGGATGCAGAAATCCTCGGCTCCTACGGTTGGATTGAATGCGTCGGTATAGCTCACAGGGGATGCTACGATTTAGAGGCCCATGAAAAAGCGACTGGAAAATCTCTTCGAGCACGCCGTGAATTTGACCAGCCACGAGTTATTGAGATTGATGGTTGGACAATCGATGGTGCAAAAGCAGGGCCGGCGTTTCGAAATCGCGCAGGAATGGTCAAAGCCGCAGTGGAGAGATTGGATTCTGGTACAGAATTCCCTTGCGAAATTACGCTTGAAGACGGTGGGNCTGTCATAGTTGAACAGGAACACGTCAAACGTAATCAACGCACTGAAACCCAAACTGGAGAATGGTATATTCCACACGTGGTCGAACCTGCTTTTGGGATTGACCGAATCATTTGGCATCTACTTGACCATGCTTATGACGAATCTGAAAAGAACGGCGAAACATACACGACTCTGCGTTTAAGCGAACATGTTGCTCCAGTGGATTATTGTGTATTCCCATTGTTTGAAAAAGATGGCATGGANAAGATTGCTCGTTCTGTTCACTCGAAATTATGCTCNAGAGCGGGTATTGTTTCAATGTACGACGGAAGTGGTTCAATCGGTCGTCGCTATGCNCGTGCAGATGAAATTGGNGTGCCTCGATGCATAACAGTTGACCACCAGTCGCTTGAAGACCAAACGGTAACTGTACGAGACCGAGATTCCGGAAATCAACAGCGAGTGGATATCGACTCTCTGTAACAATTCTTCAGGCGAATTGGTTCTCTTGGCAGTCAATGTTGAAGAACCCTCGGAAAAGACATCAACCATGGCTGANGTTAGCGATTGGACCGAACGCCATCGTCCATCNTCGGAACGTCAACTTGAGGGCAATGAGGTTCAAAGAAGAAAAATACGCTCTTGGCTCGANGATTGGAACAACGGCTTACCTCGCAAAAANGCCTTGATTTTGGTCGGTCCTCCTGGTGTTGGAAAAACATCTGTTGCCCGAGCAATAGCACAAGACATGGGTTGGAATGTCATTGAACTGAATGCCTCAGATGCCCGAAATGCTGCTGCGATTCGGAAAGTGGCAACGCATGGTTCAACGCATCGTTCACTGTTTCACAACCCAAATGCAAAAAAGCAGCGAACACTCGTGCTACTGGACGAAGTCGACCACCTTTCCGGTGGCTTACGAGAAGTAAGTCAGAGCCGCATACAAGACGCAATGCAAGGTGAAGATTCAAAGGGCAATTCCGTGACATTGAGGGGTGATTCAGGCGGTAAAGCGGAACTTCTCCGCCTTCTCGCTGAAACGCGACAACCGGTCATACTTGCCTGCAACGACATCATGGGGTTGTGGGGCAGAGGTTCTTCTTGGAGTTCGACACGCGACCGATTTTCGAAACATCTGCTGACAATTAATTTTGATCGTGCAAATGACGAAGCATTACGGCGTATAGCTCGTAGAGTTCTGCGAGAGGAAAATCTTGAATTCGATAACGAGGCAATTGAAGAACTTGTGAAATCGAATCCAGGTGATTTACGTGCCTTAGTTCGAGATTTACAAGTTTTGTCTGCCACTTCAAGTGGTCACATTTCAAAGGAAATGGTTCAGGAGCAATCTTATGCTGGGCATCGAGATACTTCCGAGGGTGTCTTTCCAGGACTTGAGAAACTATATCGCTGCAATGAAGCCATAGAAGCAGTCAAAATAGGCCGTTCTATAGAAAAAACACCATCTGACATGATTCTTTGGGTGCATTGGAATAACGCTTTCTTGTTCCCTCAAAAGGACTCCATTCGACGCGGAAATAGGAGTCTTAGCGTAGCTTCAAAAATGTATACTGGACAGTTTCGCAGCACAGCACATCGATCTTGGTATTGGAGTGGCCAACTTGCCAGTCTTTCGGCATCAGTTCCGAATCAAACACCATTCACAAACCGAATATTTCCAGGTTATCCGAACTTCTTACGACGTAATTATTCTCGAACTCGACCATCGATTATGCGTAGACTTGGAGAGATTACCGGTATGAGTTCAGCATCATTGCGTGAGGAGTTGTTACCTTTGTTGTCGGCCATGCTCAAAGACTCCCCTACTCTTGGTGACTCCACAGATTTTGGATTGTCAATCAAGTTTGGTTTTACAAGCGAAGAACACGCGTCACTTGCAGGACTACCACTCACTCGAGTTGCGACAAAACAACTTATGGCACAATACGATGAGGAATATGACCGCATGCTAAGTGAGAAAACTTTCACACCCCTCGTTGTCGAAGAAATACCGTTGGTGGAAGAGAAAATCGTTGAGAAGAAGTCCGATTCAGATGATGAACCGAGTTCACCACCCGGTCAAATGAAGTTGTTTTGATTACTCCTTCTTTTTTCGTTCATCCTTTTCTTCAATCAATCTTCGAAATAAGGCAATCGCTGAACGGTCAGAATGTACTCTTTTTTCTCTTTTCCATGTACGGGGATGAATAAGGATGACTGCAGTTAACAACTCAAGTCGTCCAAACCACATTAATATCGAGGTAATGAGTAGAGCCCCAGAATTCATACTTTCCCAGGTATCTTCAGGCCCGAAATCTCCGAGTGTTGGGCCTGTGTTTCCTAAAGATGAAGCAACAACCATTGTCACACTCTCAAAACTATCGCTTGGCATGAAGACCGCTAAAACAAGGCTCGAAATGAAGAAAAGTCCAACCCAAACGAAGAGCATACCCACAATAAGGCCGATTTGATTTTGCTCTACTACTTCACCGTTCATGCGTATTTGTTCAATTTTTCTAGGTTGAGCGATGCGTACAAGTTCCCTCATGGCTACTTTGAAGGCGAGAGTGACTCGAAGCAATTTCAGTCCACCGCTGGTTGACCCAGCGCTTGCACCGACAACCATGAGTATGAACAAAATCAAATGCCCAACAAGTGGCCAGGATTCATCCATATAATTGGTCGAAGTATATCCTGTCGAGGTAGCAAAAGAAACAACTTGGAACAAACCGTCACGTAAACCTCTTCNGAGTGAGTACCCTGAAGTCATGAGTGCAATGAAAATCGCTAGGAATGCGACAGTGACGTAGGTCACATAGTTGCGAAACTCCTCATCCCCAAATGCTCTCTTGAAATCACCTTCGCGGATGAACCAGAGAAGGGTAAAATTCACACCTGCTAAGAACATGAAAATAATGATAATACCTTCAACAAGGACTGAATCATAGAAACCAATGCTGGCATCATGCGTCGAAAAACCACCGGACGGCATTGTTGTCAATGCGTGATTAATCGAATCAAACAAGTCCATTGAACCGGTGAAAAACAGGAGTCCAAACTCAAGCAGCGTCAAAAATACATATAATCCCCATAGAGCAAATGCAGTTTGCTTTAATTTCGGTCGGAGGCGAGAAAGTGAGGGTCCTGTGAGTTCAGCTCGTGCTAGCGCCATACCTCCACCAATGACTCGTGAAAGAATCATCATTCCGAGCATAATTATTCCCATACCGCCAAGCCACTGGGTCAATGATCTCCAAATTAGTAGTCCGCGAGGTTGTGCATAGATACAATCGGGTGTCACACCAGGAATGCAATTTGGGCTCATATTGTGTGAAATAACTGTAGCACCAGTGGTCGTGAAACCTGACATTGATTCAAACCAAGAATTCACTCCTCCACGTAGTATGTCAATTAGAGCAGCACCGTCGGTAAACGGTCCCACAAATACCCCACCCAACCAATAAGGCAGTGAGCCGATGAAAACTGCAATCGGCCAGACCAATGCCACAGCTGCAAAAGCCTCTCGGTCGCGTAAACGCTCAGTGGTGTCGGTTCGAGTCCCAATACTTAACATCAAAAATCCAATGGCTGAAGAGAAAATGGCAGGGATAGCGAAAGAATACATTGCCAATTGAAAATCATCGAGCCAAATTGTAAGCAATCCGCACAACAAAAGGGGAACAGTCAACGCGATGAGCGTCCACCCCAGTATCAAGTTTAATACATCAGTTCGCATGATTACACCTTGAAACGCTTTTCCAAATCGGCGACGCGATCAGGACTGCAAAAGATGATTAATCGGTCATCTTCGAGCAGCGTCTTATCTGGTGATGGCCGTAGTGACTCCCAGTTTCCGGTTGTGTTTTGCCGTTGAATAAATGCAACCCGCATCCAGTCTGGGAATGAGGATTCAACTACCCTTTTACCAGGTAATTTAGAAGCTTCGGTAACCACCATACTCACACCAATGATGTGAGGAATATTGGATAGAATTGCATATCCACCAGCAGTTTTCGTGTGTATTTGTGCTAACATATTATCCACTGCAACTCGCTTTCGGTCGACTGCAAACGTAATTCCCATCCTCTGCGTGACTTTTACCANGTCCGCATCGTAGAGCAGAAGACCTGTTCTTGCCACACCCATATCGCTTGCCAAAAGTGCAGCGGCGATACTTGCNAGGTCATCTTCAAGTGCTGCAATAGCTATGTGATGTTCAGAAATTCCAATTTCGGTAAGAATGTCTCGATCGAGGTGGTCACCGTGAATAACTTCCAATTTTGGATGCGAACCTATGTCTGTACCTGAAAGTGAATTTGCGACTTGCAAGTCTCGCTCAATGACTGTAACGGTGGCTCCAGATTGAAGCCAATCATCGGCTATACGTTGGCCAATTTTGTTTGCTCCAAGTACCGCAACGCGAGGCTCTGCCGGGAAATCGGTTGCTTCATGCCCGAAAATATTCAAAATTCGATTGAAACTTGAAAGTCCTGTTGTGGCAACNGCAATGCGATCGTTTGGCATCAGCATAAAATCACCATCNGGAACCAAACTTTTCTCGCCNTCTCTCTTCAGNCCTACAATNAGNGGCATNCCACCTTCGATTTTTTTATTGACATCTCGAAGTTTTTGAAACACGACTTGTGTAGCGTTACTGGTGACATCCAATTCAATGATAAAGGCATCATGGCCGAATGGAATGACTTCTTCGATAGCAGATGAGCGCAGGCCAGAATGGAGTCTTCGAATTGCCCCTTCAAGCGGATTAACTACGTAATCAACTTTGGCCCACTCTTGCAGTTTACCTTCGTTTTGCTCCTCGATATAATTCATATTGCGAACTCTGCAAATTGCGAGTAATGGCTTTTCTTTATTGCCCGATAATTCAGCATGTGCATGCTTAGCCAAGGAGCAAGCAAGGAGATTGCGTTCATCGGAATTTGTCGCTGCTACGAAAACCGCTGCCTCACCAATACCGGCTTCGAAGAGTTTTTCGCGAGTAGTTAAATCTCCATGAATGACAAGCACATCCAAATTTTGAGCATTTTTAACAGCACGAGAATCAGAATCCACTAGGACGACATCCATATCTTCGGCTCGAAGAGCTTTGGCCATATCGGTCCCTACTCTCCCCGCACCGCCAATTATAATGAGCATGATAATCACCGTAGAGTTTCAGGCAGTATCTTCACCTGATATTTGCCGCCGCCAGTATCGACATCACCGAGTGTAGAATACACTGGACGGATGCGCTCAGTACCCAGGCTTTTGGAATACTTTCCTGGAGAATAATAGTTGTTGAGAAGCGTACCGGTACTGTCTGCTTCTTCAATCCAAGAAATGTATGCGTTGGGTGTATGAAGGAGCCATTTGTTGTTGACAACGTCAACGGCTGCATCAACAAAACATGAATCCAACTCAATCTCTTTTGAATTGCACCATGATTCGCTCATAGGGAGTTGAATATATCCCCATCCGTGACCTTCCCATGCTACATAGTCCATGTCAGCTAAAGCTCCAAATACATACCATCCAGGTATATTCTTGATTCGTAGTAACGAGAGGAATGCGTTGGTTTGTTCATCACAGTCTCCGGTTTTATCTTCCAAACAAACCGGGCCACTTCGGGCTGTTATTGGAGCGTTTTTGTCGTAGGTAATATGGGCGTGTAAATAATCAAATGCAGCCCTTGCAAATGCATACGCATTGTCCTTGCGATTTTCAGGTATTCCGGCAGAAATCATTTCAGCAGTTTGATTCACTAGTTCATGTTGTGCGTTTATCGCATATCCATGATTGACTCCGTTTGCATCAGCACCTCTGTTGTACCATGTCATGTCAGTAAAGTCTCGAGACTTTTCACCGCCGCCACGATTCAAAAGGTCCTCAAAAGTTCCACTGTTTTCAATGTTGATTCCGTCACCAGTGCCATTGATCACAGAATCAACCCGAGTCGCTTTATCCCACCATGAATACGACGTGCTTGTAATCGTTACTTGGAAAGAAAAAATCACCGTTTCACCGGGGCTCAAAGAAAATTCCATTTTTACGCATTGGGAGACTTTACAAGAGCGATTGTCATTTCCATTGTATTCAGGCCACCAAACAGAATGCCCCTTGGTCGAAATATACCGCTCATCGTATTCAAGGGTTGAACCGTTCGTAGGAATTTGAATAAAATCATCAACAGCTTCATTCTCCGATTTCAACAAAAGATTAATTGCTAAAATTTCTTGAATTTGAGCCGTAGGACTCGGCAAGTCGCCGTTCGTGTACTTGAAATCGGTGTTTTCACCAGTCAGTGACGTAATGTCTGTAGGAATCACGATGTCTTCATATGCCCAACCCTGTTGATTTGAATTCATAATAATTACAGTTCGGTCGAGTGTATAAGTGGCCTCATTCGGATAAATATGGTACTCTGCTGGAATCAGCATAATGTATTCTTGAAGACCAGGTGCCCACTTTTCAAACAAATTTTCACGAACTTGAGGTGCTAACATGATGAAAGCGACCAAAAACAGCAACACCAAGTGTCGAGTCTTGTTTCTTCGATTCTTCATAAGGTCAATGTTTCGTCCTGTATGTGTTTGAACCATACCGCCACGAGTAGGCTTTCGTGTCATTTTGTAAGTCGTGTCAAGACTTCCTTTGTGGAACTGTTGCTCCATTGCGAAGTTTTCAGACTTCATTGATGCCAAAATTCTGCCACAAGTGTAGCAAATTGTGTCACCCGCTTGGGTCACGCTCTGGCAGTAGGGGCAAGAACCCATACACATTGGTTCGGTAGGCGTTGTATAACGGTTGCGTGAGGAGGGCCCAATAAATGCTTATTTGTGATGACGAAGGAAATTGCATCAAAACCAGTTCATTGCATGCATGTAAGTATTTGCTTATATCACTCTTCATCCAAAACCACGCCATGAACGGGCGTTGATTGGAGTTGTGCAGTTTTCAGGTTCTGTATTTCACGAGCATTTCGTGCCCAAATTTTACGCAATCTTTTCTTTCCTTCCTTTGGAATCGATTCCCATATCCAATTCTGCGAAGAGCGATTGAAAATCAGTGCTGCAGGAATAATGAAGATCCATGCTGAAATATTTACCAATGCAAAGGCGAACATAACGACATAGGCACAACGCCAAAAAGTACCACGCAGAACAGCACCCCAGCGTTTTCCTTGAAGCATTAAGTGACCTTGAAAGGAGGATATGAGTGCTTCACAGCGAGGTCCGAGAATCGCTAGGCAAAGAATCGTTATCGCCATACTAAGTGTCATTTCAAACGATTCCAAAATTCGCAAGATGAACACCATCGCCATCATACCCCCCATTGCGAGTCCCAGTGCCCACCCACTGGTTGTTTGAGAACTGCCTTTCCGAACTCGATCTCTTCGTAACAAAAGGTGAACAGCAACAGATGCTAAAACACACAACAGCAGGAGATTGATTGGATTGACAACCGCTGCCTCCTGATCAATGAGGAGTTGTTCAATATAAGGAATGACAATGAAATTGTGAGTGAGTGAGCCGTAAAAACCACCGATTAATATACCCCAAAAAACATTACTCCATGCTGTAGGCAAGTCATAGAATCCTGAGTACTTGGTCATCACTCCCCTCCAACCAAGCGTCATCCCAACAAGCGCAGAGATACTTGCGACCTGAAACAAGACAAAGTCTGAGGCCATGTTGTGTGGGCAGAGTTTACCTTCATCAAGTCGTTGATTCATTCAATGTGTAGGCGCTGTATTCAAAGACTACCTTACATTGGAGAAGTCATGGCTCGTCTTTTGTTGTTTGGTGGTAAAGGAGGCGTTGGCAAAACCACGACTTCGGCATCTACTGCTGTATGGTTAGCTGACTCGGGGCTTCGCGTTTTGTTGGTTTCAAGTGACCCTGCTCACTCAACTTCGGATTCACTTGGTGTTGAAATCGGTCCACAGCCGACACCTATCGAAGGTGTCGAGGGTTTGTTTGGCCTTGAAATGGACCCAGAATCGAAGATTTCATCGGTTCTTCCAAAACTTGGTGATATGATGAACACCATGGGTTCCGGAGGTGGAATGGGTGGCTTAGGAACCCTCAGTATGATGTTGGACCCTAATGCAAAACAGGAGATTGATGAAATGCGTTCCGAAGTTCAAACGTCAGAAATGGTGATTCCAGGACTTGATGAAGCTCTCGCTTTTGACGAATTGTTGCGACATGTTGAAGACCCAACATGGGATGTTATTGTCTTTGATACAGCGCCTACCGGGCATACACTTCGGTTTCTTTCACTACCAGAACTTATCGAATCATGGTCTGACCGAATCATTCGAATGATGCGGGTTTCAGGTGGTCTTCGCTCGATGCTTTTTGGTCGTAAAGAAAGCGAGGCAATGAAGGAGGAACTGGAACGTTTTCGCCGCAGAGTACTCCATGTACGCCGAGTGTTGTCGAATGAAGACATCACATCCTTCACACTCGTTACTATTCCCGAACGCATGGGTATTAACGAGACATTGAGAGCACACCAATCTCTGCGTGAATACGAACTTCCAGTTCCGAATTGTTTGGTAAACCGAGTCACTCCTGAATTTGACCATCCGTTTTTGATGAATCGAAGAAACGCAGAATTGGTTCGGATTGAAGAGCTCAACAAAGAACTTGATGGTGTAGAAATTGCCACGATGGAATTGCTTGATGATGAGGTGGTCGGTTTGGAGCAACTTCGTGCAGTTGGATCACGACTTTACGGCGAGGTTAGCGTTTTGGATGACTCTCTTGGACCTCACGCCATCGGTGAAACTCTTCATCATTCGGTACACCGCGGTATGAAGAGGGAAATGCATGATGATTTTGAGAGAATTTTCCTGCATTATCCTGGCATAAAGCGCGACGAACTTTCACTTCGTAGTGACGATGGAATCCTCTATGTCGGCCTCAATGGTCGAGAGCGTGAAATTGAAACAAGCGTGCCGACCAAAGCAAGTCAAGTTTCTGCAAAACTAGAGAATGATGTTCTCCGTCTTGATATCCCACTTTGATTTGTTAAACTCCTGCTTGAGTGATGGGTGGGTTGAAATGGGAAAACCGGTACGGTAAGGCATGGCACTAGAAGGTCTCTCTCGCGGAATCTTTCGTTCCATAGGTTTGTTGAAGAACAAACGAAAAATCGATGAAGAAGAACTGCGTGAAATGACCCGCAGTCTTCGTCGGGCTTTGCAAGAAGCAGATTTCAATGTACGCCAAACGAAGGATTTAGTCGAAAAATTGGAGGCGCGTCTTCTCGAAGAAAAGCCTCGTCCTGGCCTTACTCTTCAAACACATGCGATGAATATCCTCTACACGGAACTTGTGCGTCTTCTAGGACCTGCTCATCAGTTCCAACCCCATGGCGCGACTCTTTTGCTGGTCGGCCTTTACGGTCAAGGTAAGACCACGACCACGGCTAAACTAGCAGAATGGTATCGCAGGAAACATGGACTTCGTGTGGCAGTCATTGAAGCCGACGTTCATCGCCCTGGTGCATATGCGCAATTGTCTCAATTACTCGAAGACTCAACTGTTCAAGTCTACGGTGAACCAGAAACCAAAGATGCTCCAACCATTGTTCGAAATGGGCTAGCTGCTTGTGCATCTGCTGATTTGGTTATTGTCGATACTGCCGGTCGCCATCAACTTGACCAAGATTTGGTCGATGAATTGGAACAAATTTCATCGATTACCCGAGCAAGTGAACGATGGCTGGTCATCGATGCGCAGGTCGGTCAAGCAGCAGGCCCAGTAGCAGCATCGTTCCATTCATTAGCTGGAGTGACTGGTATTGTGATTACCAAACTTGATGGTACCGCTCGTGGAGGTGGAGCGTTGTCTGCAGTTGCAGCAACTGGCGCTCCAATCGTACACATCGGTACGGGAGAAAATGTTCCGGACCTCGAGAAGTTCGAGTCGGATCGATTTATTTCCCGCCTTCTTGGAATGGGGGACATCCAAGGACTCATCGATTTGGCTCCAGAAGATATGGATGAAGAGGAGGCCATGCGACTCACTCAGCGTTTAATGAGTGGTCGATTTACTCTAAATGACATGTACAAGCAGATGGAGATGATGTCCAAGGTCGGAACGATTGACAAGTTGATGTCTTTTTTGCCTGGAAATATGCTTGGCGGTATGGGTGCCATGTCCAAAAGTCAGAAAGAGGCTATGCAAGGAAACCTTGACCGCTATCGAACAATTATGGACAGCATGACAGCATGGGAAAAGAACGAGCCTGCTAAAATTAAAGCTGATAGAATTCGAAGAGTTGCTCGTGGTGCTGGTGTTCGTGAAAAAGATGTTCGAGAACTCATTGCTCAATGGAATCGTTCACGAAAGATGATGAAAGGCATGGGTGGTAACCGGAAGTTGAACAAACAAATGCGTAAGATGATGAAAGAAGGCGATATGGATATCGACCCGTCATCCTTTGGAATGTGAACATTCAATCTTCGAGGCGAATTTCTTTCTAGTTGAATCTACTAGCAGGCATGTGAGCAGAGTTGCTTTTGTACTGATTTTTTTGGTGTTGCTTCAAAGTGCATCAGGGGTAGTTCAAGCTGAAGCAAGAGCAGTTACAACTGAACTTACAGTTGAAAAATACGATTGGTTATCGAGTGAGGTTGTGGTGATTGATGCTTCTGTACGAAATGCTCCGTACAATATGAATTTGAAAGTTTCATGGGATTTAGTTGGAGAATCAAACTTAGTAATTACCAATGGTACGTACTTTTTCCAAGCTACAGGGACCATAACAGAACTGGAATTTGAACTTGAAAAGTTCTATCAAGGCGACCATTTTTACTCGTTTGAATTTGAGATTACAGACGAAATCGGTTCAGTCTTGGATGAATCTGAACTGTCTTTCACGGTTTTTGAGCACACCCAATTCCCTTCAATTACCAATCTTATCGCCTTTGGCGATTCTCTCTCCGACATGGGTAATGGGAACCAAAGTGCAGTAGTGTCTGCAGTTTTTTCATCACCTCCCTACTGGCAAGGTCGATTTTCAAACGGACCGGTTTGGCTCGAGTATTTGTCAGATGCATACAATGTTCAAACTTCATTCGGTACAGGTACATCTCTTGGAGACAATCGTGCATACGGTGGGTCTCAAACCGGTCAAGGCTATTCCTATGTCTTGTTGCCAAATGTCGGAACTCAAATAACCAACTACTTCGCGAACGTTGAATCAACAATACCATCTTCAACAATAGTGTCATTGTGGTCTGGTGGAAATGATTTTCTTTACGGTACTGCGAATGCAAATACCATTGTAGCAAACATGGAATCACACATTCGACAACTTGAAGCCGGTGGTGCAGAAGAATTCATTATTCCAAACCTACCTCCATTGGAGAAAACTCCAGAAGTCAAGAGCAGGAGCCAAAGTCAGCAAAATGCTATTGGCTCAGAAGTCGTGTTGTACAATCAAAAACTTTCCAATCTCGTTGTCGACATGCGCTCTGAACTCGGCGTGACAATCCATTATATCGATGCATGGAACATTTTCAACGATATTTTACTCAATAAGGAGTCTCTTGGATTAACCAATACTCAAGATTCAGCATGTTCAGGTGGTGTCTCGCTGCTCCCATTACCGATTTGCAGCAGCGGCGATCCTGTTGTAGCAAATGCTGATGAATACTTATTCTTTGACAAAGCCCATCCTACTCGAGTCATGCACCAGTTCATTGGCCGATACGCTACAGAAACAGTTGGTCTTCCAGATACTGATGGAGATGGAGTGATAAATCTCTATGATTTATGTGAATGGACTGAAAATGGTGTATCAACCAATTCAACTGGATGTTCATGGAACCAGCAAGATGAGGACCAAGATGGAGTTTTGAATGTCGATGATTTCTGCCCAAATACAACTTATGGAGATTCAGTAAATTCAGAAGGTTGTTCAGCATTTCAGAGAGATTCCGATGGTGATGGCTACAACGATGCCGTCGATATCTGCCCATTTTCTCCAACAAATAATGACCATGACGGAGATGGATGCAGCGATGAGGAAGATTCTGATGACGACAATGATGGATATTACGATTCGAATGATGCATGCCCTAAGGGGTTGATTGGCAATCACATCAACGACTTGGACTCAGATGGATGTCGTGATATTGAGGATGCGGACATCGATGGTGATGGACTTCTAAATTCGGACGAGCAAGAAATCGGTACCGATGAAAGAGATATCGATACAGACGATGATTTCTACCCCGATGGTGAAGACGCTTTTCCCTTAGACAGAAATGAATGGCTGGATTCAGATGGGGATGGATGTGGTGATAACTCCGATGCTTTTCCTTTCGATTCGCTAGATTGTAACGATGTTGATGAAGATGGTGTGGGCGATAACCGAGACGCTTTTCCATTCGATAGTTCGGAATGGTCAGATTTCGATCTTGATGGGATTGGAGATAACACCGATGTTTGTCCACTAGAGGAAGGCTATTCACTTATCCCGCTGGGCTGTGTAGATTCTGATGGAGATGGTTATGGTGACCGTGTCGATGCTTTTCCTTCAATCCATGATGAATGGAACGATTCAGATGGTGACGGTGTTGGTGATAACTCGGATAAGTTTCCTCTTGATTCAAACGACTGGTCAGATTCAGATAACGACACATATGGAGACAACAGAGACGCATTTCCTCTCGATACTAATGAATGGAATGACACTGACATGGACGGAGTAGGAGATAACTCGGATGCATTCCCCTACAATGCCAGCGAATGGCTTGATTCTGACTCTGATGGTTGTGGCGATAATATTGATGTATGGCCGAACAATGCTTCGGAATGCTATGACACAGATTTCGATGGCGTAGGAGACAACGCCGATGCATTCCCGTTGAGTGCCTTTGAATGGCTTGACTCTGATGGAGATGGTCTTGGTGACAACAGCGATATATTTCCATTTGATAAAAATGCGAAATATGACTCTGATGGGGACGGTGTAGCCAACGCCTATGACCCATTTCCAGGTAACGCAAATTATGATTCTTGGTTTGATATACTCTTTAGAATCGCTTTAATCGTTGCTCTCATTGCTGGTGTTGTCGTTTTCTTTCAACGCAGAAACCTCGGCCACAATGAAATGGAATCTTCTACGTTCGAATCTGAAACTCTTCATCGAATTCCTGAGGTCAATCGTCCAGCGACAGCACCGTCTTTTGACGCTTTTGAAAACAAGAACTAGACTATTCTTGTTCGTACATTGATGCTAATGCTTTGCTTACCAAGTGAAGATTACAATAGGGGCACTTATCCTCATGACTGAGTAAATTTGGTTGAATAGCGAGAACAGCCATGCAATGTGGGCAAGCAGCCAGCATCTCTCCAGCCTCCATCTCAAGTGAAGGTATGCCCTGCTCATGACCAAAATAGGTATTTTTGTAAATCGGGTGAAAATGAGACATAGAGCGTCGGAAAGAACCAAACATTGCCCAACTGAAAAGGAATACCCACAGCAGAAATACAGCATCCCCTCTGATGACGCCGACAAGTGAATACAGAGCATTGAAGCCGAAAAATAATCCCGCAATTCCAATCACTGCACAACCGAACCAGTATGCCATAGGATTACGAGCCCGATATGCCAACCAAACGACAATCAAGAATGTGGCAACAATTCCGGTTACAAGTCCAGCAGAATTGCCAAACAATCCTGAAGCTATGATGGATGTGATGTAAAGGAGAATAAGACTGTCAACAAACAAGACAAAACTCACGCCTCGATGTAAGCGCAAATACGGGTTGTTCGCATCGTTTGGAGAATAAGGCCGCATGCCAGCAATGACCATCTCATCTCCTCGGTCTGCCATATGATGTCCACCCATCCATTATGCTTGAACCATTGCCATGTCAGCATGAAACATCTATGGAAGAAGTCATGACTGATGTCTCGCTCGGGTAGGCATGGCGATGCGTGACACCGACGTCGAAATCCGAGGTGAAAGCCTTTCAGGAAGAACGGTTTTACTCGGTGTCTCTGGAGGTATTGCAGCCGTTGATACAGTACGAATTGCCCGCGAATTACGCCGCCATGGAGCCAATGTTCGGGTAGCAATGACCCATTCTGCACAACGAATCATAACTCCACTTGCTGTTGAATGGGCAACTCAAGGAGATGTGATTACCGATTGGGATGGAAACATGGAGGTGTTGAACGAGGTTGATGGAATTCTAGTTGCTCCTGCAACCCGAGATACGATGGCTAGTTTTGTCCATGGATTGCAACACGGACCGTTGATGATGGCACTTAGTGTAGCTCGAAGCAGAAATTGCCCAGTCATGATGATTCCCAGCATGCATGCAGATCTTGCAAGTGACCCAGTTACTGATGACATCGTCGATGAAGTTCGAAAACATGGGATTTCAGTACTTTGGGGTCGTGAAGAAGAGGGCAAAAGAAAAACTCCCCATCACGAAGAAATTGTAGCTCGTTTCTCTCATCACATGAACTGTGGTCTTGAGAACAGGAAAGATGTTGTTCTTACCTTGGGTTCAACACGTTCGCCAATTGATGACATTCGTTTCGTTCAAAATACCAGTTCTGGTAGAACCGGTTTCGCATTGGCCGATGACCTCTATCGCCATGGCCACGATGTAACCTGCGTGGCCGGTTTTACCAGTGTGTCTGCGCCAAGTTGGCTCCCTCTCATTCTTGAAGCATTTGAGCCCGATGCAATGCTCAAAGAGCTTCTGGTTTTGTCGAAGGATAAAATCGATGCCTGGATTCATACTGCTGCAGTCCTTGACTATATCGTTAAGAATCCTGCAAAAGGCAAATTAGCAAGCCAACAAGGAGATTTGACCGTTGAACTTGTTGAAGGTGAAAAGCACATTGAACGCCTACGTGAAATGTGCAAAGGTTCTGTACGAATTGGTTTCAAACTCGAATCGGGTATCAAACAGAAAGATTTGATTTACCGCGCTACAGCACAAATCGAAAAAGCAGGAATGACGGCTGTTGTAGCGAATCGTCTTGAAGACCTTGGACAAAAGGACAAACCTCGTGGCTATCTTGTCGACGAGTTTGGAAGCCACTTCGTTTTGGAAAATCAAAAACAAATGTGTGAAGCAATTCGAACCTTTGTTGAACGCGGTNACTAGGTGATTGTATGCGACGATTTGCTCTTATTGGAAACAGGGCAATGTCGCAAGGAAAACTTCCACTTAACGACATGGCTGGGGGAGCTGGGAGAATGGATGTCCTTGTTCGTGCTTTAATGGCAAGTTTACTTACAAGTCACGGTTTGAGGCACGATACAGAAGTGGTTCTGCATCTTAATGGAGGCCCCGGTCCATCGCGTCGAATCAAATTTGTAGGTTCACTTTTGAAAGGTGTTCATGCTGAAGAGCGAGCAGTTGCTGGACAAATTGCGAAAGTTCTCAGACAACCAATTCCTGCACAGGGGCATTGGATTGAGCGCTCTGCAGGTATTTTTGACGGCGGAGGTAATTTACTGCACACACTTGAGGAATGGCACGAATCGCAAGTCGTATGCCTTGATGCAAACAGTCCACGACTTTGGTCTGATGATGCCAAAATCTCACTTCAAAGCAATCCATCATCCCATTTTGATGGTGAACACGGTGCATTCACAATATCGGGTATTGACATCGGATTTATTTTGAGTGATGATAAGCCTCTCCCCGACGCTCTACCCTTATCTGGAATCATTCACCGTTCCATAGGTGACGAATGGTTACAAGGTCATATGGCGATTGGCATTTGCCATTTTTTATTGGATGAAGGCGTTGAACTTCGTCTTCATTAATCGTACAACCATGCAGGGTATCCCCCTTCACTGGCTTCAAGAGCCCATGTCAGCAATCGGTCATCCAATGCCAGTGGATGAGTTTGAGGCCATACTGGAAGGCAAGTAACACTTGCTTTGCCTTGGTTAACTGCGTCACAATCGCTTTGCAGAACTGGTGTGTGATCGATTGACGCCGCACCGATGGTAAATGTAGCGGTTTCATCGTTCTCAGTCGAGTTGAAGGTAATTGCATCACGGTACCATCTCATTCCAAGTCTTGTCGTTGAGGCTTTACCATTCCATTCAGGGGGTACATTGAGGTTGAGCATCATTTCTCCTTGAATAAATGCAGTACGTAATGCTGATTTTGGGTTTTCATTCCAAGCAGGAATTTGAGGTATTACGGGCCATCGAGAAACATGCGGTTCCAATAAATCGACACTCGGGCGGCGTAAATTCATGGGCTCATTCGGTAATACTGACAGAGCAAGTTCAATCAATTCGACGGTAGCNTGTATGGCGACNTCCATTCCATGTTCGTCAAAAGATGTATATGATGATGCTATTGCAGGCATTCCGTACAATCCAGCTTCACGGGCAGCACCCATAGTGCCACTATGATACGAATCCTGGGACATGTTCGGGCCTAAATTCACTCCAGATACAACCAATCGTGGACGAATGCCGGGGACAGCATGCTCTAATCCACCATCCAAGGCAACTATCATTGTATCACAAGGTGTACCTTCGAGTTCGAACAATTTTGNATTTACGTTTTTTCATCGAGCCCCCATGATTCGACCAAGTCCTTGCGCTCTCGCAGTTCCATCGGCGTCCCGAGATTGATTCGCATACCGGCTGCAGAATTATTTGCATGGGGGGCAAACGCCACAATTTGATGTCCAGCAGTGTTCAATGCTTGAACCAAGAGTCGAAAACCAGGTGCTTCTATTCCGTCATCGTTTGTGAGCAAAATCCAGCCACCCTCGAATTCATCCGACATAACTTCCCCTCAACTCAGTGGGGTTGGCGAATCTGTTTGAGGGTTCGCATGCTCAGCCTTGAATCCCCCGTAGATTACCAACATGACTCCAATGACCAAAATCGGACCACCAACCCATGTCCATTTCCCTGGAACCCCACTACCAAAAAATGCCCAACCGATGAAAGAGCCAAGAATTGGCTCAAGAGTCACACTGGTTGAAATTACCAGAGGAGATATGTATCGAAGACATGTATTGAGTCCAGTATGCCCTAGAAGTCCTGCAATTAATGCAAGTGCAAGGAACCACGGAAAATAGTCCAGTGAAGTCCAGCCAAAGACACCGAAGGCAGAAAAATCATCTTCCACTGCATAAGATGCAGGAATTAACAGCAGTGCACCGATGAGAGTCACTGGGAATGCGTACAGGAAAATTGGCATCCATTTCCGCAATATACGCCCGCTAACAAGATATCCAACGACAAACACAGCGCCCATAAATGCCAGTGTGTCACCCCATAACGTTACGGTGTGGTCTCCTTGCTGAGAACCCTGGTCAAGGAGTGTAATGGCAGCCCCAAAGAAGCCAATGCATGCGCCAAGAATTTCCAATCGTGTTGGACTTCGAAATCCAATGACGAAGAGTGATAAAATCGCCATACCTACGATGATGATGATTGGATGGGCTGTGACAAAAAGGAGTGAATGAGTCAATGATGTAGAATCAAGACTTGCTACCCATGAACCGAAATGCAAGGCGAGGGCAAGACCGCTCCCGAACAGTATCAATACAGTATTTTTTTCAAACATCTTTTGACGAATTTCCGGTTCTTGTTGAATCCACTGATAGACAAAAAAGGGCGCTAATACGACTGATGTAAGTTGCAGTCTCCAAGATGCTCTCAACAGAGGTGGAACAGAATCGACATGCTGGAACAGTGCTCCAGCGCTTGAAACACCACAGACAGCAGCAACCAGTAAACCCCAAACCCAGAACGGGGCATTGGGGGAATTGCTCATCTCATTCACACTCAGTTCTCAAGAATGGCATCGGCACTTTCTCCGCCGTCACCGCCAATAACTCCAGCACGCTTGAAAAGTAAGAAAATTCCACCGCCAATTGCGACGTTGAGGCCGATGAATCCTGCCATTCGCCCAATGTACCATGCAGTGGAATTTGCGAAATCATTGATGCCGAAGAACATACCTTCTGGATTAGTCGACGTCGGATTCCAGAGTGAATCAATAAACGATAAGATACTCGATTCTGTGCCAAAGAATGCTTCACCAGTGAGCAATCCTGCTGCGACCATGAATGTGCTTAGCAATATCAGTGCGCGTTGCTTTTCCGCAGCGGTTGCACCATCTTTTTCTTTAATTGCGTCAATCTTTGGCTTGAGTCGCTTTTCTTCCCATTTGTCACGGGAATAACCTCCAATCAACATTGGTAGTGTGTGAGGCACGTCAAGATACATTCCAAGTCCGAATGAGGTGCCCATTCCGGTCCCCCACTCGACAAACATACCAAGTAAGAAACCAAGTCCGAGGAGAATCAAATCACCCTCTCTTTCGGCAAAAATTACCGAAAATGTGGCAAACGCATTTGCTTGTGGTGCCATGAGATCGATGGTTCCGTCTGCAAGCTGTTTTGAGAGGAAAATTGCGACCCCTGCGCCAATAATTGCTCCTGGAATAACTCCCATGATGTTGCCTTTTGAAATGTGATAAGGACGATTACCAATGTAAAGACTGTTCTTGTAATCTCCAATAACGGTACCCGACATCGAGATAGCAGAACCGAAGACCGTCGTTCCAACTAGACCCAAAAGAACTGCATCTTGGGTATCAAGTTGAAGGAGGTCTTGTGCATTGAGGAAAACACCGAGAAGCATGAGAAGGACGATGAAAGAAGTACCTGATACGGGCTCAATTCCAGTTTCTCCCATAACTCGGACTGCAATCGCTCCAAGTAGGAATGTTGTAAGAATCAGCACGGTTGCAAAGACGAGCGATGCTAAGACTGAGAATCCTCCAACAGTGAAAATCAAAATCATAGATACGAAGGTAATAAGCATGAAAATTGGAATATGTTTGAGCGGCCACTCATACCAACCCTTACCTTCCATGTATTCTTGACTCCCCTCACCTTTGAAAGCAGAGCCAATGTCTGCAAAGATATTCACGAAAGTTTTCCACATCTTGGCTAGACCGAACATTCCACCACCAACGATTGAACCAATAGCAATGGTTCGAACGGATTTTGAGAAGGCTATCATTTGTAGAGATGCCGAACCGCCTTTGGCATATTCTTGAATCGGAATGCTGGATTGGAGCGTAGCATCGTATATTGGGAAGTTGAAGTAAACGACT
Source organism: Methanobacteriota archaeon (assembly GCA_002687075.1). GTDB lineage: Archaea > Thermoplasmatota > Poseidoniia > Poseidoniales > Poseidoniaceae > MGIIa-L1. Next base: position 23,038 of record NYZH01000044.1, read on the forward strand.
GCTGGAACGAGGAAGAACCATCCAACAAGCGTTCCAAGATTCACCAAGAATGCAACTCGAGTTTTCATAAACCAGCCGATGGCGAACATCGATGGAGTTAACGCAACGCCAATGTAGGTGTAGGCGAAAGGATTCCATGCAGTGCCTTCAGACCAATGTGTATAGTTGAGGGATTCTCCAGTAACTTCATCGATTCCACTGGGCTGGTGGATTTTACCCTTTGAATAAAAAGTTGCAAGACCGTATTCTCCAATGTGTCCCTTTTCAGCAAGGAAGTCGATGAGAGCCCATTTTTTCCCGTCCAACCACACCAACGGATATTCAATCAAGAACAGTGCTCCCATTGTTATGGTAGTCCACCATCCAATCGTCTTGAGCGATGCTCGCGCGTGCTCAACTGCTCCGGTGTTCACGTCAGAAGCAATGTCTAGCATCTTCAACGTAGCCTCAAAACCGGGCAGTGGTAGAGGGTCTTCGACAAGCCAAACCCTACGGAATATGATGAAGTACATGATTCCAAGGAATCCAGCAAACATACTTGCCACAATACCTACGAATGCAAGATTGAATGTGTCTGCATTACTGATGAGTGGGCCATCGGCTAAGAAATATCGAGGGTCGGATGCAAGCAAAAATATTGCGGGAAAAGTGAAAATAAATCCAGTCGATGCATGGGTAGCCCCTGTTGTGGCAGATGTAGCAATGTTCACTTCTGAAGGCGACCATTTGAGTGCCATACCCAGTAAATAGGCAATGTACCAAGCAGCAGAAATCGCAAGTCCAAGCTTGAGTCCAATGTATGCGGTAACGCCGGAAAAAATCGCACCAATGGCTATTCCGTACATGACTTTAGGTGTACTCCAGTGAGAAACCTCAAACGATTCATCAAGATTCTTCTCTTCTAAATATTGTTCTAGAACACCGGTGTTTAGATTGTTGTACATATCGTCATCAAGCCACGTCAATGTACCCTTTTCTATGGCCTTGAGGCCTTGTGGAGTGACGGGTTGGCGATATGCTGATTTTTCGACACCCATATTTTGCACACCCTGCAGTCGCTACGCGAACATACGGAGGTAGAGCAATCCGTTTGAATAGGTTGCTGTTCAATGTGGTTGAGAATTCGATAATTCTATCACTTCATTTCACGCCGCTCAGATGACGATTGAATTTTACGTGCAGGGAGTCCACCCCAAACCTCATTTTTGGGGATTGTTCTGTACTTGGGTATCAATCCATGGCTTGCAATAACTGCATTTTCGCCAATTGTTACTCCGGGTTGTACAGTTGCTCCAGCACCAACAAGGGAGCCTGCCTTCATGTGAATTGGTGCAAAGACTATCTCGCCTTTTTCAACCAAATGTCCGTTGAATGTTGCTCCCCCACCTACTACGCATCCATCATCGATACGAATCAAGCACGGATCGTTCAGTCTATGCGTGTTAATTTGTGTCTTTTTTCCAATTTTCGCTCCACAAATGCGATAGTAGAGATTGGAGACAAATGAAGGAACAAAATGTTGCAAAATCGGTTGAGTCGCTCGAATTATTTGCCCACAAAACGCCCAACGGATGGTTGTAAACGACGCCAATGGGAAAACAGATTTTTCCTTGATTCGAATGTGCAAAACAAATTGCAACAATGAGGAAAACAACAGTAGGCTGAAACAATAGATGATGACTGAGCTTGAAAGAGTCAATCCTGTGTAGAGTGCATCAATCCATTTATTGCTGGATGAAAAAATCTCGGTTAGCCACTCATAGAAGAGCAGCGTTGTTGCAAGAGGTACTCCCCAAACAAGAATCATCACCAAAACAACTGCAACAGTGCCTAAAGTTTGGAGAAGATAAAACGCTTTCATTTGTGATTCTCCACCCTGATGATAAGTTTATGACTTGGAGTATCACTCAATTGTACCCTGTTCAGAATCCATGCCTTGTAGACGTGCAATTCGGTCTTCTTCTGCAGCAACCCGCATTCCTTCTTCCAGGTCAATTCGGCTGGTAAGGAATGTACCCATCAGAATGACAATGGTAATCGTTAGGATTGCCACACGACTGTCAAATTGTGTGCTGGCAAGAGCGTACAAGAATGTACCAATCATTGCTGCAGATTTGCCAAGGAATCCAAAGAATCCGAAGAATTCCGAGGTGCGAGTTTCTGGAATTAACAAAGAAAACATCGAACGAGCTTGTGCACCTGCAGCGCCCATTGCAACACCGACAAACATTCCTAGGGTAATCCATTGGGCAGTTACTCCCATTCCAAGGGGCGCCCAAACATTTGAACGCATCCATGAAGCGTAGCCATCCGCCAATCCTCCTTGGTCAATGTTTGTTGGGTGAGTGTCCCCAATTTCATCGCTACCGCTAACTGGACCGCCTACGAAGAGAATTGACCAACGGTGTTCAGATGTACCGTTGAATGCAGCGACCATAGCCGTAGCATTTTCTGCGTTAATGACCGGTATCTCTTGCTCAACAGTTGTTTGTTCTTCAGCCAGCATAGAAACTCCGAGCAGACCCGAACCGACCAGCAAGAATGCAAGTAGAGCACCTTTCCATCCCATTTCCAGATTTTGAATATAGATTATTCCTGCACCGAATATTCCCAGTATTGCAAGAATTACGATACACATGAGTATCCCACTTCCAATGGAACTCGAAGCAGTATCAACGGAATAGTCAGGTGTTGGGAAATATTGTTCATAAGCATCCCTAAATTCATCATCTCCTGCACCGTCTTCACTGATCCAGCCTTCATACCCTTTGTCGTACAGTGTATCCATTTCGTACAATTCTGTTGTCGCGTTCCAAGTAAAGGTGAAGTCATAACGTTCTGCATCATCGACCGTACCGTCATCATTTACTGTCGAATCCAGTTCCAATGGAGCAAATCCTGCAGCAACTACTGCCACACAGCAATAAATGCTCAACGATAGCATCAAAGCAAATTTCGTTCCTTTTACATTCGCAAGTTTACCAAACAGCAGCGTCATAGGTATTGCTACGATGTTGACGGTGAGGAGCAAGTAAATATTCAATTGTAAACTGAGTCGAAGTACAGAATCACCGTATGCACTCGCCATACTTGCTATCGTGTTGACGCCGTCGTAGAATAGAAGGTATGCCAAAAGGTACATGGCGAGGATTTTGAATCTCTTTATTTCCTTGAATGTGGTAAAAACTTGGCCGTAAGCAACCTTCGTCGCTGATACGATTCCTTCCCATTCCATTGTCGATGGTATTTCGGGTTCAGGCGTCCACTTGAACATGAGATATCCAAAGCCCCACCACCATAATGCGGATGTAACAAATATTGCTGCGAGTCGGAAGTTTGTGTCCCATCCAAACGGACCCAGGAGCATTACCAAGTGGAAAATGAGCAGCATAGAGCCTCCCATGAATCCGTAAGCGTATCCCTTGCTGGAAACATGATCCATGCACCGCTTTTCAGCGAGGTATGGCATGAATGAATAGTAAATCACGTTTCCACCGGTAAAACCAACGGTACCAATGACATACATCACTGCCATAACTTTGTATCCTTCTGAACCAAAATATGGGGCAGCACCCATCAATGCAGTGAACAACACTCCAGCTAGAGTATACCACTTGAGCAATTTCTTTTTGATTGGCATTCGGTCTGCAATGACTCCAAGTGCCGGAGCAGTAATCACGACAAAGAGCATTGAGAACGTTAAAACTTGAGCGTAAAAGGCGTCACCGGTTTGTGTACCCGTTGCATAGTTGTAGAGATTTGACATCACTTGTGGAGCAATGACGGTCATGACAGTGAGCGCATATGCCTGATTAGCCCAGTCAAAAAAATACCAACTTTTCAAGGATTTTTTGTCGGCATCACTCATATTTTCTATCGCTTCTTGGACAGAAAAAGTATCGGTCTCGGTTGCAATCGCTACTTCGGACATAAACCATGATGAGGTCGTACGGCTTATGAATACATTACCGGCCAAGAAGCAAAATCATTCGGTTCTGGGGTTTGGAAAAAGAACGGTTTTAACGTTCAATTTTGTATCTTCCAAGTGCTTCCATCCAAAGAATCTCTTGTCCTGAGGCAACTTCGATGTCAGGGTCAACGGGGAGAATCATCATGGTATGGTCCTTCATGTTCATTGCGTGAACTTCTTCTCCATCAATGTGAGTTACCATTGCCTTACCTTTCTCAATCATTGGGACGTTGATACTATCTGTCACAGTACCAACATGTGAAATCTTCTTTGCTGAAAAGAGGGAAATAAGTTCCAACCGAGCTTTTGCAGAACCGTGCTTACCTGGCTTTGATTTTGAAATACTCAAAATTTTGTAAGCTTCATCATCAACGACGCAAAAACGTCCAACTTTTAGTGTTCGAATTTCAACACGGTCTGTACCTGGCATGGAATCCCTCTATGCGGCCGTCGAAGTGCTGGCTTATCACCCTTCTCTCGATTTTTACTAAAATTTAGAGTTCGCGAACGTCGAATCGTTGTCCTGACTGTGCCATTGTGTGATTGGTAAGTAATGGGACAAGTTGTCTGGCAACATCTTTACTACTTGACAACACTCTCTCAGTATGCAATGCAATAAACTTGGAATGGTCTGGGAAAAGTTCCGGGTCTGCTGCACGAATTTGGGATTGCATGTCAGTGTCGACTACACCTGGTGCCACAGAAATGGCACTGATTTTATTGTCCTGTTGTTCTAGGGCGATGCATCGAACCCACATATCAAGTCCTGCTTTCGAAACACAGTAGGCTGACCAAGATCCAACTGGACGCAAAGATGCACCACTGGATATAGCAGATATTCTTGATTGCAATTCCCCACCCATATTGCACAACAATCTCTGTGTGAGATGTTGAACACCAATCAAATTAACCTGCAAACACCGTGACCAATCGGATCTTGATGCCATCTGCACAGGTAGTACAGGATGAATTGTACCTGCATTGTGAACGATACCAGAAATTCGTGGAAAATTCTCCAGAATAATTTCACACGCCCTTTCCACATCTGATTCGATAGCCAAATCGCATGCGATAGATTGCGATTCGGCATTGATATTATGAAGAACTTTTTCGATATCGTTTAATTCGTCGGAATTTCGAGCTAATGCAACAATTGGGATGCCAATTTTGGCAAGTTGTATGGCAACAGCTCTTCCAATACCTTTTGATGCACCTGTGACGACATATGCTCCTTCATCCATGACCTAGTGAAGAATCGAAGGCTTTTGATGTTGTCTTTTCATCATTACTAATTCGCTCAAAATGGTTAAGGATTAGTGGCTCTACCAACAACTATGGAAGCGAACGAATGTTATATCGCCAGTGTTGGTAAAGATTGGCACAAGATTGCCAATTGCAATGTCCATATGAACGTCAAACGACGCTTGCAACGCACAGTTGTTCGAGGTGCTGAAGGCGACGATTTGCTCGATGAAGGTGCTGAATCAGCAGTGTATACGATTACTGGTAGCATGTCTATGGATGAATATAAGCAGATGTTGGACATTTTTCGAGGCGGACAACCTTGGTTTCATGATCCATTTGAGGATAAACAAATGAAAGTGCTGTTTTCAAGCATAGATTATGACAGTGCTTCTGGAGCATACGAGTTTATACTCGTCGAGGATGCTGAACAACACGAGATAAAATCGTGAACGTTACTTTCCGCATCCGCAGCCTTGGGTCTGACATGAGGGATACTCGGTTTGGTCAACAACCTTAGCAGGTTCCTTCTTTGCAGCTTTTCGACGAAGAATATTTGGAAATCGAACTTTGCGTTGAGTTTGCCCTGTCTTGCGGTTCATGTAGGTTGCTTCATTCGGATTCATAATAATGTTACTACAATTTTTGATTAATACAGAACTTTCTCCAAAAAAGCACTGTTTGGGGAATCCTACAGTGAAACTATTCATTTGAAATTCTTATGCACGAAATGTATACAACATTTGATGAGATGGCGGGTAGGCCCATGGCTATGGCCACTCTTGCGGAATCAAAGTGGTTGTCGCGTTTTCTTGACGAAACACCGGGTGATTCGCAAATAGGTGGTAACTCACGTCAAGTTCCAAATGCGTGCTGGTCTAGAGTAGTTCCTTTTTGCCCACCAAATCCGGTTCTCAAATTGTGGTCGAATGATTTAGCAGATACCTTGAATCTTGAAAAGGGAGATGATTTGATTCTCGGTGGCGGAAGTGTAGTTCGTGGGATGGATACATATGCTCAACGCTATGGTGGCCACCAATTTGGAAATTGGGCAGGACAACTAGGAGATGGTCGTGCAATCACATTGGGTGAATTGGATGTTAACAATTCTGTATTTGAGTTGCAACTGAAGGGCTCCGGTAAGACCCCATATTCACGATTCGCAGACGGTAAAGCCGTACTTCGTTCCTCCATTCGAGAATTTCTTTGCAGTGAGGCGATGCATTTTCTCGGCATTCCAACCACGCGGGCTCTTTCGCTTGTCACTACAGGTGAACAAATAGTTCGCGATATCATGTACGATGGAAATCCAGCACTGGAGCCTGGTGCAGTAGTTTGTCGGGTTTCGCCGAGTTTCATACGTTTTGGCAGTTTTCAAATTCACAGTTTGACAGGAGATTATTCGACACTTCAAACACTTGTCGAACATACAGTGAGCAACCATTTCCCTGAGCATTCAATAGGCGATGATGAAGGTCGGATATCTTGGCTCAATACCGTTGCTAAACACACCGCAATCATGATTTCACATTGGATGCGTGTCGGCTTTGTTCATGGAGTCATGAACACCGATAACATGTCGATTCATGGTCTGACAATAGATTATGGCCCATATGGTTGGATCGAAGATTACAACCCAAATTGGACTCCGAATACGACAGATGCCTCGACAAGACGCTATCGCTTCGGCCAGCAGCCACAAATTGGGGCATGGAATTTAGCTCGGTTGCTCGAATCGATTGTTCCTTTAATGGATAATCCTGAGGCACTTCATGAAGTTCTTGAAACTTATGCGGACACTTTTGATCACCATCACAACAAAATGTGGTCTGAGAAATTGGGTCTCGATGAATTCAAAAAAGGAGATGAAGAACTCGTTCGAGAACTCAACACGCTCATGCAGATGTGCGAATGTGATATGACTCTATTTTTCAGAATGTTGTGTTCAATTGATGCTCCGGACATTCATGTATTGAACGATGCCTTTTACGACATTGATTCCATTCCAACTGACCAGTGGAATACTTGGCTTGGCAAATGGTTCCAGCGGACAGGAGAAGAGCCAAATCGCTCACTTATGCGTGCTGCAAATCCGAAGTATGTGTTACGAAACTGGATGGCCCAGTTAGCAATTGACGCTGCTGAAAAAGGTGATTTCTCTGTTTGCGAGGAACTTCAACAACTCTTGACTAGGCCCTATGATGAACAACCCGAATATGAGGAGAAATGGTTCCAGAAAAGACCAGAATGGGCTCGAACCAAAATAGGTTGCTCGATGCTCTCTTGTTCGAGTTAACATGTCGTGGTTCGCATCAATATGTTTTGGCTAATATGACACGTCTACGCGTCATTTTTCCACTCATGTGACATGGCATATCAACCTCATAATCTTCAGTTGAATCTCCTAAAAATGTTAGACTGGTTGTTCGCTCAATGGCTTCGGCATGTGCGTCGGTTCCGTCAAAAGCGATTTCGTAAATTTTACCATCTTCAATCTCACCGTCCATAATCCAATTTCCATCTACTTCATTGAATTTAGGCAGCGGTTGAACAACATCAGACATGTGGGCAGATGAACGCTTGCGTAATTCGTGTGAGATTTCGTCCAAAATTCGGTGACATTCTGTTGCTATACTCTCCATTGGTATCGGTTCCTTTCCACCGGTTCTGCGAGCAGCAAAGGCCGTACCCTGAGCAATATCCCTAGGTCCGACATCCAATCGAAGCGGGACACCTTTAATCTCCCAATCGTAGTACTTTTGTCCAGCATGCAGGTCTCGTGAATCGACCTTGACTCGAAGACCGGATTTACGAAGGTTATCTGCCATTTCGTTAGCTATACCAACCGTGTCCACATCCGAATTCTTTCGAATCATTGGACAAATTACGACTTGGAATGGGGCCACAGCAGGGGGCATAATGAGACCATTTTCATCCCCATGCATTCCGACAACAGCTCCAAGCAATCGTTCAGACATTCCGTAAGTTGTTTGGTGACAATATTCTTGCTTTGCTTCAAGATTTTCATAAGATAAATCAAACGCTTTTGCCCATTGGTCTCGATAATGGTGGCATGATGCAACCTGCAATGTGCGGCCATTCGGCATCACAGCATCGATTCCGATAGTGTACCATGCTCCAGGGAATGTATCCCAAACAGGTCTTTTGGCCTTAATGATGGGCAAACACAAATCATTCATGATGTTGTTCACTATTTCCAAATCTTGAGCAATTTGACGAGATGCATCTGCTTCATCTGCGTGTGCAGTATGGGCTTCAAAGAAGTGAATTTCGCGCACTCGAATGAAGGAGCGAGTTTGTTTGGTTTCATAGCGGAAAGTATTGACCATTTGGTAGACTTTCAATGGCAAGTCTTTGTGGGAGCGAATCCACAATGGAAACATCGTATACATCGCAGTTTCGGAAGTGGGTCGAAGGAACATAGGGATATCTAGTTCATTTTCGCCTGCATGCTTTACCCAATACACTTCCTTTTTGAAACCGCCTTCTTCGTCCTCATCACGTAGGTCGTCAGGATCGACACCTTCTTCTCGTGCCCTTTTGAGACGGGCTACCAAAGCATTCTCTTTTTCCAACAAGTTTTCTGGAATAAGGAGTGGGAAATTCACTTCTTCATGCTCGGTTCTTTCCATTTCTGCATGCGTAAGTGCATCAATAAGTTTCATTGTTTTCCAGCCATAAGGCCTCCACACATCCATTCCCTTAATCGGATATCGTTTGTCAACCAGTTCAGCAGCTTCGACCATGAATGGATACCATTCGGTAAAATTATCCGCTTTTGAGGGGATTCCTCGCTTCGCTTTACCATGGCCTTTGCTCATAGTGTCACCTCGGTCACCACTCGCACATCAATATGACGCTTCTTTCCATCTTGAAAACGAGTTCTGTTGAACGAATCTTTGATGGGGGCTCTAAGACTCGTTTTCACTACTTGATATTCGAGTATAAAATCCAAGTATCGCTGCTGCAAACCATGCCACTTCGAGGATAAAGAAGGCCCATTCTTGAATGAGAAATGCCCGAATTGCTAAGATTCCTGAGCCGATAGCCATGAGAAGCAGATATGTTGTCGCCTTGCTGTGAATTTTGTTTTGAGTTTCCAAAAAAAATGCAGACAAGATAAGCAACATACCCAGATATGCAAACATTTCAGTTAACATTGAGATATCCATTCAGACCACAATCATTTGCGTAATGAAAGGAACAACAGAAGTCCTGTAGCGACAAGTGCGACAATATCTGGAATTCCGTACGTGCCAGTTTGAATTGGCTCAGACCAACCGTACCCGGTATCGATTTTATAGAAATCAAGCAAATTGATACGAGTGTATCCGTCGCTTGGACATAAATCATCGGGTGAACACATGGAACCAAGCGCAGTTGAAAGGACGCCAAACATGTTGAGTATAACCGCAGCAAATCCTGTTCCGGATAGGAGAGTGAGAAGTTTTGATTTTTCTCTTGAGGTAGCAGCTGCTTCTGCAGGTTGAGGACTATTCAAGTCTTGAACAACTGGAACAGCAGGAGCAATGTTACCAATAACCTCAATCAGCATATCGGTTGGGGGGGCAACTTCGGTAACTGGAGCAACTGGTAGTTCAAGACCTTGAACATCACGAGGTTTAACAGGATTTACTGGAGCGATTTTGATACCGTAAATTCGGTCTGCCAAACTTACAAGAACGGGATCACCAGCGATTTCTTCCGGAGAAAAATCCCCAGCAAGAAGTCGCTTAAGCAAATCGTTTGTCGATGTCATGCAAAGGCCTCGTTAATCTAGCGGGTGAAGCCTTACTTCAAGAATCCTCCTTAAGGAGCAGAGAGTCAAAAATCAGGCATTTCCCGCTTTCTCTACTTCCGCCCAGTCCTTCATGAAACCTTCCAATCCTCTATCAGTGAGTGGATGGCTCATCAATTGGCGGAATGTTTTGGCAGGCATTGTCGCCGTATGTGCGCCAAGTTGTATGCATTGTAGAACATGTGTAGGATGACGAATTGAAGCGGCTAGAACTTTGGTCGAAATCGATGGATAATTTGCCCATGTTTCCATAATTTCTGCAATTAAGTTCATTCCATCATGTCCTGTATCATCGATTCTTCCGATAAATGGCGAAACATATGTTGCACCGGCTTTTGCTGCCATGAGTGCTTGTGCTGCTGAAAATATAAGTGTGACATTGGTATCAATTCCATCATCAGTTAGAACTCGTGTTGCCGCTAATCCTTCTGGAGTGCAGGGAATTTTGATGATGACATTTTCCGGAAGTTCGGCTTTCAAACTTCGACCTTGCTCAATCATGCCTGCTGTATCCATTGCAGTGACCTCGGCAGAAATCGGACCTTGGCAGATCGATGCGATTTCAGCGACAACTTGCTTGAAATCACGACCACTTTTCTTAATTAGAGAAGGATTGGTCGTTACGCCATCAAGTATGCCCCAAGCAGCAATTTCACGTATTTCGTCGACATCGGCAGTATCCAAGAAGAATTCCATAATCTGCCGAAGCCATAGGCACTCCTTCAAGTATTGGTACGCTCATGATGATTTTTACAGATAGGATGTGTATTTTTTGGAACTGCCTTTGACCCTCTCGACGGGATATTTTTTGCGATTTTTTTCTATCTTTTCATCCATTATCCGAATTGGATCTAGTTTCAGAATTGAACATAAACGCAAGCAATAAACCATCACATCAGCTGTTTCGTCAGCTATTTTTGCGAGTAACTCTGCATTTGATACAACATCTTCAAGGTTGGGATTTGACCATTGGAGTGTTTCGTTCAGTTCACTCGCTTCAATAGAAATTGAAGACATCAAGTTCTTGACAGTATGAAATTGTTCCCAGTCTCTTTCTCGAGTAAAATCATCAACTACAGCCATTGTATTTTCCAAGGAATCGTTTTCGGGCATGCTTTGCACTCAAGCATCTCTCTAATGGATGTTCACCGACTTACTTTCGAGAAAGGGCTCTTTTCGCTGCCTTTGCAATAAATTCTGATGAGATTTCCATCAAATCAAGCATCTCATCAGCTTGGCCCGACTCACCGAACCTATCTTTGACACCAACCATCTCGAGCGGCGCCATAGTATTGGAAACGAGGTATTCGGCAACTGCACTTCCTAACCCTCCAATGACATTGTGGTCTTCTGCTGTAACAAATGCTCCGCATCGTTGGACAAGCGCATCGATGAGTTCTCCATCGAGAGGCTTGAGCGTGTGCATATCGACAACAGTTGCATGAATACCCTCCTTCTGTAACATTTCAGCAGCTTTGAGAGACTCTGAGACAAGTACTCCACATGCAATAATGGCAACATCTTTTCCGTCCATAAGTTCTATTCCTTTGCCAATTTGTATTACTGATGGGTCCACATCATCGTAGAGTACTGGAGTTTTGTTTCGTGCAGTTCGCATGTATGAAGGAGCATTGGTTCCGGCTAGTTCCATTGTCAAAAGACGGGTACTTACATCATCGGATGGATGGAGAACAATCACATTCGGGAGTGTTCGAAAAACAGCCAAATCTTCGATTGATTGGGCAGATGAGCCATCGGTTCCAGTATGGGTGCCACCGTGACTTCCGCAGAGATGAACTGCGAGATTAGGACGAGCAATACCGTTTCTCATTTGCTCAAAAGCACGTTCAGTAAAGATAGCAAATGTGCTGGCGAACGGAATAAAGCCGGAAGATGCGAGGCCAGCACCAACCAATAGCATATTCTGTTCACCAATTCCACAAGATACTGTACGTTCAGGGTGTGCTTTGCGAAAATGCAGTGATTTTGTTGATTTACCTAAGTCAGCCTCAAGAACAACGACTTTTTCATTTCCTGCCAAGTCAAGCAACGCTTGACCGTATCCATCACGAGTTGCAGCATTACGTGTCATGCTTCCACCTCACCGAGTTCAATCATGGCTTGATGAAATTGCTCATCGTTTGGTGCTGCGCCATGGAATGATGGATTGTTTTCCATGTAGGAAACTCCTGCTCCCTTGATTGTGTGAGCGATAAGAATAGATGGTCCATTGCAATTTTCTTCTGCCTCAAGGAAGTCGAGCCCTTCCAGAATTTCGGACATATTATGGCCGTCAATCTCTTTGACGTTCCAACCAAATGATTTCCACTTTGCAGGAATGTCAAACATTCGCATCTGTTCTTCACAGAAATCATCGTTTTGTATTCTGTTTCGATCTAAAATAACTTTCAAATTTCCTAGTTCGTGATGAGCTGCTGCCATTGCAGCCTCCCAAATACTTCCCTCTTGCATCTCTCCGTCTCCGAGCATCACAAATGCCCTCCTATTACTGTTTTCTAGACGAGCTGCAACTGCACAGCCCATTCCAAACGAGAGTCCCATTCCGAGGGAACCAGCTGAAAAATCGACACCTGGGCACCACTTCATGTCGACATGACCCTGGCAAATACCTCCGAGTACTCTGTATGATTTGAGATCTTCATGTTCGATAAATCCCATTTCTGCTAGAATTGAATACATTCCTGGAGAAGCATGGCCCTTTGAAAGGATAAATCGGTCTCTATCAGGCCATTTTGGTTCCTGTGGTCGAATTCGCATCCTTGTTGCATAGAGTGCNGTGATTAAATCGATTTCAGAAAGAGAGCCCCCCGGGTGGCCGGCTTGAGCACGGTGAACCATTTTGACAATCTCTACTCTGCATTTACGCGCCATTTCCTGTAAATCTGCAACTGATTTGGTCATATTCAACCTCTCGCAAATTGCTGGTTTTGCAGGAGACCTTTGATGGTTTTCCTATTGATTGAATGGAATTATTTGAGATTTTTCAATTTGAATGCATTCAAAAACTTACGAGCAATATCTCCAACAATCATATTAGNTTCTTTNAACAGGTTTCCACCGCTTGGTAATGCACGGGTCGCTAGCCAAATAAACACAGCAGTAAACCATCCAAAGAATNCGAGNGAAAAGAAATTGTTGAGAGTTGTAACTCCAAAGAAAACATCCAGTTCCCACTTTGCAACAATCAGAACCGCAATGAANACACCCATTATTGATTCACCAGCAATGAATCCAGCACCAATGAGCACGCCCCTATTTTCAACATCTTTTCCTGCTTTGTGAGCTTCAGGCGANGGTTCACTGTTGAGATTGCCNTCTACACGTAAATACGCTGCATGGATTGCAAAATACGAAATTATACCTCCAAGCATTATAGGAACAGACAGTAGCAGCGGGAGGTAAATNCCNATTGCAACGCTCATGACAGGCATACGAAGAACGATTAAGACAACCGCAATTATTGCTCCAAGCATGACCATTTCAAGATTTAAGTTTCCTTGAAATGCACCTTGNACAATNGCNCCAATCAATTCTGCTTGGGGTGCAAACAATGCATCTTCACATAACGGGTCCGATGCACGTGGATTCATCTCACATGCAGTTTTCGAAATTCTGAATGCGTTATGGAGTAATTGCAGCGTTGGACCAATAATTATTGCCCCAGTAATGACGCCAATAATTTCGGAAATTTGTTGCCTCCAAGGAGTGGCACCAACCATATGACCAGTTTTCAGGTCCTGCATGACATCACCTGCAATTGCTGCAGAAGATGCGACAATTGCTGCAATTAACAAAGTCGCCAACATCAATTCNTCAGTAGCCAGACCAAGGAACCAGTCGCCGATTATCCAAACAAGAGCTACTGTAAACAATAANGTGGCAATAGTCATTCCAGATACGGGTGAATTCGACGAACCAACCACNCCAGCGATATATCCTGCGACTGCCGCAAAAAAGAANGCAACAAGNCCNAAGAAGAGTGCACCANCCAGTGCCAAAATAAGCGAGCCAGTNGCCCACCAGTAATACAAAAANGTNAGACCTACGAGNACTCCACACACCATCAACACTTTNTCGAGNGGAAGGTCGATTTCAGTTCGNAGTAACTCCTCGTCACTTGAATNTCTTTTGATAAGTGCTTTAGAAAGTCCTGTAATGATTGTTTTACGCATCGACCAAAGCGTATAGATTCCGCCAACGACCATTGCTCCTACACCGACGAATCGGACTTGAGATTTCCAAACCAGATAAAATCCGTAAGCCAAGTCAGTAGACTCAGGCCATCCACGAATGAGGCCATACATTGGCACCAGTATACCGTACCCGATAACTCCACCAAGAAATATGAATGAAGCAATGCGAATTCCAACAATATATCCAACGGACAACAGAGCGACTGAAAGGTCCATTCCAGCATAGAGNCGAGTTCCAATAAAGTCCCAAGCCGCCTCTACATTTTCGTGTGTCACTTTGAAACCTTTGACCATGAGTCCGTAAATACCTCCAATACCCAAAGCATANAGGATGGCCATNGCACCTTCTCCACCTTCTTCACCCGCCACCAGAACTTCTCTACAAGCTACTCCTTCTGGATATGGAAGTGCTTCTTCAACGATAAATAATCGTCGTAATGCAATCGTGAACATTGTCCCCAAGAGACCGCCTAAAAAAGCAATAATCAGTGTGTCAAGCCATTGGATGTCGTTCCAAATCCCAATGACAAGAAGTGCAGGCACCGTGAATATTACGCCTGCTGCTAGCGACTCTCCTGCACTGGCCATAGTTTGGACTGCATTGTTTTCTAGAATTGAGACATCTTTGAACAATGAACGTAAGATTATCATTGACATGACTGCAGCAGGAATACTTGCAGAGACTGTAATTCCTACTTTAAGGCCCAAGTATGCGTTTGCAGCAGTCATGAGGATGCCAAGAACAATACCGACAATGACAACTCGAAGAGTCAATTCTTTGGGAGACTCTGAGGCGGGAATGTACGGCTCCTCCAACGCGCTCATGACCGTTCCAAGCGAATTCACTTGTTCAATTCATCGCTTGAAAAGGCAAGGGATTTCCACCACCATCATCATAAGTCTACCGTAATACCAAGGGTTACTCACGGTTGTGAGTTGGGTGAGAATATGGATTCTTGGCACGATATGGATTCTAGCGAAGTGTACTCCAAACTCAAGACCACAAGCGAGGGGCTTTCTGACTCTGAGATTTCGAAGCGAAGACAAGTCCATGGTCGAAATAAGTTAAAAGAACCCGAAAAGACCTCAGCATTTATTCGTTTCATCTCCCAGTACAACGACCCACTCAATTACCTTCTTATCGGCGCTGCACTCATCGCACTTGCCATAAATCCTGACCATCCCGGTGATGCCATCTTTATTTTTATTGTACTTACTGCAAACGCATCTTTTGGATTTTGGCAAGAGGGGCAAGCTGAACAGGCAATGGATGCACTCAAGCAGATGTCAGTATCGACCTGTGTCGTTATACGTGATGGAGTCGAATGGTCTATTCCCACTCCAGACTTGGTGCCCGGGGATATAGTAAAACTTGAAGAAGGATTGAATGTACCTGCCGATATACGTGTAGTAGAGTCTTATCAATGTAAAATTGATGAATCCTCATTAACAGGGGAGTCGAACCGTATTCTCAAATCAACCGATTCGCTTCCATCAACGACTCTTCTCGCCGATAGGAAAAACATGGCATACATGGGCACATGTGTGTCCACTGGGCGTGCAGTAGGGATTGTGGTTGAGACCGGCATGAATACTGAACTCGGCCGGATAGCGAGTAATATTGTGGGTTCTGAAGCACCGAAAACTCCTCTTGAACTAAAACTTGAATCTCTCGGTAAATTCTTGGGCTTTATTGCACTAATCGTTGCTGTTCTCCTTGTTTCGATCGAACTAATAATCGCTTATGGTGGAAACCAAGATAATCTATGGGAAGTTGCAGTTGACCAATTCATTATTGCTATCGCAATTTTCGTAGCTATCGTTCCCGAGGGCCTTCCGATAATTTTGGTAATAACTCTTGCACTAGGAATGCGAAACATGGCAAAACACAAGGCCATTATTCGACGTATGAAGGCTGTTGAAACGCTTGGTTCTACGACGGTTATATGTTCTGACAAGACAGGTACATTGACAAAGAATCAGATGACTGTTCGCCAGTTCACCTCTACCTATGGAACATTCACTGTATCCGGAGAAGGTTTCAAGCCCGTTGGTAATCTTTCGTTCGACGGCAAAGAAGTCACAGACGAGCACATGGAAAAATTACAAAGTGATCTTGCATTCAGACTTTCTGCAGCATGTTTGTCTCTTTGCCATAATTCTCAAATCTCTAAGGTAGATGGACAATGGCAGGCTATTGGTGATCCAACTGACTCTGCTTGCGCTGTTTTGGGATGGAAAATTAATGGGGATGTTCGAAAATTTGCTCAACGGCATTCAAGAATTCATGAATTCTTTTTCGACACTACTCGTAAGCGAATGACCGTTATCCACGAATATGAAGGCGAAAGGTGGGTCTTTTCCAAAGGTGGAGCAGGTGGATATGTGCCATTGGCTGAATGGAAGGTTGAAGACGGAGAAATAGTTCCTATAGAGCCCGCAGACGTTGAAGCAGCTTCCAAGGCCAATAAAGAAATGGCTGGACAGGCTATGCGTGTCCTCGCCTTGTGTGCTCGACGCCTGGATGATGACGAAGATATTCACGATATCAATACCGTCGAATCGAGTTTTATTTTCCTCGGATTAGTTGGGATAATGGACCCTCCACGTGCTGAAGTGAAAGAGGCAATTGCAGTATGCCAACGTGCGGGAATCCGTGTAAAGATGATTACTGGAGACCAGCAATACACTGCTGAAGCAATTGGCCGAGAACTCAATATTACTGAAGGAGGAATTCCACCAGTGAACGGTCACAGTTTAGCATCAATGGATGATGACGCATTGTCCGAGGCTGCAACTCAAGCCAGCATATTCTCACGTGTAACTCCAGAACAAAAGATGCGTATTGTATCAGGGCTCCAAGACCAAGGAGAAATTGTGGCAATGACTGGTGATGGTGTAAACGATGCCCCCGCGCTCTCGCGTGCCAACATAGGCATTGCCATGGGAATCGCCGGTACAGATGTTGCTAAGGATGCAGCTGATATGGTTCTTCAAGATGACAATTTTGCAAATATCGTACATGCCGTCGAGGAGGGTCGGAAGATCTACCAAAACATTCGAAACTTTGTTCGATATCAAGTTTCCACAAATGTAGCTGCTGTCGCTCTTATTGTAATATCGACTCTTGTGCTTCCATGGGAATTGCCTTTATCTGCGACACAAATTCTCGTAATCAATATATTGATGGACGGTCCACCAGCAGTTGCCTTAGGCGTTGAGAAAAAGCATGGTAATGTCATGTCCAGACCACCTCGGCCGGTGAATGAAGGGCTTCCAAATTTCCGTGATGTAGCATTGATTTTCTGGCTCGGTGCAATTATGGTGGCTGGAACGCTAACTGTATTCTATCTCGCAGGTGGAGGCCTCAACCCAGAAAACTGCGATATTATACCTCTGGCTGATGCTGCAACTTTTACCGGTTTTGATGTCGATGCATGTTTGGCAGGTGACCCCGAAGCGATGGCTGCTGCAGAGGCTTTCGCCGATGAGAAATTTGCTTATGCTCAAACAATGACTTTCTCTGTCTTCATACTTTACCAGTTGTTTAACGTTATCAACTGTCGTTCGAGCGATGAGAGCGTGTTTAAACTCGGCATATTATCAAATAAAGCAATTAACTTGGCTATATTGATTTCTTTATGCCTTCTAATGTTCTTCGTTCAATTGTCAAATTATTCTATACCACTTATCGGGATAGAAATTGGAAGTTTACTTCGGACACAAACTCTCGAAAGTACTGATTGGTTGGTGATTATGTGTGTGGCATCGACAGTTTTCATCATTGAAGAGTTTAGGAAATTGATTGTTAATTCTCGCTTTTTCGCTGTACAATGAGTTTTTAATTATCCTAAGGTGACAACCACATCTTGAAAAACAGGATGATGCAGGTTTATCCATGTCAGCGTGGGAATCATCGGTTCAAGAAGCTGGCTCTAATGTTGACTGGGTCCAACGCCTCCCAGCACTTGTCGGCAATCTCAACACCTGGAGTTCATCGCTTCGTCCTATCGCAGAAAAGATTGCGAATGGTGTACGTTTGTCCGTTGATGACGGCCTAGTGTTGTATCGGCATCCGAATCTCACAGAGGTCGGGAGGTTAGCTCACTGCGTTCGTGTTGCTCGTTTTGATGACTACGCATTTTTCAATTCAAATGTGCATGTGAATCAAACAAACATTTGTGTGTTGGCTTGTAAGTTCTGTGCCTTTCGACGTTCCAAGAGGGCTGATGACGCCTATGCCCTAGAACTCGATGATTATCTTCGCGACTTGGAACAATATGCTGACCATGTTGATGAGGTTCATTCGGTTGGAGGATTGCATCCAGACTGGGGCATTGAACATTATGAAGCACTTTTTTCAGCCACCCGAGAACGCTTTCCGCACATAGCCATTAAGGCTCTCACAGCAGTCGAAATCAAGCATCTATCGAAACTTTCAGACTTGCCCTACTCTGTTGTTCTAAATCGACTTAAAGATGCTGGACTTGGTTCACTCCCCGGTGGTGGCGCAGAGATTCTTGACGATGCTGTTCGCGCTGTGATATGTAACGGAAAGGAAAGTTCAACAGAGTATTTGGAAATTCACCAAACAGCCCACGAACTTGGAATTCCGACGAATTGCACTATGCTTTTTGGCACAATTGAAACACTTGAACAACGATTAATGCACATGGTAAAATTACGAGAACTAAACGATGTCACATCTGGATTCCAGTGCTTTGTACCTTATCCCTTCCTTCCAGACCACACCCGTTTGCCCGAGGCTCAATTGGCAACTGGCAGTGAAATATTGCGCACAATTGCAATTTCTCGTCTAATGTTAGACTCAATTCCTCACATAAAGGCGTACAGGATGAATATTGGAGATGAATTAGCTGAATTGGCACTACAATACGGAGCGGATGATATCGATGGCACCGTTCAAAAGGAATCCATCATGCATTTGGCAGGTTCTACCACTCCTCTTGACCATGATAGAATTCGTCTTTCCCGCTTGATAAAAGATGCGGGGTGTATTCCGGTTCAAAGAAATACCACTTACCAAAAATTTGAGATTTTTGTGCCGCCAAAAATCAAGCCACGGCGTAAGTTAAAGATGGCATCTCAGTGAGGAATTTGCGTGAAACAATCCCATTGGATGAAAACCATGGGCAGGGTTGCCTTCCTCAATTGTGATCCTTTGTTTTACAATCTTGATGTTGATTGGAACATTCTTTCAGCACCACCATCATGGCTTACTGGACACCTTCTCCGTAAAGATTGCATTTTAGCACCGATTCCTGCTGCAGACTATGCACAACACTCAGATGAGTTGGTGCTCTTGCCAGATATAGGAATCTGCAGCCGCGGAGAGGTTGGAAGCGTTCTTGTTTTTGGTGAAAAACCGCTAGCTGAAATGAGTTCGATTGCCTTGCCAACAGATTCTGCAACGTCCGTTCAGTTGTTGAAATTTTTACTGGAAAAACGAAATTTGACGCCATCTTTTGTTTCGATGGGTCCAGACTTGAAGGGAATGTTGGAAACTTGCGAGGGAGCACTTCTTATCGGAGACAGAGCACTTGAAGGAGCAAAAAATCATCCGCAAATGGTTCAACTTGATTTAGGCCAAGATTGGCTACAATTCACACAAAAACCCATGGTTTTTGGAGTATTTGCCACTCGAAAGGACACTCCTATCGAAATGGTAAGAGAGGCACATGGAGTTCTTGTGCAAAACCTGCAACGATTTGAAGAAATTCCTGAACAACGTGAAAAAGTGATTCAATGGGCTCTATCTCGCTCGCACCTTAATCATGAGCGTTTGGACCGTTATTTCGGCGAGGTGTTTAACCGAATCGATGACATACATCTTGCCGGACTCAATGAATTCCTTGTTGAGGCTTGTAAGTTGGAATCAGGTGCTCAATTCGCTTGGTGATCAACCGTCGTCATCTTCGAATTTATCTGAGTAAGTCACTACACGTCGTGTTTTCACTTTTCGTTCTGATGCTTTCCTAGTGTTTACTTTCTTTTTTGAGGCAGTTTTTCGAGTCTTGACTGAAACTTTTTTGCTTTGGATGCCAGAATCGAGGCGTTTTCTTTTCACTTTCGTAATTGGTCCATCTTCTGCAGGTGATTCGGTTCGAATTTTCCTCCGAGTGCGAACAACCTTATGCTCTTCCTCTTCATCCTTTGAAAATTGTTCTTCGGTTTCATCCTCATGAAATACCTCATCATCCACGTCATTGTCCAATTCTTCAACTACGTCTTCCTCTCCCTCTTCCTCCTCATCTTCATCATCGAGGTCGATGTTCAGTCCCAATGAATTCTTCTTTCGAATGAGGGCAATACACATGACTGCAACTAACCCAAGCACAGGTAAAAACAAAATCGGATAGTTAAGAAACAAATCCGTTGTTGATTTAATAAACCCAGGTTCTACAGTTTCAATCTGCTCTAGACTTATTTCCAGTTCACCTTCACTTACCCACCAAGGGGACCAGTAAAAGTTCTCAGAATACGTGGTCTGAACGCTAACATCAATTGGGTGAAGTTCAGCGTGTTGGGCGAGGGAGGCATCGGTTGATTTCGGTTGTGATTTCAATCGAAATTCAAATGGATATGACAGTTTCTCACTCATGTTGAATGTGGAAACATAAGTCATTGAAACATGTGTCTTTTGATCTGCTTGTGCAATCAAGGTCATTCCACTATCGACTTTACACTCAACATGCCCACCTTCCAATTGTCCTGATGAAAGTTCCAGTACATCACTCCAAGAATTGAGATAATGATTGTGGTTCATAT
This sequence comes from Methanobacteriota archaeon, assembly GCA_002687075.1. Lineage (GTDB taxonomy): Archaea > Thermoplasmatota > Poseidoniia > Poseidoniales > Poseidoniaceae > MGIIa-L1. The sequence goes on from NYZH01000044.1 coordinate 44,072, forward strand.
TTAGGCAGACCGCTTTGGCAAAAACGTCAGTCTCTTCTTGACTTAGACGGGTGTCTGCAATCACTGATTTTCTCGACAAATTTCTCAAAACTGATGAAAGTTCCAAGTCGAGTGTAAATGTATCTTCAATAGAAAATGTTGTAGAATTAACCGAAATCACGATTTTTCTCATCGTGTCAATATTCGGTGTTTTACTGCACGGTATTGTCGTTACTACACAATTGTTATCTCTTGAGTCGGGGATTGCATCACCATCATCATCCTCATCAATCATGTCGGGAATATTATCGCCATCGAGGTCTGCACCACTTTCACCATAACCCTGTGGTAATGTCGGCGCTCCATAGGCGGCAATGTGCCCAGTGTTCGTAGCCACATACGCCATCTGACGAGTTCCAAACTGATTTTCAATGATGTCAAAGTCAAGTCCTTGGTGCCCCATATAGATTGAAACAATATCGTTTAAACTTGATGAGTCGACACTTGAAATTCTGGACGGAGAACTTGTTTCCAGTACATGCAGTTGGTTGCCATTTGTTGACCAACGGATACTCGAGGCTCCTGTGAAATTACGCTCGCTGAGTGATATTCCATCAAATGACCAAGTGGACAAATGTCCATTTTCGGTTAACACTGCAAATCGTTCATCATTGGAATCAAATGAACACCCCTGAATTTTTGATTCGAAATTCCATACTTTATCGGTAGAAACTCCTTGACTCGACCACATTACAACCCGACCGTTTTCATCGCCGGTCAAAATATAGTTTCCAAGTTTGGAGTACTCTATGCATGTGACGCGAGTGTTGTGCTCACCGTTCAGAGATGTTTCGATTTCCATATCGCTTATGCGGACTAGATTTACTCCATTGTTACTGTTTGGAACGGCGAGTAATTGCCCATCTGTTGACCACGAGACCATTTCAGGCTGGGAATTTGATGACTGCTGCTTGTTGGACAAGGTGAGTGTATTCATGTCAATAATTTGAATTGTATCGTCATCAAGGCCTGAACCTGAGCGTGCCACCGCCAAGTACGAACCATCAGGAGAGAATTTAACTTCCAATACATCATTGCCCATTGGGAAAGTCTTGATGATATCCAAGGAACTTTGCGAATGGAGAGCTACAAAGCCATCATACCCGCTAGCGATGTAGGTATCATTGGGGCTTATATCGAGAGTCCTCGATTCAGTTGCGCCTTCCGCAACGGTCGTATCAATGAACGAAATATCTGAATACTGTCCTGCTGCATTGCCTAAACCTCCTACTAGCAACAGGACGAGTACGAGTAATGCATTGGTCTTCAGGTGGGAGACACGCACAGCCCGCATTATCACAACCTCAACAGTGACCGTTTGAATAGTTCACGCATGTTCACCAAAAAATATTCATTTTTATCCGGTTGGTTCATCAAGGTCGCCTTGTTCGCTGTGTCATGGTTGCTGAATTGCCTCTTGATGAAAATGGGAATAAGATTGTTCGTATAGGTCACTCGCCCGACCCAGATGATGCTTTTATGTTCCACGCCATGACTACGGGTGCTTTTCCAACTCCCGGATACAATTTCGTACATGAATTACAAGATATTGAAACCCTCAATCATCGAGCCATGAACTGTGAACTTGAGGTTTCAGCAGTATCCATACATGCTTTCCCCGAAATTTCTAAGGATTATGCTCTGATGAACTGTGGAGCATCCATGGGCGAAGGTTATGGCCCGATGGTGGTATCTTTGCCTAATACATCATTGGATGATGTAAAATCATCTCCAATTGCTGTTCCCGGTCTAAAGACCAGCGCATACCTCGGCCTACGACTTGCATGGGGGGATTGTGAAATTGCTGTTGTTCCCTTTGATGAAATCATTCCGAGAATTCTTGATGGTACTTACAAAAGTGGACTTATCATCCACGAAGGACAATTGACCTATGTCGAGCATAACCTGACTGTCCATATTGATTTGGGAGTATGGTGGAATGAGCGTACTGAAGGTTGGCCTATGCCGCTCGGAGGTAATGTAGTTCGTCGTGATTTAGGAAACCAAGTGATGGAGGATATCACCAAATACACGAAAATGAGTATCGAATATGCCCTCAAATCTCCTGCTGAAGCACTTGAATTTGCCAAGAAATGGGGCCGAGGCATCGATGATGATACAAATCGTGAATTTGTGGGGATGTATGTTAACGATCGAACGATTGATTACAAGAAAGAAGGCAGGGCTTCAGTCCGTCAATTTATTCAAGAGGGTCAGTCAATAGGCCTGATTACGAACGACTTTGACGCTACATCAATGTCGTTTATAGGTTCGAATGAGTGAGGGATATGAGTACTGAGAATCGTAAACCATTGGTCAGTCAGTATGGTTCAGTCGATCCTGCTCCAGCCCAATCCCAAGGTAGTGTTGAGACGTGGTCATCAACATTGTTGGATGAAAATATGCCTATGTTTAAGAGAATGCGAAGTGTTTTTTCGCTGAGAAACCATGGCTCAAATGAAGCTTGTCTTGCCTTATGCACTGGATTTTCAGCCTCCAGTGCTTTGCTAAGGCATGAACTCGCCTATGTCCTTGGTCAGATGCAAAATGATGTCGCATTACCTGCACTTATTGAAAGACTGAGCGATTCGAAGGAGCATATAATGGTTCGACACGAAGCGGCCGAAGCACTTGGCGCTATTGGTAATCTTTCTGCTCGTCCAATATTGGAGGAATTTCTAAACGACGAAAACCCTGAAGTTGCTGAGTCGTGTGAAGTAGCACTTGATTTGTTGAGATGGTGCTCATCGGATGAATGGGATAACGCAGAATGGTAATTTTTTAGCCCCCAAGTTCAAAGACTCTGTACCCGTGCGCTAAACAAGAGGGATACTATGCCACACGACCACATCACGCTTGCTCAAGCCCCAAACGGTGAAATCGGACCACGATGTGAAAAATGCGGCGTTCGTCTTACTTTTGGAAACGCTATGGCGGTAGGCAAATATTACATGTGCTGGGAACATTATGTTGAAGCTACAGGCGCTGATACTTCGACCACAATTGGTGAAGCAGAAGAACGATTTTGGATGACTGAATAATTCGTTTTGTTCAATAACCCTCACTACCAAGCACCCTTTGGTGGAAGTCTATGGCTGCAGGATGGGCAAGATTTGCACACCGCTTCGGAACATATTATCGCAGTTCCGAATTTTGGACTCCTCCGCGTTTACGAACTCGAGAATGGATGTTCATTCCTTTTGGAGGTGCTCCACCGATTCGTCACAAAGGATTCACTGACATGAATTCACTAAGGCAATTCATCACTGAACGCTCCATGCATTCCTGCTTTTATTCAACTGCATATTGGGAACGCCCATTTGAATTAAAAATGTCCGATAAGAATTGGTTAGGTGCCGACCTCATCTTCGATTTGGACGGAGATCACTTGCCCGGAGTCACCGACCGTGATTTCCCCGGCATGCTCAGAGTAATTCAGGAACAAGCTTGGTCACTTTGGAATGATTTTCTTGAACCAGAATTTGGATTTGATGAGAAATATTTGCAAGTGACATTTTCAGGCCATCGAGGTTTTCACCTTCATTACAGGGACCCTGCTCTCTTTCATCTCGATTCTGAAGCACGACGAGAAATGGTATCTTTCATTCGTGGTGAAGGTGTTGACGTTAAAGGTGGATTAGCCCGCTATCATGACCTAAATTCTGAGGGTTGGACCCGACGAATTCGAGATGGAATGGAAGGCATGATAGAGAAATTGAGAAAGATTGCTCGCAAGGAACAAGGATACAATGCTGAACTCGAAACACTGCATCAGGGTTTAATTTCCCAATCTCAAAGAGAGGGCAGGTCTTCGACGAAAGGTAAAGTCTCGATTCAAAGTCTTGCCAACGTCGTCAACCATGATTCAAGAGCAGAGCGCTTGAAAAATGGTAGTTTTGGTGTTTTGGAGAAATACGAGGGTTTGTTCTTAGATTTGCTAAAGACCGATTCCTCGGTAATCTTGGGTTCGGCAGGTGAAACAGATGAAGTTGTGACAATTGATGTTCGTCGCCAAATTCGATGGCCTACATCACTTCATGGTAAGTCGGGTATGCGCGTAAGTGAATTTCCTTTATCTCGGCTAGACCCAGATTCTTCAACTTGTTACTCTCCATTACACGAAGCAATGGCTTTGAGTACACAAGAGGTCTTGGAGGTTGAAATGATTGTAAATGACTCAATCAGTCAATTTGGTGATGTTGTTTACGATAAGCAAATGGGTGAAAGATTTGAAATTCATGAGGCTGGAGCCACATTTCTAGTCTTGAAAGGCTGGGCGAAGATTGTTAATCGGTAATCATTTATCATTTCAATACCACTATTCTCGTGCATAATTAAAGGTAAGGTTCAAGACTCAATCCGCATCCAACCGTTTAGAGGTGAACCACATGGGTCTGCGCAAAGGCAAGAAAAAAGATACGCAAACACCACCTGCTCCGGGCTTACCACTCCCTCCCCTGCCAGGAATGCCACTCCCACCGCCCAATGCTATGCCACTTCCAGCAACTCCTGCTCCGGCTTCACTTCCAGAGGCTCCCACTCCTGCCCCTCTTCCTGCTGCTCCTAGCCCTCTACCTCTACCAGCAGCTCCAATGCCTCCGAGTGAGAACCCTCCACCTGCCGTTACTACTGAATCGAGTTCTTCAGAAGAGAACAAATACGGTGAATTGTGGGCAAAGCGCTCAGACAAACCTCTGCAGCAAATATTTGGCCATATCGACCGTTTGAGTAAGAAAGATACTGGTTCCTTATTGGACCGGTACGCTGATCGATTTGGCCATTCTCTTGATAGGGAAATTGTTGTCCTTCGAAAGAAGGATAGGGAGGCAAAACTCTCTGAGATTCGTGACGCTCCAACCGTAGAACTCATCGAAGAAGACGAAGAAAGTCTTGAGAACCAACTGGCTGCTATTGAAGACGAACTTCGTAGCCTTCGACCGGAATACCAGGCTGCAAAGGCTTCTGGAGATAGTGAAATTCTTGCCCAGATGCGTCCGATTCTTGAAGGTTTAATGTCTGAAAGAAAATCGATTAAGGCGATGATTCAAGGTGAGCAGCCATCTGCACCAACTGTAGCTTCCGAAGCACCAGCCGAGGACAGTGAAGAGGACTTATTTGTCACCTTTGTTGGTATTGTCGACGATTTACTTGGATCAGATTTGCCTGAAGAAGTCGTGTCTCAATTCATTAATAGTGCTGAATTTGGAATTTATCAAGAAGTTGCGGGCGACCCAGATAGCGCAAGTGATGACTTACGTGCACAGTTTGTATCAATCGTAGATGCACAACTTGGAAACATGAGTGAAGAATCAGTGAATACCTTCGTTGCCTCGCCAGATTTCGAGATTTACAGTTCTGTAGCAACACATTACCAAGCCTAATTATTTTTAAATTTAGTATTAAAACAATGGACGTGAAACAATGGGATTACTCGACAAAGCAAATGATGCAGGTTCCAAAACGGAAAAAAAACCAGCAGCAAAAGCCGTTGCAAAGGCCAAACCTGTAGCAAAAGCAGTGGCTAAAGCCAAACCTGTTGCCAAGGCCGTTGCAAAAGCAAAACCTGCTGAACAGGTAATCGCTCAACCAGTAGCCGCAAAACCTGCCAAGGCAGCAAAAGCAGCGAAAGTGAAGAAACAGGCAAAAGCTCGCCCCCAAGGTTTACCGGAGAACTTTGAAATCGCATCTGCCAATGCACGCAGAATTGCTTGGTTTGTCAATTTCGTTATTAATCTTGGTCCAATATTCTTGTTTTTGTTCTCAGTTACGATACTCGATGCGTTTACAACAATTTTCGCTCTCGTTGTTATAGCAGCACTCGGTCTGAATCTTTTGGTTGTCCCGATTATGTCCGGACGAACCCTAGGTAACTTTGTTTCAAGAACAAAGAATGTTAATTCATCAGGGAATAAGCCATTGTTTTTACATGCCCTTCTTGTAAATTCCACAGGAATAATGGCTTTGTTAGGTGTCATATTCCTTATGGTTAATGTTCAAAATATTTTCAACACCAAAGGTCCTGCACAAATTTGGTCATCTGTATGGTCTGTACTTGGACTTATACTCATCGTACTTTACTTCGTCAATTCCTCAATGAAGCGGAACAGTGAACTCAAGCAGGGCATGTACGATTCAATGTTTGGCGCTTATTTGGTTAAACACGTACCAGTCGAGGGCGAGGAAACCTCTGGCTTCATTGCAAAACTCGAAGGAATGGCAACCTATGGTGACCGTTATACATCCAGACAGGCTGCGAAAGATGTAAAGCGCCAAGAAAAGGCAAAAGAAGTTGCTGCCAAGAAGGCGCTTGATTCAATGGAAAACCAATCCAGCGACAGTGAAGATGATTCCGCAGACGGCAGCAATGACTCAGAATCAACTGCTAAACCCAAAGCAAAAGCAAAGGCGAAGGCTAAAGCAAAATCAAGCACGAAAGAAGATGATAAATCCGAATAATACCGCGTAGGTGGCTTGATGGATTTGATGAACCGTAGGTGGTCACGTGGCTTGCTTTTCACCTCTGCATTCCTGTGTCTGATTTCAGTCTTTTTTTACACTGATGAATCTCTTTATCGGATATTCATATTGCCTCTTGTGTTGTACGCTCTGTATAATTCATATCTTGAATTGGTAGTAGCGAAAATTTTCATATCTCCGAACAATTCCAAACCATCAATCGAAGGTGGAATTTGGGATTCTCATTTGCCACAGTTCAAGTCGCTCAGGTCACATATACTAACTACGAATGTCAATGGTGAAAATGCGCCAATTGTGATCTTCATCCATGGTTGGCGTAGCACTTCATTATCGGTGGTCGATCGTGCTGAATGGTTTATCGAGAAGGGCTGGAATGCGGTAATTATTGAATTGATTGGCCATGGAAAATCATCTCATATTGACAGGTGGAATGCGATTTCAGCGGTCGAACATGTCGAACACCATTTGAATCATCTTGATACATTCATTGACATATCACATTCACCTGAATTATTTGTCTATGGGCACAGCATGGGCGGTTTTATCGCATCGAGAATATCAAGTACAAACTCCAAAGTTAACAATCTTCAATGGACAGGTACAATTCTTGAGTCACCTTTAATGATGTACTCTGAGATTTACGATGAAATTGCCAATACACTGCTTGTCCCAAAAATACTTCGAAAACCACTTCTTCGACGTGTTTATCGAGAAGTTCTTCAAATGCATCCCGAAGTCCAAGTAGAAGATACTCTTGAACAATTTAATATTCCAAAGTGGGGTTTACCTCGGGCCCCTACTCTGTGCTTACAAGCGTCGAATGATAATCGACTCGGTAGAATACACTATGATGCTCTTCACCAACATGCTGAACATTCGCGAACCACTTTTCATCTCATTGAAACTCTGAGTCACTCTGGAGCAAAGCGTAATGCTGAAAGGGAAAATTTGTTACTTAATTGGTTAAGTGAATTCGACTCACTCTTGCTCAAGTAGGTCCGCTTGTTGCTCAAGTGCCAGTTTTCGCATGTCATCCACTTCGTCGAGTTCATCAACGATTTCTTCGCCTAATAGTGTTTCAAGAACGTCTTCCATTGTCACAATACCAGCTACTCCACCAAACTCATCTCGGACCAGGGCGAATTGTTGTCGCTTTTGCAAAAACATGTCCAATGCTTCATCGACATTCGATTCAGTTTGAATTGAAATGACCGGTTTTTTGAAATCACTCATTTTCAGTTCCCACTCGTCCCGACTTGCCGCCATGAGAACTTCTGAACGTATGACGATACCCGATGCATCGTCGATTGAATCATCATAAAGCGGAATTCGCGATACTCGTATTATCTTGTGCTCATCGAGGACTTCCTTGACTGTACTCGATGCACGGAAAGAAGTCATAACAACTCTTGGCGTCATGACTTCTGTAACCTTAATCTCTCGAAGACGTAACAAATTGTGGATTACAGTTTCTTCATCTTCTTCAAGAATTCCTTCTTCTTCCCCTAAGTCTGCTAATGCAGCAACATCATCACGAGTTACCAATGAATGTGACCCCTTCGGTAAAATAGTCTTCAGCATTTGAATCGGTATGATGAGGAACGACAGTGCAGTAACGATAATGGTGAGCAATCTTCCGGTAATTGGAGCCAATTTTTTCCAGTATGCAGTACCGAGCGTCTTGGGTATGATTTCAGAGAGAAAAAGGACAGCCAAAGTTAGAATTATTGATGCAACGGTTAGCGATTCTTCGCCGTAAATCAACTGAACTTGGGAACCTACACCTGCTGCACCCATGGTATGAGCAATGGTATTCAATGTTAGAATTGCTGTCAAAGGACGAACAGCATCATCATCTTTCAATTTATTCCAAATTTTTCCTAGCTTTGATTTTTCCTTTTCTAAAACAGCAATGTATGTATGTGGTATTGACAAAACGACTGCTTCCAAAATCGAGCAAAGAAAAGAAACTCCTAGCGCCAGAGTGATATAGAATACCAAGAGGGTCATGCTACCCTCCCCAGTTGCATCAATGGTTGTTCCAACTGCAGAAATGAATATATTTTCCATATATTTTCAAAATCCCCTGACCGTTCGGGTGTAAATTGAGCGAAGCGCTAGTGGTTATTGAAAATGACCCTTAATTTGTCTCGTAAAATACGGCAATCGAGACCTTTTCCATGGGTGAAAGTCAAGAGCAGAGTATGTTTCGCAGGTTTGAGGGGAAGGTTTTGACCGGTGAATATGTCCTTATTTGTGTGGCGTGGCCATACGCAAATGGCCCTCTACATCTCGGCCATGTTGCTGGATGCTATCTTCCACCTGATATACAGGCGCGTTTTGAAAGAGCTCGTGGAAACAGAGTTTTGATGGTTTCTGGTTCTGATGAACATGGAACTCCAATTACAGTCTCTGCTGAACAAAACGGTATTTCTCCACAAGATGTTGTCGATGAATTTCATGCCATCAACACAAAAGCGCTCCTTGATTTGGGTTGTACATGGATGCCAAACGTTGATTCGAGAGGTATTGATTACGGTGGCTCTTTGTTCAATCGAACAAGTGATTCTAGGCATAAAGAAAAAGTCCAAGAGAATTTCCGTCTACTCTACAATGCTGGATTCTTTGAAAAAAGAACCATGCAACAATATTACGAAGTCCACCCGGACGGTGGCGGACGTTTCCTCCCCGATCGATACATTGAGGGGACCTGTCCTTCATGTGGCGCCGATGGTGCACGTGGCGACCAGTGCGACGCTTGTGGAGCAACGTATGAGTCATCAGAACTCAAGAATCCTGTCTCCAAGATGAACCCTGAATTGAAAGTTGAAATTCGTGATACAGATCACCTATTCTACCGACTTGATTTGTTCCAGGATG
>NYZH01000045.1 GCA_002687075.1 Methanobacteriota archaeon
GTGCCGAGATTTGAACTCGGGGCCTCTACCATGCCAAGGTAGCGATCTTCCAACTGATCTACACGCCCATTAGGGTGCTTTCGCAAACCGTCCACTTGCATGCCCAACATAAGCATTCCCAAGCCGTTGCTGTTGTTTTTCAAATCCCAATGAGCACTCTTGAACGTCCTCGTCGTGTTCGTTTAAGTAATGTCGGATGGTTGTTGTTTTGGTGTTAAAAATGAGAAGAAAACATATCGAAAACGACTTGCAAAAAGCGCTTGACAATGGGCACAGTGTCTGGACTATTGGGGATGTTCACGGATTTTCGCTTACACTTGAGCGTCTGCTTGACGAATGTGATTTGAGTATGGATGACAGAGTTGTTCTTCTCGGCGATTTGATTGACAGAGGTCCCGACAGTTTTGATGTTGTCCGTATAGCACGAAGCGACCCGAGAATACACTGTGTGAAGGGGAATCACGAAGACATGATGGTGAACGGTTTTCATCTTGAACAACTCGGCCAGCCAAACAGTGATATGCGTCAATGGCTGTACAACGGAGGTTTAGCAACAGTTGCATCCTACATTCGAGATTATACCGACGAATTTGGTCAAGAAGATTCCGAGCAACTGAGACTTCAAGTGATTGATGATAAAGAATGGATGGAGCGCCTACCGTCTCATATTGTCCTTGACAAATGGCGTCTGGTCCATGCAGGTTACGACCCTCGCATTGAGTTGGACAGTCAAGAAGAGGATACGCTTTTGTGGATTCGCAGGCCGTTTCACAGGGCTGAAAAACCGATAGATGAACAGCGTACAGTAGTCTTTGGCCATACGCCAACAATGAACCTCAACACAACGCCTGGTACCGAAAAGTGGGGCCACCCATGGTTTTCAAAGGTTCAACTGAACGACGGCCGCTCAGCGAGTGTCGGGCTTGATACCTGCCTGTTTCACGAGGAGCGACAGCCAGCAATGCTGACAGCATACAATCTGCAAACTCTCAAGGTTGTTCGAATTGCTCGTGTAGAACAGTGGAATGAGGATATTCGAGAAAGTGTGAAAAAAGTTTGAGTGTAACTGGTCAATGGAACTGCATCTTCATAGTGTTCTTGAGGGAGTTCTTCTTGGGACGCTCATGGAGGAAAGCTCGCCGCCGCCTTTGCCGCTAGCAGAGACTCCTATTCCCTCTACGCCCCCTCATGTTCCTGTTGAATTAATGGACGCCGCACTGCAGATTCTCTCAGGCGTAACTGATGCAACATTTCGACCTTGGATTCGTGACCGAATAAACGTCATTTGGCTTGAAAATGAATCCAAACGCTTGGGGATGACTCGATTTGAGGAGGGGCCGAATGAACTGGCTCGCCGCCGTCGACTACGACTTGACCCTGGGGAAGTAACTATTGGCTTACATCCAGCACTGCTTGAGGATGAAGCACTTTACAATCACACTTTTGTTCACGAACTCTTGCATGCTGCTGGACTGACTGTACACTCTGCTCAACACGATAAACTCACGCAAACGGTCGCTCCTGCTCCTTCGATGAAAGACTCGGCGCTGTTGCAACGTATTCGCGACGGTGTACTTGGTGAATACAAAATTCAGCACTGGTCGTGCGGATTTTGTGGCTACGAATGGAAGCGAACAACCGTGCGACGTCCAACTCGGTGCCATAAGTGTGCGCGGCCTCTTTGAGCACGATGTTGATGGTTAACCTTCATGAAGTGTGAGCCCTGCCCTTGGGATAAGGACGTATAGTGTAGCTGGATATCACTTTGGCCTTCTAAGCCGAAAACCCGGGTTCGAATCCTGGTACGTCCGCCACCAATTTTGATTCAAGGCCATTGCATTTTGAGGTCATTCAGACTCTTGTTCGATTGAATTAACGGGTACATCTTTGCTGGTAAACATCCGTTCCATCCACTTGGGAGACCACCAGTTCCACTTACCCATGAGTCGCATTGTCGAGGGTACAATCAGTGCTCGGACAAGCGTAGCATCAATGAAAATCGCCAAAGCAAGACCCAAACCGATTTGCTTGAGGATGACGACAGAGGACAAACCAAAGGCACTGAACACGACAACCATGATGGCTGCTGCACCGGTAATGAGGCCACCTGTTTTCTGCAGTCCATTGGCGACCGCAAGCGTATTGTCGCCAGTACGCTCCCACTCTTCGTGGATACGAGACAGCATCAACACCTCATAATCCATTGACAGGCCAAACACGATACAGAACATGATAACTGGATTTCCAGAGTCAATGGGTTGTGCGGTAAAGTTCAGCAGCGATTCCCCGTAACCCCATTGGAACACCCACACGAGCATACCGAACGATGCTGAAATGGACAGGATATTCATGGCAATTGCCTTTACAGGAATTATCACGGATTTCACTTGAAGGAATATCAAGAACATTGTAGCAATCAAGATGAAAGCCAATGCTCGTGGCAAGTTATCTGCAATCGCTTGTAAATTATCGGCATTGTATGCAGCAAAGCCGGCAACCATCAATCGGTCGCCATCGCCACCGAAATCTTCGAGGAAATCGTCTCTGTCCTCCCGAATAGATTCAACCATCTGGCGCGAGTCCACACTGGTTTGTGAACCAACGAGTTGCAATGAGATCAATGTAGCATTGTCACCGACAAATGCTGCACGTAAACTCTCACGGGTCATGCTGTCTTCAACAGAAAGGAATTCAGCAGGTGCAGCCCAGTAATCGACAACATCTTGCGCACTCATTGAAGCGTCTGGCAGAGCAACGCCGATGCCTCCCGAGACTCGGTCATCGCTCAAGAGGTCGGTAATGTAGGCGTGCATTGAACGAAGATTTTCCTCTGCAAGCGGGTCGTGTCCTGCGGTGTCGATGACGATAGCAATAGAGTTGGCTGCTTGGTCTGGCCACTTTTCATCGATTAATTCCATTCCTTGACGTGATTCGTCGTCTGGAGGTAGAGCCTGCCATGATGACAAGGAGAATTCAGCATACATGAAAGGTGCTCCAGCACCGAGCAACAAAATCAGTACTGGTATGAGCACGGTCCATGGGCGGTCCATGACTCGCTTGGCAATCCGAGCCCAGACTCCATCGTCTCTTGCCGACATGTCAAGGGCGAACGGCACTTTCCATTTGTTGACTCGAGGGCCAAGTATTGCCATCACTGCTGGAAGACAAATGGTCGAATATACCATGGCGATAAAAACCGCAATCGTTCCTCCAATTCCGAGCGAAGGTAGACTTGTATTGGTGAAAAACAGCATGCCCATGAGCCCTATGGCAACGGTTATGCCAGAATAGAACACGGCTTTACCGGCGGTTGCACTGCTCATGGCAGTGGCCGTTCGAACATCATGACCTCTAGCCAATTCTTCTCGGAATCGATTCACTAAGAAAAGCGAATAGTCGATTGAAACACCTATTCCAATAAGAGAAATGATGTTTGTTGAATACACCGTGACATCCGTGACGTTGGAAAGCCAAATCGTCATACCTATTGCTGCGGCAACTGTACCTATTCCTACTCCAACCGGTAGCAACGCTGCTACAATGGAGCCGAACACGATTCCGAGAATCAAAAGCGAAAGTGGACCTGATACCAGTTCGGCCTTGATCAGGTCTTTCTTGATTCGGTCATCAAATGTCCAATCAATTGCGATTCCATCCGTCATCAAAGCCTCGAATGGCTTGTCGATTGAAACCGTATCATGGAGGTCGGTCATGATGCTTTTTGCATCTTTGCGATTGGTGTCAAACCGCACAGTGTTGATGGCGTAGTTACCGTCTTCATCAGAAGTAACAACATCCTTGCGGTCAACTTGCTCAACTTGCCAAGAATATTCAACCGTAATGTCCTCATGGTTCTCAAAATCAGACAACGCNTCGATTACGGCGTTACGCCATTCATCGCTTGAATCGTTGAGCGNTGGNTGATGGACAACATATCGGAAAAATTGACCGGATTCCTGACCATCGTTGCTAAAGCGTTCNGAAATCAAATTTCCAGCATTGACCGATTCAACATCGTCTTCACCAAAACCTTCGGCCCAGTCTGCACCCAAGGCGGTTAAACTGGTCATGAAAATACATGAAATCAAGCCAAGAGCGAACATTGTTTTGCGCCAGTCGTGGATGAACAAACCGAGTTTGTAGAATGCGCGATGTTCGAGTTGTTTAGGGTCTGTCGCGCCTTCCATGAGCGGCGGGGGTCACCATTGCTTTATCAAGGGATGTTTCAAGTGTTATCTGCGATTTGAAGTTTTGAGGTATTCAAACGATATTTGGTATCAATGAAATGATTCAATCCAAAAATATTGGAAATTGATTACGGTCTGAATAGATAATTTGGGTGAACTTTCTTCAAGATTCGTAGCATAAAGTCAGTGGTTTAACCCGATGCTCTCATATATGGATGGTTGGTGGGATGCTCGTTCACCATGAAGCGAGGCTCACGTGCTTGGAAGAAAACCGGTAACCAACGGTGGAAGTGGCGTAAGAAGAAGTTGCGCCGTCGAAAGCGTGCCCGAAGGCAAGCTAAGTCATGATTCATGGTGTTTCCACACTTAGGGAGTATAGTATAGCTTGGTAGTATCGCGGGCTCCAGTTGCACAGGAATGACGACGAGTGGGTTTGCTGATAGTTGATGACCAACTGGAGCGCCGACCTGTTGCAATCCTGCAGACTGCCCATCTGATGGGCAGTTTCAGAAGAAATCCGCTGGGGGGGGTTCAAATCCCTCTGCTCCCACCTTTTTGCACACTTTTACGGCAGTTTACGGCACTTCATCAAAGGCATATGTTCTTGAATTATGCCTTCGACGATGGTTTGGGATGTCTATGCGCCGACCACTTGCTTTGCTTCTTTTTGCGATCTTAATGGGGCCTGTCACCGGCTCTTTGACCGTTTCAGATTACGACGGTCGCTCAACATGGTCAACAGTGGATTCCAGTGGCGTTCAATGGATTCATTCGGGCCAAACTTTCGATGTTCCAGTTCAAACCGCACCGGATTGGGTGGGTGAAGATACACCGTGGTGGGAGCGCACGAACAAAGACCTTGACCGTAACGGAATTCACGATTCTATAGAAAATAAAGTCGGTGCTACCGGCATGGGTTTGGTCTATCAAACAACCGTAAATGATGCCCATCTCATCGCTCTGGAGCAACTCGGCATCGATGTTGTCGACGTGATTGAGTCGGTTAACGGTGTGCTTCTAGGACAAGTGAATACATCGCTTGCCCCAACCCTCATTGCTCTTGAGGACGTGGTCATGGTGGAGGAATACGGACGAGTCGTCTTCTACGGCGATGTCCAAACACCGGCAGTCAAAGCAATGAATTCAAGTTTCTATCCNGTTGGAGCCTGGGATTTGGGNTTCTCGGGTGAAGGGGTGAACATTGCAATGGTCGACACGGGAGTGGACAATGAACACCCTGGCCTTAGCGAAAAATTCGTTGCAGGATACGATGCAGTGTGTTACAATCCATCCGACCCAATTTGNATCGCTGCTGGAGGCGGGTTTAGAGAAACCGATGGCACTTTTGACCCTGATGATGGTAACCAACACGGAACTGCATGTATGGGTATGGCTGCTGCAACCGGAATTGATGCCAGCGGCGCCCAAACCGAATTTTATGGTTCAGCCCCCGATGCCGACTTAATCGATGTACGAATTGGCACNGATGCAGGAGCAGGACCGTTTGAAAATTATATTCTCGAACAGGAGTTTTATGAGTCTGCTATGAACGGTATTCAATGGATTATTGACAACAAAGATACTGCATGGCAAGGNGCTGATGAACAGAATTACGGGATTGATATTATTTCGCTGTCATGGGGTATCACTTCACATGAAGGTGGAGGCTCCGATGGAAACGATATGCACAGTCAAATTCTCAACGAAGCTATGGAGGCAGGGGTTGTTGTGAGTGTTGCTGCAGGAAACGANGGCCCTTCCAATGANGGTTTGTCTGGCATGGGCTCCTCNGACCTNGCCTTGACTGTTGGAGCAACCGACGATAAGAACACNATCGACCGCCAAGACGATACAGTTGCTGATTANTCNTCACGAGGTCCTCGACGTGACAACGGTGACGGCAATCCNCTCAATGAACTGAAACCTGAAATTTCTGCACCCGGTACCAACATCGTTCAAGCCGAAGGATGTGTGACGAGTGGGGGATGCAATAATTTCCTTGGCGGAGATGCTTCGAACAACGGCTATACTGGACGGGGTTCAGGTACATCATACGCAACACCAGCTGTATCAGGAATTCTTGCCCTCATGATAGAAGCAAATCCTGACCTTTCAACTGCCGAAATGAAGGAAATCATCAAACTCACCGCTGAACGACGGGGCGAGGCTTCGCTACCGGACGTCGANCCGTTTTGGAACCGTGACTTCGGTTGGGGTATGGCCGATGCCTACGAGGCCACCAAAATGGCAATGTTGCTTAAAGAGCAGAATTTAACAGGCGCTGTTGATGTGTTTACTCAAGTTCACATCGTTAATGCTTCGCTGAACCAGAGCAGCGATTTGTTTGTCATTGAAGGCATCGCATGGAGTCAAGCGGATGTTGTCGAATCGGTCCAGTATCGAATCGGAAACGGTGAATGGATGAGTGCTACTTTTGACGAAGTCGAGGGTGGACTTGGTGTCTTGCAACGGTTCAATTGGACTGTTGCATTGGACCCGGATGCTCTTTCTTTCGGAAACCAAACCATCGAAATCCGTGGACTTAATTCACAAGGCGTTCAATCGTTACCGGTTTCTGCGGTTGTGATGGGAACCGGTGAAGGGACATCTTCGCAGGCATCGGGATTGTTTGGTATCATTCCAACCAGCGGATATTTCATCATTCTTTGTGTTCTTGTGCTCGGTGCCCTTTGGAATTCNCGTGTTGACCCNCCTCTCGGGGTTTGGCCAAGTGATGCAGAAGCTACTGTCGAAGCAGTAATTGCGGGTGATGCCGAATTGGCTGAAGCAATAGACGGGGTTCTGGTTGCTGAATACAGTGATAAGAAATGACATGTTTTGCTCGGTTTTGACCTTGTATTGAAAAAGACTCTTTGATTCGGTGATTGTATGCGAACATTCAGTGACAGAGCCTTGGCAATTCAGCCCACCGGTGTTCGAAAAATGTTTGACCTTGCAGGTGATGATGTCATTTCTTTTGGTTTGGGCGAGCCTGATTTTCAACCGCCACCGGTCGCTATTGAAGCGTTTCACCAAGCGATGTTGGACGGTCGTAACAAGTATACAACAACCGCAGGTCTTCCAGAATTACGTCGAAAGATCGCAGAATCGTGGAGTTCGTATCAAACAGATATGGACGAGCAGAATGTTTGTATTACGATGTCGGGTACAAACGCACTGCTGAATCTCTTTTTGACCCTCGTGAATCCCGGTGATAATGTTCTGCTTCCTGAACCATACTTCCCGCTGTACGGTCCTGATGTCTCCATCGCAGGTGGTAAGGCTCGTTACTATCCTTGCTTGTTTGATAATGAATTCATTCCATCTGTTGAAGACTTAGAGCATCTTGTTGATGAGAACACCGTTGCCATACTGTACAATTTCCCAAGCAATCCCACTGGCGGCACACTCGATGAATCTCAACGAGATGAATTGCTTGATTTTGCGCAACGACATAATTTGTGGCTCATTTCCGATGAGGTCTATGACCGTATTGTTTTTGATGGCCCCCATGTCTCGTTCATGGGTACTGGGTATGAACGAGTTCTGTTGGTGAATTCGTTCTCGAAAACATTCGCTATGACCGGTTGGCGCATGGGCTACATCATCTCCACAAATCTTGAAGCGATGCAGCAAATTATCAAGATGCAGTACTACATTACCGCCTGTTCAACCGATGCGATGCAATACGGAATATTGACCGCTATGAATCAAGCCAGCGAATATCCTGATGTCCTAGCCAAAGAATTCAAGCAAAGATGCGATTTAATTGTTGAACGCCTCAATGCAATGCCTGGAGTCGAATGTCACAAACCCAAGGGTGCAATCTATGTGTTTCCACGCGTCACTGTTCCAAACATGACCTCCGAAGATATAGCAATGGAACTGTTGAAAGATGGAGTTCTTTGTTCTCCCGGCTCTGCATTTGGTCCATCTGGAGAAGGCCATCTTCGATTCGCCTACACCATTAGTCAAGAAGACATCACTCGTGGTATGGATAAGGTAGAGGCAACTTTGCGACGTCTTCAATCTCAATAACAGGTGGTGAAATGAGTTTCATAGCATCGATTGGCTATTTCTTCTTAGGTGTAGCCATTGCGGTTCTTGTTCCGAGATTTCCGTTCCTATTGATGACGAGGACCAAAGGNTTCAACACCAATTTCCCTCCACATCCTGAAGCGATTCCTTTGTCACCTTATTTGACGCAGCGTGTTTTGCACATGAGAATGTTTTACTGGCTGAGTCTTGTTGTTGTCGTTCTTCCTCTNGGNTTAGGAATTGCGTCAATTCGTTGGGGGAATGCCGCTTTTGGATTTGGACTGTGGGTTTCAAGTGGATGGTTTGTACTGAATCGTATGCAGTATTTTGTTGGAGGCCAACCTCCTCCTTGGACCAAAGAGATGGCCGTCAAATTGCAAATTTTAGCTGATGAGGCAGAACGCTCTTCACTTTGCTGCAACTGGGCATCGCCACACTGGGGTGTGACTGGAATCTACTGTGCGAATTGCAACAAGCTTCTTTCCAACATGCCACGGCCAGACTTAGGTCGAAAGCGTCAGGGCCGTTGGCCAATGGGTTTCCTTCGATTGCTGTTCAGTGATGGATATCCAATGTTGACTTTTGCTTCTCAAGACGGACATTTTGAAGAGGAATGATGGGATATTGGTTTTGGTTTTGACAATCCTATCTTTCCCCCTTCATTTGAGGGCAATCTTTGAGATATGAATGAGTTAGCATTGACTATGGGGAGGTACGCGAGACGAAAGACGCTCATTCCCCGAATATGGTTGACTGTTGTTGCTTTTTGTCAAGTTTTCTTGACTCCACTTGCAGCATTTTCAATCACCTATTTCTTCCAATTTTCCGTCGGTGATTCTGGAGCATCGATTTCTTTTGATAAGGGGATGTTGCCTTGGATTCTTGCCGCCTCATTGATGTACGGTATGATTGCTCTTTTACTGGCATTGGCCCTTGGTGGATTTACTCCTCTTCGTGTCGTAGAAAAAGGCGGTTGGTTGAGTTTTTTTGGACTGAGCCGAGGTTCATTTGATGCTCATTCTCGACGTCAAATTCGTAAAAAATTTGCTCAATCACCTCACGGGAGATTAACCGTTCTTGCACACGAACGCTGGTTAGATGGTCATTCAATCCTCTCGACTCATGGAGGGCTAATATTGCTCGCAGTACCTTTCCAAGTGATGTTGGCAACCATTCCGTTGATGTTGGTCCTTCTTATTCCAGAGAATCTCATGCACACAAACAGGCGTTTGGAAATGGCGCTTATTGTGTACCTGTTCGGACTGATGGGCATCATGAAGGTGTATCCGAAAATTGCTGAGAAATATATTGGTATAGCCTCATTTACACGGAAATGGTTGATTTCGATGACAAAGTTGTCATGGCTCGCACCGGTTCTGGTGTTGTGGCTTCTTGGAAGGGTGGCGAGTGTAGCAGTTATTGGATGGATGGGGCCTGACCTCAATTTGAGCATCAATCTTGAGAAAGAATTGTTTGAATCTTCGCTTTCAATTGCGTCCATTCCTGAAACCTCATTTCTTGATTTGCTCACCGCTCTTGCCGTAATGCCACTCGCTGCATTTACGACCATGGCTGTTCTTGGAGCTGGCTCTTCTGACCCACCTGAGTGGATGTATGATTTTCAAAAACCTGCAACCACCGTGCAAAAAGAAACCAGCGAACCTGGGCTCGTTCGAAAAGGAGCGGGAGTTGCAGTATCGGTTGCTACTTCTGCTGCAATTGGGGCAGGCACAGTTTTGGCAAGCAAAGCAACTGCAGCAGTACAAGGTACAAGTGCTATGCTAACCGGAGCATCCGTTGCTGCACAAACGCCTGCGATTGCAGACTCCGTCTCGGATGGTCTGACGTCAATTGACGCCGTAGGGACAGTTGATGATTTGCCAGCATTTGAATCTGAAGAACTCGAGTTTCAAGGAATCAGTGATTTATTCGAGCAAAAAGATGTTGCTGAAAGCCTGCTTGATTCCAATGATTCATCGACTTCATCCCCGGCATACAACGAACCGGTCATTTCTGGCCTTCGTAAAAAGCAGTAAGAATTTGATAGAATTCTGGTTGACCCCTACGGGGTCATAAGAAGGCCATCTCTATATGCCGCGTGAATCTCGGGTAGGGTGTTGGTCTTATGCGTCGCATTACTCCTCTGACTCTAGTCGCCCTCATGTTGCTTCAAACCCTTGCTTTGGGAATGTCTGCTCCTGCCAGTGCAGTTGATGCCCGTAGCATAACGAATAATGACTACTATGTGACTCAAATAACGATTGGTAATTCAACCAACCCTGCGGCTGTATGGACGCAATCCAACGGCACCACAGTAGACTATTTGTTTGAAGGAGACACTGTAGAGATTATGATGGAAATCCAACGTAACGGTCAGTCATTCGAGCAAAAGCCGACCGACGCAATGATGCAGATTATTCACCCTATTGGATATGTTATGGAGACCTATTCTTGGACTTCAAACGACCTTCTCGGTGGGCAAAAAGATTCCAAAACTTTCGTTTGGACCGCTACAACTGCGCATTCAATTCTCAACACCACCACCAATGACCTTTCAGGTGGACTTATTCTTCGAGCAATGGTCGACAAAGACTCCAACGGCGATACCATCAACGGAAACGATATGATGGAAATGGAGGTTCCCGTCGCCATTATGAAGGATAAATTCGATGGCACGACCACTCAATCCTCGACATTTATTCCCGCACGGTATCCAGTTAACGGTGGCAATGCAGAAGGATCGGGCTCATGGACCGACCTTTCAGGCGGTGCAGTTGGCTCCAAACACTGGGGCAATTCAAATGGAGGTAACTATCCATCCAATGCTCACGACCGTTTGGTTCATTCATTTATTTCTACCACCGGCCAGAATTGTGGTTCAACTGCTCAACTCGATGCAGGGATGACCAATGTTTACGGGACTCCCATATGTAGAAATATATTCTATTCTTCAAATTACATTTCTTCACAAATTCATATTCAAGCATGGGGTAGTGTTTCTCCAGGAGACAGCGTTTCCATTGAAATGTGGCGAGGTTCGGGCAGCCAAGACATCAACGAATCCATAGTTTACGACATCACCGAATCAAACCCGAGCCAAGCACCGGACCAATGGACTCGGTTGAGTTGGGACCCACAAGTGACCTATTTGGCCAATCCGTATGTCACCAATCAGAACATCTTCCTCGGTGGTAATTCCTATACTATGGGCATGGTTCTTCGCAGTGATAGCAGTGGAGCAACTCAAGGATTCCACATCGATGATTGGATTCAATTTGGAATTCGAAAGGTTCAGGAATACACTTTGGATGTTGACTGTAATGCTCCTGAAAATGGATATTCTGCTCCTCCAAGCGCAATTCTGTCGCTGTACTGTGTAGTTACCAACAACGGTTACTCGCCTGCTACCATTCGCTCTGATTCCAACATTTCGAATCTCACATGGATGGACCCAGCCAACCCTATGATTCGTCAAGATGCAATCTATGTCAACGGAGCTGGAATCTCGACAATGGTCACCGACCACGACACCAGTATCCTCATCCCTCCAATTGCAGGAGGTGCATCGATTGACCTTTGGGTGAACCTTTCGATTCCAGCCGGTGCTGATGTTCAACAACTCACTTGGCAGTTATGGTTTACAGATGCTTCAGGACAAAATTCTGGAGAGAAGGCCCGAGTCTCAGCCCCGGTCGGGGTAACCGAACAGTACGGTGTATCACTTTCCTCGACCACCAGCATACAAGCTGCTTCCTTTGGACCAGGTGAGTTTGGATTGATACCTTTCCGCCTGCAAAATTCAGGTAACAGGGACGCATCATTCAATTTGTTCACGACCTTTTCCGAAGACGATTGGAGTGCATTAGTCGTAGATGAAAATGGTGTAATTGTTCCAAGTCCTGTGTTTGTATCGCGCGGTCAAAGCATCAATTTACACCTCAATGTTTCCGCTGCAACTCAGGCTAGCCCCGGTACAGTTTCCTTCAATCTGAGGGCGACCTGTCCATCATGTGGCGCATTGTTTGGTAACGATGTTTTGGTTCGAAATATTGAGGTCCCTATCTACCGGCAACTGTCATTGGAAACTGACAATACCGACTTGACTGGACCTGCGAACGGTATTGAAAAGAAAGTATACATCAGTATATTCAATACTGGAAACGACGATGAGCAATACGATCTATCGCTCACTCAATCAATGTGGCAACTCGGGGCAAACTTGGCTGCAACTCAAACTACGGTTTTGGATGCCTGGGACGGCTCTTCAATCATTCAACTGAATCTACCTATGCCGCTTGGACTTGCTTCTCAGTTGTACACTGTCACCGTAACAGCGACCAGTGTTGACGATCCAAGTGTTAGCCAATCAATCACGCTCACTGTTGACATTATCGATACTGCTGCAGTCCGCGTGTCCGATGAAGATGCCGACCAATCCTATATTCCTGGTCAGCCAGCACAAACAATGGCTTTTGAGGTCTTCAACGATGGAAACAGCGTTGACCGATTCACAATGTCGTTCGAACTTCCAGGTGGTATGAATGCCGAATTTACGAACCTCTTTGATGGAAAAACAGTCGAAATTCTTCCAGGACAAAGTTACAACGTTTCTGTTCGATTCTCCTTCGTCGAGGGAGCTCAGGGGCAACTCCCCCTCGGTGTTGTAGCAACCAGCGTGAATGACCCGAATGTGAGTTATACAGGCTATGCAACTTATTTGGTAGGTTCACAGAATTGGCTCAAAATCATCCCAACTGGTCTACTCACCATTGACGATGCAGAACCTGCTGAACAGTGGAGCATGACCGTTACCGTTCGAAACCAGTACACTACAGCACAATCGGTCTCAATGAATTTGGTTGCCGGAGAATCTTCCAACTGGCTACAATCCAAGATTTCAAACGGAGACCGTTCTTTCTTACTCGAGACAGAAGAAGAACGCGAAGTCACCGTTCTTTTCACCGTGTCGAAAACCACATTGGATAACCTTGGTGAAGACACTCTGTTGACCAACCTTACCTTATGGGCAGAATCCCAAACAGTAAGCGATGCAGCCAGTACAGTGCTTCAATTGCAACTGGTCAAGACCGGCTCGCAAGTCAACGGAGATGGTGCAAGTTCTGATTCGGACAGCATCGACATATGGCCCATCCTAACATGGATTGGATTCATTGCCGTTCTTCTGATTGGCGTCGTTATTATTTTCCGAATCCTTACAGAAGAAGTCGAGGAAGATGATTACGGTGGCTGGGGTTCAGAAGGCTATGAGGGAAGTGTTGAAGCAACATACAACGCTGTTGCTGCTGCACCTACCGTGCCGGTTGCAGGCGCTGAATACGCTCCACCGAAAGCACTTCCTGATATGCCGAATGTTCCTGCTGCAATGCCACCAATTGCACCTGCTCCAACTGCTCCATCCCCCGAACTTGGAACCGCTGAAACCGGTCCTCCAGTACCAGCTTCTGGTCTTCCTGACGGCTGGACAATGGAGCAATGGAATGTATACGGACAAATGTGGCTTGAGCAAAATGGGCAGGCATAATCTGAGTTCAATCAAAGCGTAGGGTTCAAGGCTTACTCGCCCTCGCCGATAATGTAACGGAGACATTCATATGTATGGAAATGGACAAGCCCCTATCTTCATTTTGAAAGACGGAACGCAACGCACTCGTGGTCGAACTGCTCAATCAAACAACATTGCTGCTGCCAAAGCGGTTGCCGATGCTGTTCGCTCAACACTGGGTCCCAAAGGAATGGACAAAATGCTTGTCGATTCGATGGGCGATGTTGTCATCACCAACGACGGAGCAACAATCCTCAAAGAAATGGATATCGATCACCCCGCTGCAAAGATGATTATTGAAGTTGCAAAGACCCAAGAGCAACATTGCTATGACGGAACCACTTCAGCAGTTGTTCTTTCTGGTGAATTGCTCAAGCGCAGCGAGGATTTAATTGAACAGAATGTACATCCTACCGTGATTTGTGAAGGTTTCCGTCTTGCTGCTGAAAAAGCGGTTGAATTGTTGGACGCACACGGTATCTCAACAGAAAACCAAGACTCTGTTTTGATGGAAGTTGCCAAGACCGCTCTCACAGGCAAATCTGCTGGAGCAGTCAAGAGTTTCATGGCAGACATTTGTGTTCGAGCAGTAAATGCTGTTGGAATCATTGAATCTGATGAACGTATTGTTGACCTTTCGGATATCAAAGTCGAAAAGCGTCAAGGCGGCTCAATCAAGGACTCGACTCTTATCGACGGTATTTTGCTTGACAAAGAGCGCGTACATGCAGGTATGCCTCGTTCTATCTCTAATGCAAAAATAGCTCTCATCAATTCTGCGGTCGAAGTAAAGAAGACCGAAGTAGACGCAAAAATTCAGATTACTGACCCAAATCAACTTGCTCTTTTCCTCGAGGAAGAAGAGAACTATGTTCGAGGTCTTGTCGAAAAGATTCAAGCTTCTGGTGCAACGGTTCTCATCTGCCAGAAAGGTATTGATGAACTGGCTCAACATTACATGTCCAAAGCAGGGATATTCGCAATTCGTCGTGCGAAGAAGTCCGACATGGAGGCACTCTCGAAAGCAACCAATGGCAACATCGTGACCAACATCGATGACCTTTCATCCGATGACCTTGGTCATGCAGCTAAGGTTGAAGAGCGTAAAATTGGTGAATCCGATATGACCTTCATTACCGGATGTCCTGAAGCGAAATCCGTCTCAGTTCTCCTTCGTGGTGGTACAGAGCACGTCGTTGATGAAATCCGCCGAGCCTTTGATGACGCCGTTGGTGTTGTTTCTGTGGCTTGGGAGGACGGTGCAGTTCTTACGGGTGGCGGAAGTGTTCTGGCTGCTCTTTCTCGAGATTTGCGAACTTACGCAGAGACTGTTGGTGGACGTGAACAAATGGCCATTGAAGCATTCGCATCTGCGCTTGAAATCATTCCGCGAACCCTTGCAGAGAATGCGGGTCTTGATCCGGTAACGACTCTTATCGAACTACGTAAGGCACATGCTGATGGCCAATCGCACGCTGGAATCAACGTCTATGAAGGCGGTGTCGTTGACATGAAAGATGCCAATGTGGTCGAGCCAATGCGTGTGGTGGAGCAAGCCATTCAATCTGCAACCGAAACAGCCATCATGATTCTGCGTATCGATGACGTTATTTCCTCGAAAGGCGTTCCAATGGACGGTGGCATGGGTGATATGGGTGGAATGGGCGACTTCCAAATGTGAAGTATCCATTAATTTCGTTGGAATTTTACTGCACTCAATACAGGAAATCTCCCTCGTCTTCGATAAGAACAAAAGCGAACCTTGAAAGGCCCCTCCATGGTGGGAAAGTTTGCTTACGGGTGTAGGCGAGGGTGATGAACATGGCCATCGTAGCAAAGGTGTGGATTGAAGAAGACTGCATCACTTGTGATGCATGTCAAGATATATGTCCTGAAGTATTCTTGGTATCCGATGATTCATCTGAAATTGTCGCTGCTGTTCGAATGGATGGAATCCAGGACAGAAACGTTGGTGGCTCAAGCATGTCTGGTTCGGCAGGAGCCGATTATGGGGACATGATTATGGAGGCTGCTGAGGCATGTCCTGTTGAAATCATCAAGTATGAACTCCAAACTGACGGTGCTGAAGAACCGGCTGTTGAGGCTGTTGCTCCGGCTGTTGCAGAGGCAGTCGTTTCTGAGGCGCCAGCTGCAGTTGTATCAGGTGGTACTGAAGAGTTCCAAACCCTAATGAGTGGAGACCGCTCTTTGGCAATTCTCTTTGGTTCTCAAACCGGTAATGCTGCTGGATTGGCTGAAAAGACAGCTAAACTCGCCACCAACTACGGTCTTGTTCCTACCGTTTATGACATGGATGGCTTTGACACTGCTGCATTACCTAACCACAAGCGCACCCTCATTATTACCTCCACATGGGGTGAAGGAGAAATGCCGGATAATGCGGAGTCTTTGTGGCAGTCCGTGAATTCCCAATCACCATCACTTTCAGGCGTGTCGTTCAGCGTTTGTGCAATTGGAGACACCGCTTACGACGAATTCTGCAAAGCAGGAACCGATTGGGATGAGAAGTATGAGGCCCTCGGTGCCAATAGGGTTCATGCAATTCAACTGTGCGACGTTGATTTTGACGCTCCTTGGAGCCAGTGGGTTGAAGAAGCACTCCCAATGATTGCTTGTGTTGATGAATCCGGTACGCTTCAAGAAGTTCTACTCGATGAGATGAAACAATACGGTTCTAGTTCCGGTGAAGAGGTTGTTTCGGGAGATTATTCTCCTGGAGTTGTCGTGAAGGAAGAACTCTCCATTACACTCTCCCTGTTCCGATATTGTCCTGATGCCGCAGATTCGGGTTGGGATACAATCGCTTGTGCCGTTCCGGGTCATGCTACCGTTGAAGACCTCCTCATTGCAATTCAACAAGATGTTGATGGAAGTCTCGCATTCCGCCGAGGAACTGGAAACGGTTCACCAACCAGCGGAATTCGCGTTAACGGTCGACTCGTTCTTGCAGATTTAGTCCAAATCAGTGATTTGGTCAACGAGGGCGGGGTTCTCAAAGTTGAACCACTACCAGGATACCCCGTCATTCGGGATTTGGTTGTTGACTACTCTTCGTTTGAATCTGCTCGCAGCGATGCAAAACCATGGATGAAAGCAGACCCTCGAGAAGGCTACTCTCTTCTCAACGGAAGCCCCATTGGAACCATGGAGCCAGCAACCGCAACAACACTTCACGCAATGAGCGATGTGGTGTCTTACCAACTTCTTCAGTCGATGTCAGACACATTCGCCTATGATTCAGAATACATGGGTCCGGGCGTCTTACTGCAGCAATGGACTCGCAATATCGATCCTCGAACCGGTGAAGAACAACAAGCCCAAATCATGAATTTAATCGGTAGTGAACACGGTGTTTGGGCTGAGGCAGACTTCTCATCTGTGGCCAGATACGGCGCAGACGGAAGAATCGCTTCAAAGGCTTTGAACACTGCTCGTGGTAAACTCCTCAATGCGTCGAATTATTCAGGTGCTCATGGCCGACTCGTCAAGTGGTATGGCCGAAGCGTGAAATGGAGTGGAAATGTCAACGAGACCACATTGTACCGCCAAGTCCTCGGTCCTGTGGGTCTCTTGAGCAACATCTTTGATGGCGTTTCTGCTCGAATGTTCCTCGGTTTCACTCGTACAGGCGCTCCTCCGTTCCGCAGCCTTCAGGCTCTTCTTGTTCCACCAGCAGGTATCGGTAAGATTCCGAATATGATTAACGGCAAGGTTGATGCTCATCATGAAGTTGTTAGCTTGTTCAATGAAATTGACCAGAGGTTCTGAGGTGATTTGATGGCAATCAAGATGGCATACTATCCAGGCAATGCTGCTCGTGCTGCATCTTCAGAAGTTGAAGATTGTATACAGCCACTGTGCAAGACGCTTGATATTCAACTGTTTGAATTGCCTCGTGCTAGCAGTGATGGAGGTAATATCATCAAACAATCCTCACCTAAGTTACAGCATGCACTGGTTGCTCGAAATTTAGCTTTGGCCGAATCGAAGGGTCTTGACATCCTTACGACCTGTGCTACGAGTCATGGTATTATGTGCGATACCATTGATGAATTCAATGAAGACCGCAGTTTTGCGAATCACGTGAATAATATTGTCGCACGTACTTCAGGTATAGAATATACTGGTGAATCTCAATCCCGACACCTTTTGCATTTCCTTGTTGAGGAGATTGGACTTGACAAAGTTCGCGATGCAGTCATTAATCCCCTTCGACTGAATGTGGCAGCATATTACGGCTCAACCATGCAACGCAGTGGCGCCTGTGGAGACGATGACCCGTTTATGCCAACTTACATGGAACAGCTGATAACCGCACTTGGAGGCACACCAGTCGATTACGAACTCAAATGCCAAAGTGTAGGAGCTCCTTCGCTTCTTACAATCAACAAACCTGTTATGAAAATGACTGCAGCGGTTCTTTCGGACGCCAAATCAAGTGGCGCTGACATTCTCGTCTCAGCTTGTACAATTTCTCACTCAAACTTGGACTCCTATCAATCCAAAGCCGGTAAGGTTGCACGTAAGGACACGACCATGCCTGTTCTCCATCTTGCAGAGATAGTCGCCTTTGCATTTGGACATTATCCAGATCGATTTGCTCAACTTCGAACCCGTGCTTTGGTTATCGGCGGATAATTATCCATGAAGGACATCAAAAATTCGAACAGCATTTGCTTTTCCGATGTTTTCACACTCTGCAAGTCGTTCAACGGATGCTGAAAATACTGCAGACAAATTTCCGAACGATTCAATCAATGATTCAGCCTTCTTAATCCCTATACCCGAAATCGCTGACAGCATATTTACTGCTTCTTGCTGATGATTTTCACTCCAGCGATCGGCCAGAGGAGTGATGCAATCTTCTTGCAATTCAATCGCTTTGATTTCGGCCATTGCTGCAGAAACTGCCCGTTCAATTGCTCGCTCATCATCCTGTTGTGGTGCTCTAGACATGGCCAGTGATGCCATTCGTTCAATCATATCGTGTTCTCTTTTCGCAGCTGCAAGAACAAAGTGAGCAGTTTCCTCCGGGTTTTTTGTCATCATAACAGGGATGCCTAAATCAAGACTTACATGGGCCAATGCACCGTGTACTGCATTGGGATGCACGAATTGCCCGTGAACCTCACCAATTTCTACAAGCAGCATAGGCCGTGCAGCATTTGCAGAAAGTCGTCGGCATTGATGCAACAACCGGCCATCAGTGAGTGATTTGACGAGGTCTCTGGCAGTTTTCCTTTCAATGAGGATGCGTTCTGACACCCGTATATCTCCTTGTAAGAGACGCTTGAAGACGACGGTTGCACCAAGACTTCGCAAATATGGCCCTAGGGTCGAAGATGCTTCGCGATGGTCCATGATAATGGTAAGTTCTCCATCAGCGTCTTTTGACAACTCATTAATTGTTGCAGATGCAGCAGCAGCGGCCAGATTTTCTTTCTGCCGATGCGCCTGACCGTCAAGTATAGGCAACAGTTTTTCAGGGCTGACATCATTCTGTATTTCACGTTTTGAGGCTTGTTCTGGCTGAGGTGTTAGAAACTGTTCAAGTCCCATTTGTTGACTGTGACGACGGTGAGTTGCAGGAATCAATGGTGCTGTACGAACTTTCTGCTTATCCTTACGCTCAATCACTTGGTCATTCGAATCGATTTCTTGCTTCACTTTTTCTTTTTCTGCCTCAATGAATTCCGGAACAGAACATTCTCCTTCGTTGGATTTGATTGTAAATGCTTCAAAAACCTGGTCTGAAGCAGGAGGCCGAGTAGCAATCATGCCTCTGTCTTTGATTCTCTTGAGCAGCCGATGCATTTTTTCTTCTCGCTTTTCGGCAGCGGTGCTGACATATTCGTCTCGAGTTTCTTGTGCAATCAAGATGTGGACGGTCCCGTCTTGTTGGCGAGCAGTACGGCCGCGTCGTTGAATCATTCGGATTGCGCTTGCTACCGGTTCATACAAGATGACGAGTTCTGCTGCGGGTACATCCAAACCCTCTTCGCCTACTGAAGTGGCAACAAGGACATTAATCGCTCCCTCTCGGAATTGTTCAAGTTGTGCTAATTGTTGTTTTTGAGTCATTCCTTTTCGCTTGCCTTTTCCAGATTGTCCAATGAATTTATCTGCGAGAACATTTTCTATAGAACCAAGAATTGAAACCAAGTATTCAACCGTATCTCGATATTCTGTGAACACAATGATTTTACTTTCCGGGTGTTCATGAATTTGCTTTTGCACAAGTTCAACAACATGTTTCGGTTTCGGATGGAGTTCATCGATATCTTTTGCCGCAATTCGAAAGTTGTGAACAGCTGGCTTGGCAACAAATCGATTTGTCGCTCTTTCTCCGGTTCTTCCATCTTCTTCAGCCCGGTCGAGAAATGCCGTTGCTGCGTTAATACCCTGGGTATGGAGCAAGTCAAGTAGGATATGCATTCTACGCAGGTCGCCAATTCGACGTGCAGCATCATATCCTCTTCGATCTCTTTGTTGAATGGCTTTGCTTGCTCTGTTCTGGGCATCATTGATCATTTTTCCAGATATGTGTCCAGTTGGAGCCAAGAAGCCCATATCTTGCAGGTGTTTCGCTTCTTTGTCAAAATTGGAGCGAATGGGTGCAATCAGCATTCGCAACTCGTCAGGTAACGGTAAACGATGCGGTACAGTATTCATTTCAACTGCGTAAGGTTGTAACATAGGGTCTTCTTTGCGAGAGGCCTCAAGATAGTCAAAATCGAAGTTACGAATGACTTCCATGATGTTCTTTTCGTTCGAACCCGGGCTGGCTGTAGCACCGAGAATTTTCGGACCACCTTTTCCTTCACGAGCCCTTCGATACAGATTCCCAACTTGAGCATAGGCGTGATTTCCCGTGCCATGATGGGCTTCATCAACGATGAGCAAGCCAATCTCAGACAAATCTATTGTTCCGTTGGATGCATCGTTGCGTACAACTTGTGATGTTGCCATTATGATGCGTGCCTCTTTCCAAATCGAAGGACGAACATCGGGAGTGGAATCGCCGGTGTAGGTGACGATTTTGTCTGGATCTATCTCAAGCATTTGGCGAGCCATGCGTTGTTGCTGTTCAACAAGTCCTGTAGTCGGGGCAATCAACAGAATTTTACCTTCGTTTTTGAGTAGTGAATCAGCCATTGCCATCCATTCAACAGCAGTTTTTCCAAACCCAGTAGGCATGACCATGAGTGTTGATGCAACCATTGCATTTCGCAATGTCATCATCTGATAGGCTCTCGCTTCAACTCCATCCTTGAGAAAGGGATGAACCACGACTGCCATGGTAGAGGTTTCAAGTCGAGGGTTCAAAAGGATACTGTGGAGGGTTCTTTGAAACTGAATGCAAGGTGAACTCTCATTCAGAGAATCTCAAACGAATTGGAGAAACACTTTTGTTGAGATTCCATGAACTCCCTTTCACAGGAATTTCACGCTACCTCTCCGCAATTGGTGACCGAACCACTCATATACGGGAGGTAAGTCGGATGGTTGCTCAAAGGTGAGCAGCCAGACACAATGGGCCATCCCCTGAGGACCCCAATTGTCTCGTTCCCCGCTCGTGGGATTGGGGCGCAGTGTCACGGCTACTCCTGTCCTNAGAGCCCTCGTACGCCCCCCACGGTGGGGCCAATGCGTTGTACAAAACAAAGGAGGAATCCGACATGGCAAAGAAAAGTCACCCACGACGAGGATCGATGGCGTTCAGCCCGCGAAAGCGTGCTAGCCGTACATTTGGTCTGGTTAAATCGTGGCCTACAACCGATGCAAGTGAAGTGAGAATGCAAGGATTTGCAGGCTGGAAAGCCGGAATGACACACATTCTCTCTAGAGATTTGAACCCACGCAGTCCTTCTGCTGGGCAAGAAGTACGTGTGCCGGTCACTGTCGTGGAGTGTCCAAAGATGCGCATTCTTGGAGTTCGTGGATACACCATGACTCCCTACGGAAAGCAAGCTGCTGGAGAAGCATGGGCTGATGCAGCGCAGATTTCCGAAGCATTCCCCGATCTTTTCAAGCGCCTTCCTGAGCGCAAGGAACACGATGCTGAAAAGCACTTTGAAAATCTCGAAAAAGCAGATTTGGTCGAAGTTCGCCTCATTGCTGCTACTCAACCAGCATCTGTTTCGAGTTTGCCTTCAAAGACNCCTGATGTCATGGAAATCGGTCTTGACGGTGGGAGTATGAGCGACCAACTCTCTTATGCTAAAGAGAAACTTGGTGAAGAATATTCTTTTGCTGACGCCTTCGAAGAAGGTAACCTTACCGATATCGTTGCAGTTACCAAAGGCTACGGATGGCAAGGTGTCATCAAGCGATTCGGCGGTAAATTGCAGTCTCACAAGAACTCGAAGAAGCGAAGACAACACGGTAACATGGGTGCTTTCGGTGATGGATATGTCCGTAAGACCATCCGACAAGGAGGTCAAACCGGTTACCATCAGCGCACAGAATACAACAAGCGAATCTTGCGAGTTGCTTCTCCTGAAGAACACGCAATTACTCCTGCTGGAGGATTCCTCCATTACGGAGAAGTGAATTCTGATTACATTTTGGTCAAGGGAAGTGTTCCCGGACCTGCAAAGCGACTTATACGATTCCGTGATGCAACTCGAGGTTCAGATAAGCCTCTGCATCCTTACGAAATTACGTACGTCAGTACATCATCGAAGCAGGGGGTATGAAGTTGAAAGTAAATGTTCTCGATATTACCAATACTGTGAGTCAAGATGAAGTTGATGCAGGTCGCTTGCAAGAGAGTTTCGAAATCTCCGTTGAAAACGGCAAGAAAGTCACTCTTTCCGATGCATTCTCTACCGAACTGCGAACCGACCTAATCAAGTTAGCAGTCGCATCAAGCCGTGCAAACCGTCGTCAAGCGTACGGTTCACGAGCGCATGTTGGAAAGCGTGCTCCAATGTCCGGTATGAAGCACTCTGTCGAATGGTGGGGTAAGGGNCGTGGTGTCTCAAGAATCATGCGCCGAACTGGACAAAGTCGCGGTGCTCAAAACCCACATACACTTGGTGGTCGACGTGCTCACGGACCCAAGGTCGAGAAGAATTGGGGTCGAAAACTCAACCTCAAGGAACGAAGACTAGCACGTGATTCTGCTCTTTCTGCTACAACTTCGATTCAAACAGTAAGTTCCAGAGGGCATCGCCTCTCCGATGAGATCTCCAGCCTTCCTATTGTTCTTGGTAACTATACCGAAGTTCGAGATGGTAAGAGCGAGGAATTCAATATCGAGTCGTTTAATCATGGCTCTGCAACACGCAAAGTTCTTGCAATTTTCAACCAAATTGGACTCGGTGAAGATTTGAACCGTGCTCGAAACGGTAGAAAGATTCGCGCTGGAAAAGCAACTATGCGTGGGCGAGTTCACAAAACTCCAAAGTCTGTTCTTCTTGTTGTCAAGGAGAAGTCCGGATTAGCACAAGCTGCCCGTAACCTCCCAGGTGTCGATGTAGTTGCTGCCCGAGACCTTTGTGCAGAAGACCTAGCGCCTGGTGGCGACATTGGTCGTTTGACCGTATTTACGAAAGATGCTGTGGAGGCACTCAACTGAGGTGAACATCATGAACGCATACGACATNATCATACAACCTTGGTTGACCGAAAAATCGATGGAAGCTCGTACTACTGAACAACGTCTTGAATTCATTGTTCTGCGCAGCGCTTCCAAAGACCAAATCGCACGAGCTGTTGAGACCATCTTCGAAGTCGAAGTTGCGAAAGTCAACGTTCGAAATTCCAAACATGGCAAGCATGCTTCTGTGAAGCTTGCTGAAGGCTATGACGCTGAAGACGCTGCTATGCGTCTAGGAGCATTCTGAGGTGATTTATCATGGGTAAGAGAATACGTGCACAACGAAAAGGTTCCTCTCCACGATATCGTGTTGCAAGCCATCGGTTCCCTGGTGCGAACCGCATGCCTCGCACTGAAGGTGTCGTCGGTGAGATTACAGAATTGGTACATAGTCCGGTGCATTCGGCGCCTCTCGCTCGAATGAAGTTGCCTAACGGAGAGTCGACATTGGTTGTCGCAACCGAAGGNATTTCTGTTGGTTCAAGTATTGCTATTGGCGACAATGCAGCTTTGCGACCTGGAAACATTACTGCTTTGGGCAACATTCCTGAAGGTACAGCAATCAACAATCTTGAACTCCGTCCAGGTGACGGTGGTAAAGTGGCACGTGCTGCCGGAAATTCATGTTTCATTGAAGCACGAATTGGCGATAAAGTACGAGTACGCATGCCATCTGGCTCACTTCGAGAGTTNCCGGCAAACTGTCGAGCAACAATTGGCGTTCTTGCAGGTCATGGTCGCGATGAAATGCCACTTCGCACTGCAGGTGCAGCATTCTACAAAGCCAAGGCTCGTGGTAAGTTGTATCCTCATGTAAGTGGTGTTGCAATGAATCCGGTTGACCACCCTCACGGTGGAGGTAACCACCAAGCAGTCCACGGTCCAAACTCAGTCGCTCGTGGCACCCCACCGGGTGCTAAGGTTGGTCTGATTGCACCAAGCCGCACTGGTCGAGGTCGCGGCAAGAAAATTTGAGGTGAAGATGTATGGCGCGTAAGAAGAAGAAGTCCTTTATGACACCNAAAGCCAGCCGACGTAAGGCGCGTAAGCGACTTTCGACGACAACTGGCCGTGTAAAGAAAGAGTTCACCTACCGAGGCTACTCAGTTGAAGAGTTGTCCAACATGCCTCTTTATCCACCAGAAGACAATCCTACCGCAGATTGCATTGCAACGATACTTTCTGCTCGAGCACGTCGCTCGATGGTCCGTGGCTTCTCTGAAGAGAACGAACACTTCCTCAACAGAGTTCGCCGCTCGAATGGAAAAACAGTTCGAACTCATCGAAGAGATATGCCAATTCTCCCTGAATTCGTCGGTAAGACCATCTCAGTGTACAGTGGTCAAACATTCGTACCTGTTGAGATTAAACCTGAAATGATTGGTCACTATCTTGGCGAATTCGCAATTACCCGAAGAGGAGTCGCTCACAGCGGTCCTGGTGTCGGTGCAACTCGGTCGTCGNAGCACGTAGCCCTAAAGTGAGGTGTGATGTATGGTTAAGACACAATTAGATCGCCGTTCAAAGCGCCGTCAAAATCCACAAAAGGGTTACACGCAACTTCTCCAAGGAAGCCGCCTAGCAACCGCTCGTGCGGTGAACATTGACATGCATGTCAAGCATTGTTTCGAAATCTGCCGACATGTCAAGAACATGAGAGCAGGCGACGCTATTGCTTTCCTGAATGAAGTTCTCAAAATTGATTCAGATCGAGCTGACATTCGCAGAAAAGCAGCAGCAGTTCCATTCCGACTCGGAAGTGGAAACAAGAAGAAGCGACGTAGCGGCCCATCAATGGTCGGGCACCGAAAAGGAAAAGTTGGTCCAGGCCGCTATCCAGTCAAAGCATCACGTGCAATCATTAAACTGATTCAAAGCGCTATGGAAAACGCTCGACATCAATACGAAGATGTCGACCCTGAAGAAATGGAAATCACGCACATTGCTGCACATCGTGGACAAATCCGAAAAGGATTCATCCCCCGTGCACGCGGACGAGCTACTCCTTCGAATCACTACCAAGTGAATCTCGAAATATTCCTTGAAGACTTTACAGTCCAAGACGATGAGTTGGAGGACGACTTCTGAGGTGAATGATTATGGCAGGAAAACAAAGTACTCTCCGAACAATCGTAAACCGAAATGTCGAACGACTGTTGGTCAAGGAATTCTTGATGAAGAACACCAAGAATTCTGGATTTGGCGACCTTGTTATTCGACGAACCCCAGCAGGGACTGAAGTAACTGTCCATGCTGAGCGACCCGGAATGGTCATTGGGCGCAAAGGAAAAATCATCAATGAACTCCAAAAGAGGCTCGACGAAGAATTTACGATTGAGAATCCAAAACTTAAGGTTGAAGAAATTGACCGTAAGGCTGCTACATTGAACGCCCAAGTCATGGCAGAAAAGATTTCATCCGCACTTGAGCGTGGTTGGTACTACCGTCGTGCTGGTGCCAGTGCTGCTCAAAACATCATGGAATCTGGTGCCCGAGGTGTCATTGTAACCGTTGCAGGAAAGTTGACGGGGTCTCGTAACCGAACCCAGAAATTTATTCTTGGACACGTCAAGTACTGTGGTGAAACAGCACTTCAGCACATGGACAAGGGATATTCTGTTGCAGTTAAGAAACTCGGTACAATCGGTGTTACTGTAGAAATAATGAGGCCAGGTACACGCCTGCCTCACGAAATCAGTATCTTTTCTGAAGAAGAATTGAGAATCCGCGCAGAGCAAGANGCAGCAGAAGCAGCAACTGAGGAGGCGAGCGAATGAGTCACGTATCAAACAGAGAAATTGCATCGATGAGCCAAGAGGCTCGAGAATCCCGACTTCTTGAACTTCAAGAAGAGTTGCTGCAGCTTCGTGCTGAGAAGGCACTTGGTGGAACCCCATCCAACATAGGCGCTTACAAAGCGACCCGTCGCAGCATTGCTCGAATCAAGACCCATCTAAATACAAAGTGAAACACCAAAGGAGAAGACAATAATGGCGGCGATTTGTAATGTATGTGGGCTTCCAGACGAACTCTGCATCTGTCAAGAAATTGCCAAAGAACAACAACGAGCAATCATTTCAACTGACCGAAGACGCTATGGGAAAATCGTAACAAAAGTAGAAGGAATCGACGACTCAGCAATTGACATTAACAAACTCGCAAAATTACTCAAAAACAAATGTGCTGCAGGTGGAACAGTAAAAGGACGAACTATTGAACTTCAAGGCGATCACAAAAAGAAAGCAGCAGGTGTACTCAAAAATAACGGATTCAATGTGGAGGTGCGATGATATGGATATACACAACAATACTTGGATTGGTTCAACATTGGATGTTGTCGCATCGAAAGACCCAACTTTGGTTGGCCGTTCTGGAATCGTAGTTGACGAAACCAAGAACACCCTTGTTCTCCTTGAAGGCGAGAAAACGGTCACTTTCTCAAAAACAGCTATCACATTCACTCTTGACGACAACAAGGTCGTCATTCAAGGCGCTTTGGTGAGTCAGCGCCCAGAAGACAGAACTCACCGAAAATACAGGAAGGCCTGATACCATGCGAGACATTGGAATTGATGTAAAGAACCCTACCGGCGAGTGGGATGGAGATGCAAACTGCCCGTTCTACGGCACACTCCGTCTGCGCGGTCAAGTGCTTGAAGGAACTGTTTCCGGNGTAGGTATGCAGAAAACAATCACAATCGAACGCCGCAATGTTCGTTATATGGACAAGTACGAGCGATTCGAAAAGCGTACCAGTGCTGTTTCTGCTCACCTCCCCTCGTGTATCGGTGAAGTCAATATTGGCGATTCGGTCAAAATCATGGAATGCCGTCCTCTCGCAAAGACAATCTCATTTTGCGTCGTTGAAAACTCTGGAGGTGATGCTTGATGCGTGGAATTGCAGGTAAGCAAACTCGTGGTCTACCTACTGCAGCGCGACTTCATGTTGCAGACAATACCGGTGCAAAGATTGTTCAAATCATTAACATTCTCAAACTTGGAACGACCATTCGTCGTTACCCAGCAGGTGGCGTTGGTGATTTGGCTAAGGTTTCTGTCAAGAAAGGNACTCCTGAAACCCGTCGCCAAATGTTCAATGCAGTTATCATTCGACAACGCCGTCCTTTCCGTCGCGTAGACGGAACTTGGGTCCAATTCGAGGATAATGCTTGTGTCATCACCAACGAAAAGGGCGATGTCCAAGGTTCGGATATCAAAGGTCCTGTATCTCGTGAGGCTGCAGAACGTTGGCCTCGTATTGCTGCCAATGCAAAACAAATTATTTGAGGTGAAATTATGGTAAAAAGTATGAAACCAACAAAACAACGAAAGGCACATTTCAACGCTGCTCTTCATCAGAAGCGCAAGCGAATTTCTGCTCGTTTGCAACTCGACAAACCGGATTCACGGTTTGACGGTGTTCGAACAGTTACCGTCCGTGTTGGAGATACGGTACGAGTGACTCGTGGTGACCTTGCGAATGGAGGCAAGCGCCACGGTGGAAAGAGAGGTGCTGACCCACTAACAGGACCTGTAATCCGAATTGATTCAGAAAAAGGCCGTCTTTACATCGAAGGTGCAAAGGCCAGCAAGGCCGATAACAAGGAAGAGGCGGTACCGGTCCACTCTTCGAACGTCGTTGTCGTCAAACTTGACGAAACTGACAAGTTGCGCGTACAGCAACTAACCGGTAACAGGAGTTGAAACATATGGGAAGCAGTAATCACTTGAAGCGCTTGAACATGCCTCGTAGCTGGGCACTTCCTCGTAAAACCAGCATTTGGGTAACACGCCCAACTCCTGGTGCACATTCATTGGAACTTTGTATGCCAATCAGTCTTGTTATTCGGGATGTACTTGGCTATGCTCGTTCAACCCGTGAAGTTCGCCACATCCTGCANAACGGTCATGCTCTTATCGATGGTCGAATTTGCAAAGATACTCGTCGTGGTGTTGGTTTAATGGATGTACTCACGCTTGGAGANAACCATTACCGATGCGTGCTTGATCACAACGGCCGCCTACGTTACAGAACCATCTCTGCAGATGAAGCNGGCTGGAAGGTTTGCCGAATTGAAGGTAAGACCACCATCAAAGGCGGTAAGACTCAATTGAACTTGCACGATGGCCGAAACATCATCGTTGATGATGCTGCGGAATACTCAACTGGAAGCTCGTTGAAACTTGCTCTTCCNAGCCAAGAAATTATCGAACACATCAAGTTTGAAGANGGCGTTCGATGTTACCTTATTGGTGGTGCTCACGTTGGTGGGTTCGCCGAAATGAAATCGTCTGAAATTAAGAGGTCGAGTATGCCTAACGAAGTTTTGTTTGAAGACTTCGGAACAGTTGCATCCAACGTTTTTGCTGTAGGCTCCTGCACACTTCCACACACAGAGGTGGTTGAATGAGCGAGTCGAACAATCCAATGTATTCGCCACGAATTACGAAAGTAAGTGTCAACATCGGTGTCGGTGAAGGTGGAGAACGCCTCCTCAACGCTGAGAATGTCCTCGAACTTGTGACTGGTGTAAAGCCTCAACGAACACTTGGTCGTATTCAAAACCGTGATTTGAAAGTCCGTCAAGGTGCTCCAATCGGTTGCAAGGCAACAATTCGTAATCAAGAAGTCATCAAGAAGTTCCTCACTGACGCTTTTTGGGTTCGTGAAAATCTCATCCCTGCATGGAACTTTGACCGTGAAGGAAATCTTTCTTTTGGCGTACGTGACTACACTGATTTCCCTGGGCAGAAATACGACCCAGATATTGGAATTTTCGGAATGGATATCACCGTTGTACTTGAACGCCCAGGTCACCGAGTTNGCCGCCGCAGAAGAGCGAAGGCCAAGGTCGGAATGGGTCACAGAATAAATGCAGATGAATCACGTGCCTGGTTCAAAGACAACTATGGCATCACAATCATGGAGGAATGAAAATGGCAAGAGATCACGGAGAAAGAATTGGCCGAACAAACGGTTGCCGACGCTGTGGACGCCGCCGAGGGATGATACGCCGACACGGGCTTCGCCTGTGCCGACAATGCTTCCGAGAAGTAGCTTCAGAAATCGGATTTAAGAAAATGAATTAAGGAGGAGAAAGATATGCAATTTGATCCACTCAACGACGCACTCATAAAAATGTACAATGCAGAGCAAGCTGGTAAGTTCGATGTCGAACTTGCTCCAGCATCAAAATTACTCGGTAATGTGCTTGAAATCATGCAGAAGTCTGGTTATGTAGGCTCTATCGAACGTCAAGAAAACGGACGAGGCGGCACATACCGTGTAGAACTTCGCGGCGCAATCAATCGCTGTGGTACAGTTAAACCACGTCACAGCATTCGTCGCCAAGAATACGACCAATGGGAAACTCGCTATTTGCCTGCTCAAGACTTTGGACTTTTGATTCTCACAACGAACTCAGGTATCATGCATCATTACGATGCNAAGGATGCACGAATAGGTGGTAAGCTGCTGGCTTACGTATATTG
Organism: Methanobacteriota archaeon; assembly: GCA_002687075.1. GTDB lineage: Archaea > Thermoplasmatota > Poseidoniia > Poseidoniales > Poseidoniaceae > MGIIa-L1. Next base: position 29,906 of record NYZH01000045.1, read on the forward strand.
AGGTGAATGACATGGTAAAACTCGACAGAATCGAACATTTCGTAACCATCCCTGAAGGTGTATCTGCATCAATCAGTGAAGATGGCGTCGTCCAAATTCAAGGTCCGAAAGGCTCCCTATCTCGCACATTCAAAAGCACATCAATTCAANTGTTAGAAGACGGTGGCGGACTCATTGTTCGAGCTGACATGCCTCGGCGAAAACAACGCGCTCTTGCTGGAACTTGGAATGCACATCTCAACAATATGGTCAAAGGCGTCACAGACGGCTTTACTTACAATCTAAAAGCGGTTTATTCCCACTTTCCAATGACCATGTCGGTCAAAGGTAACACCTTCATCGTTAACAATTACTTCGGAGAAAAAGTTCCTCGAAACGCCAAAATATTATCNGGTGTTGACGTGAAAGTCAGCAACAAAGTGGAAGTTACTGTAACCGGTATCGACAAAGAACTTGTCGGGCAAACAGCTGCGAACATCGAAAAGTGTGTTACGGTAAAAAACCGAGATCGCCGTGTATTCCAGGACGGAATATACCTCATCAACAAGGAGTGATATGAATGGCAGAAGATTATGATAAGATGACAGTTGCAGAACTGAAAGAACTTCTCAAAGCCGCTGACCTTCCGGTCTCTGGTAAGAAAGCAGACCTCATTGCACGTTTGGTTGATGCCAGCGATGCAGANGAGCAAGTTGCCTCCGATGTTGAAGACCAAAATGANTCNGATGATTGGGACGACGATGGCGATTGGGATGACGATGTTGTCGAAGGGCATGTTGCAAAGCAAAAGCCAGTTCTCGATGATTCGACCAAGGCAGCCCTCGCTCTTCGTGCTGAGCAAAAGAAAAAGACACCTTCTTTCCGCAGAACCGAATGGTTCCGTTACAAGCGATTGTCACGTTCCGGTTGGAGAGCACCTCATGGAATGGACAGCAAGCAACGTCGAAATTACAAGTACCGAAGCGCTCTTGTTCGAGTCGGTCACGGAAAAGTTGCTGCTGCACGAGGNCTCCACCCATCTGGATTTAGAGAAAGAATGGTACAGAATACACTCGACCTTGAATCAATCGACCCCGAAACAGAGGCCGCTCGAGTTGGCCGAAGTGTCGGTGGACGTAAGCGGGAACAAATTTACTCGCGTGCCGATGAACTCGGTATTCGTGTCCTTAACCGAAGGAGGGATGTTTAATGCAAATTACCAACCAAAAGCGCTTAGCAGCTAAGTTACTCAAGTGCGGTGTACACCGTGTTTGGATTAACCCCGCATACCTCGACCAAGTTTCATCAGCGGTGCAAACCGATGATATTCGTGAATTCATCGAAGAAGGATGGATTAAGGCGAAACCGATCAAGGGTACTTCTCGTGTTCGTGCTCGTGCTCGTCAAGAACAGAAGCGTAAGGGTCGACGAAAGGGTCACGGAAAGAGAGCAGGAACTGCCAATGCTCGTAATCCACGGAAAAACCGATGGATGCGCACGATTCGTTCACAACGACGAGTTCTCAAAGAACTTCGAGATGAAAAGACAATTGAGCCATCTCAATACCGACGTTACTATCTTAAAGCAAAGGGTGGTTCTTACCGTTCTATTGCTCACATGCGCTCTCAGATGTCAATAGAGGGTGTTGAATTCAAGGGAGGTGAACAGTGATGCGAGGAACTCGCCGCCGTTCTATTTTCCGTCGCCGTAAGGCAGGTTTGACCGACTATCGTCGTCGTTTGAAACTTCTTCAAGGACGCAAACCTCGTGCTGTCGTTCGAGTCTCGAACACCCGTACAACCTGCCAACTTGTTGACTGGGCTGCTTCCGGTGATTTGGTTACCATTTCGATGACTGGTTCTGATTTGACCAAGAAATTCGGTTGGCCAGCAGACTACTCAAAGAAATCGGTACCTGCATCTTACCTTGTAGGATATGCAATGGGCAAGGCCGCAATCGCAAAGGGCTCCTCTGAGGCAGTTCTTGATATTGGATTAGCAGCAAGTTCTCCGGGTAACCGTGTTTTCTCTGCATTGAAAGGTATGGTTGACGCCGGCCTTGACATTCCACATGGTGACGATGTGTTGCCAGATGATGAGCGAATTAACGGCGCTCATATTAGCGGTGATGTTGCCGCAGCAGTTGAATCAGCCAAGACAAAGATTGAGGGGGCATACTGATGACAGAAGAAGAAATCATAGAAATGGCACCAGGGCTCATGCAAGCTCTTGCACCTGAAGAAACTGAAGACACCGGTGCTCGACCTCGCCGTCGTAACCAAGATGATCCAATGCTGGCTCTTCGAAAGTGGGAACCTAAAACCCGACTAGGCCAAATGGTCATGGCTGGAAAAGTCCTCACTTACGAGCAAGCACTTGCCACAGGTCTACCTATCCGCGAAGTCGAAATTGTCGATGCTTTGATTCCAAACCTTGAGGATGATGTCATCAAGGTGAACATGGTTCAAAGAATGACTGACAGTGGACGACGTGTTCGTTTCAACGTCATGGCATGCGTCGGCAACCGTGATGGGTATGTTGGACTTGGAATGGCAAAGGCGAAGGAAGTTGCTGCTGCAATTCGCAAAGCAATTATTGCTGCCAAATTGAATCTTATTTCCGTTCAGCGTGGTAACGGTTCTTGGGAATCTTCTGCAGGTCCTGGAACTTCGATTCCTTTCAAGACTCAAGGAAGAGCTGCATCCACTCGAGTAACGCTTATGCCTGCCGCAAAAGGTAAGGGATTGGTTATTGGAGAGACTGGAAAGCGCGTTCTTGACCTTGCCGGAATTTCGGATGTATTGTCCAGAACCAAGGGTCAAACTCGAACCACAATCAACTATGCTGGCGCAACTTTCAATGCTTTGCAAAACATGAACACGACTCGTGTTTCCAATGATTTGCGAGAGAAGCTTTTCATTAACAAAGGGAGGATCTTAGAATGAGTTGGATTGTTGTACGAGCACGAAGTAACGTTGGTGTTGAGCGCGGAATCAAAGAGACCATGTTTCACATGAATTTGACCAAGGTCAACCACGCCGTAATTATTCCAGAGAACCCTCAGTACGAGGGTATGCTCCAAAAAGCGAAGGATTACATCACTTGGGGTAAGGCTACTCCGGAACTTGTTGAGAAGATGTTGTCTGAACGTGGACGAATGGTTGGTGATGCGCCGTTGACTGATGCGCTTGTAGCAGAACACACAGAATATTCCGATATCAGTGCTTTCGCTAAGGCAATTGCAGAAGATGATGCAACGGTTAAGGCTGTGCCTGATTTGAAGCGAGTATTCCGTCTTCACCCACCTCGTGGCCCAAAGGGCTGGGGTGGCATTAAGCGGTCTTTCGTGGTTGGAGGAGCCCTTGGCTCTCGAGGAGACAAAATAGGTGCGCTCGTTGAGCGTATGATTTGAGGTGATGATGATGGGAACAAAAGCAAACAAACATCGTGGACGTAATCGATACCATGGACGTGGAAAGAAAGCTGGTCGTGGCGCTGGTAAGCGTGGTGGTAGAGGAAATGCAGGTATCAACAAACACCGTGTCATGACTCGAATCAAGTATATGCCAAACCATTGGGGTATGCACGGTTTCAACCGACATCCTTCACTCCGTACAGTGTACGTAACTGCGAATGTCAGTCAACTTGAAGAAATGGCAAAAGGTAACGATACCGTTAATCTTACCGAAATGGGTATCGACAAACTCCTTGGAAGCGGTCGCATTAGCACTGCTCTCAAAGTAATAGTTGAAGAAGCGAGCGCGAAAGCAGTAGCCAAACTCGAAGCCGCCGGTGGAAGCATCGTGGGCGGAGATGACGATTGGGAAGAAGAATAATCCTAGAAAAGGAGGGTAAATTATGAAGCACAAGCCTATGCCAATCGCAGTAGCAATCTCTGGTCTATTGTATTGGGGTTTGCTGGTATACTGGGTCCGAGATGACTTGCAAGCAGGATTTGACACAGCAGGTGGAGAAGCTGCTATTTTTGGTTTGATTTTCTCTGTTGTTTATGTTGCATATGTCATGGCCTGTTTAATGATTGATATGCCTGAAGGATTGAAATCAATGCCCGTTGTTGGACGGTATGGGAAGTTGCTCGCTTGGCTCGCAATGCTTGGCTTGTCTGCTTGGTATGTACGTCCATCAGCATGGGGCGGATACGAAGAAGGCGTAGGATTTTTCCTCGTTGGTATTTGTTTACTTGGATTCGGTGCCGCTGCAATAATTACCTGTTTTATGTGGGGCGGAGACGACAGCAGTCGCCTCTACGCACTTCACCGATTCGTCGATGTTTATCCAACCATCACGAAGCCAGAGCGACACGTTCGTTTCAATGAAAAAATGTGGACGACAACCTTTGTTTTGATTATCTATTTCGCAATGACCAATGTCATGCTTTACGGTCTATCTGGACAAGCTCTTGACTTGTTCAGTGGTTTCCGTTCTATTATGGCAGGTGCTTCTGGAACCATTATGCACTTGGGTATTGGACCAATTGTTACCGGTTCAATTATCATGCAATTGTTTGCTGGTGCCAAGATTATTCGTTTGGATCTTAGCAACTCCGAAGACAAAGCAATGTACCAAGGAGTTCAGAAACTTCTTGTTTTGATTATGATTCCAATTGAATCCATTCCTCAAACATACGGTTTCCTTGACCCTCAAGAATTCCTCATCGATTCTTATGGTCTTGGGTGGGCGAACTTCGTCATCGTTGCTCAATTGTTCGCTGGCTCGTATCTCGTGTTCTTGCTCGATGAACTTGTGAGCAAGTGGGGTATTGGTTCTGGTATTTCGTTGTTCATCGCTGCTGGTGTTGCTCAATCGACCTTTGTCGGAACATTGTCACCGCTTCCAGCGACTTCGGGAGTGCCTTACTCGCTCCAAAATCCTCCATCAGGAACACTACCTATGATTTTCTATATGTTTAGGGAAGCAACCAATGCAGAGATGATTTCAAACAACGGATTTGAACAGATTCTGTTAACGCACGTGAATCCTGTTGCTGCATTGTTTTCTTCAATTGTCGTGTTCTTGGTTGTAGCCTATGCTGAATCGAGTAAACTCGAATTGCCATTGACGCACGGTAAGGTTCGTGGCCACAGAGGAAAGTATCCAATCCGTTTGGTATACGCATCGAACATTCCGGTCATTTTGATGGCTGCACTTCTTGCGAACATCAACATGTTCTCGCTCTTGTTCTGGAGCCACCCCACTCTCTCTCAAACTCCAATCTTGGGTCGTGAAGGATGGGCCAGTGCTTCACAGTATATCGGTACCTATGAAGCCGGGCAAACGACTGCATCTGGAGGCTTTGCATGGTATGCAAGTATGGTGAATGGTGTCAACGATTGGTTGTTACCTCTGCTGAATCAGCAAGGCGATGTGTTTGGACATAGTCTAACTCAAATTATGGTTCACGTCGTATTTTACACTGCACTGATGACGGTAGGTTCAATGGTATTCGCTAAGTTTTGGATCGATACGACCAACATGGGCACAAAAGATGTTGCAAAGCAAATCGAGCGAACAGGAATGCAGATTCCTGGTTTCCGAAAGAACCCGAAGATTCTGGAAAAGATACTTGAGAACTATATTCCTCCTGTGACCTATTTCTCGGGAGCGTTCGTAGGACTGCTTGCTGCAGGTGCAGATTTACTCGGTACGGTAGGTAATGCTACGGGTACTGGATTGTTACTTGCTGTCGGTATCATTTTGAGAACCTATGAGCAAATCCAAAAGGAACAGGCTATGGAAATGCATCCAATGATTCGCCAGTTCTTCGGTGCTGAATGATTTTTGTCCTGACAAATTTCTTTACAAAGCCCGTTCAATGCTGCTTGAATTCTGCTTTGAATCAACTTGTCCGGATGACTCTTTATATCGCTTCGTTGAAATGAAATTTCATGACGGATAAGCCCTCTACTTCGTTATTGGAGCGAGTTCGCAACAATCCGCCCCCACCTCCTCCAAAGCAGGTTGTGTTTGATTTACCAACAAAAGAAATTTCAATCGGAATTATCGCTTTTTCTACAGTTGTTTTTTTTGTTGCTCTCGGCTTTTTCTTTGCCACAACAATGTCCACTGAGACCCTTGCGGTAACTTTGGATACCGATGGAGACGGAGTTATTGACAAAGAAGACAGGTTTCCCGGCGATGTACAAGAGTGGCTCGATACTGATTTTGACGGAATTGGTAACAATGCTGATTTAGACGACGATGGGGACGGGTATTCTGACCACGATGAGGAAGTACGTTGCCTCCCTCACTCCGACTCCTTGGATCATACCGATTTCCCCATGGACACGGATGGAGATGGAGAATGCAATACTGTTGACGATGATGACGATGGCGATGGTTTTTCTGATGAAGTTGACATTTTCCCAATGGATGCTAATGAATGGTACGATACAGACGGCGATGGAGTAGGAAATAACCTTGATGCCGATGATGACGACGATGGTTATCCTGATGTTTACGATGATTTACCGCTCGACCCTACCGATTGGTCAGACTTGGACAATGATGGAATCGGTGATATTGCTGATACAGATGATGACGGTGATGGATTTAACGATTCGATTGATTTGTTTCCTCGTGATGGTACCGAATGGGTAGACTTTGATGGAGATGGTACGGGTGATAACAGTGACCTTGATGACGATAATGATGGTTATCCTGACGCAATTGATGTCAACGATTACTCCGATTCCGCATTGTCTCTGTCACTCAAATCGTTTACTCTTCATGACTCTCTGGATATCTTTGATGCCTATTCTGAGATCTATTTTTGCGTTGAAGTCAGTGGCGAAAACATTGGGTGTTCTCCAACCAACGGCACTGAGAATTATTACACGATGATCACGGATTCTGAATACACCCTGAATTTCGAATATTTTTACGATTTACCAGAAACCACTTCGTTGCATGAGGTGCAAATTTTGGTTTGGGATTCAGACCCCTTTATCGATGACGCCGTAGATATCAACATAAATCAGAACCAAGAGGTATTTTCGTTTACTTTCGACAGCAGTATAGCGGTGGTATCTGAAGTTCATCACGTGACTGCATCAGGTGTTGGAGATAACGATGGCTATGACGGAACTCTTTCCTTTTCGTATTCTTTTCAAGACCTTCGAGTGATGAATAATCCTATTTTTTCATGGCAGTTTGAATACCAAACTTATACTTTACAACTCGATTACGAGTATTCATTGTACAGGTCGTTCAAACTTCTTGACCATTCTACCTCTTCATGGAACGATTATCAGAGATTTGTTACGCCACATGAACCGTATGTTCTCGAACTGGCTACACAATTGAAAAATTTAGCTCTTGCAAATGGCTATACAACGGAAATCGAAATAGCGAATTTTGTGCTTTCCTTTGTAGGTGGGATTCCCTATCAGTACGATATCGATGGCATGGGTGTGAATGAATATCCAAAGTACCCTATAGAGATGCTTTGGGAGCATGCCGGCGATTGTGAAGATGCAGCCTCATTGTATGTGTCCTTGATGGAATCGATCGATTACGACGCTGCCTTGATGTTACTTCTTGTGAAAAGTAACGAAGATGAAGATTGGGGAGGTCACGCGATGCCAGTAATCTATATTCCAAACTACTCCGAAGGTGAAGGAGTTCAATTGGACAATCCAGAGAAACAGAATATGACCTTCTTGTTCGCCGAAGCGACAGGATGGTACGATGGATATACTGGTGTTGGAGTCAATGTTTGGTATGATATGGACAATATTCATCTCTATGATATCGAATGAAAATCTGTAAAATCCGTACCAATTCAGCCACTGCTTGAGTGGGCAAATCTTCCGTTTCAATTACGGCGCAGTCCATCATTTTGAGCACCCCTGTCTTGAGGTTACTTTGATATAGGGGAGGTAAGTGGCAAGGATGCTTGCGTTGACGAGAACGGCGTTGGCGGCTGAGTCTTCGGACAATGACCGTCGCCATCCTCTTGTCATGTGAAGCCGAAGCTATTGCGATTTTGAGAAACCTTCCCCCCACGGAAGATCGCTCAAGGTCAGGTAGGTGATCGAGATTATGACGTATTTTTGTGTAAGAAGCATTAGTGCATTATACTCTCGCCAATTTTTTTAGGACAGTAATTCAATTTCAATATATGAATTTGCGACAAGTAGCCTAAGGATCATAACAAGAGAAATCTGGTTGATCCTGCCAGAGGCGACCGCTTTTGGAGTTCGATTAAGCCATGCGAGTAGAATGAATTAGATCATTGCGAACTGCTCAGTAACACGTGGATAACCTGCCCTATGCTCTGGGATAACCTTGGGAAACTGAGAATAATACCGGATAGATCACAACGCCTGGAACGGTGTGTGGTTGAAAGATTACGGCATAGGATGGGTCTGCGGCGTATCAGGTTGTAGGGGGTGTAACGGACCTCCTAGCCATCGACGCGTACGGGTGTTGGGAGACATAGCCCGGAGATGGATTCTGAGACACGAATCCAGACCCTACGGGGTGCAGCAGGCGCGA
>NYZH01000046.1 GCA_002687075.1 Methanobacteriota archaeon
ATCCACTTCGTCGAGTTCATCAACGATTTCTTCGCCTAACAGTGTTTCAAGAACGTCTTCCATTGTCACAATACCAGCTACTCCACCAAACTCATCTCGGACCAGGGCGAATTGTTGTCGCTTTTGCAAAAACATGTCCAATGCTTCATCGACATTCGATTCAGTTTGAATTGAAATGACCGGTTTTTTGAAATCACTCATTTTCAGTTCCCACTCGTCCCGACTTGCCGCCATGAGAACTTCTGAACGTATGACGATACCCGATGCATCGTCGATTGAATCATCATAAAGCGGAATTCGCGATACTCGTATTATCTTGTGCTCATCGAGGACTTCCTTGACTGTACTCGATGCACGGAAAGAAGTCATAACAACTCTTGGCGTCATGACTTCTGTAACCTTAATCTCTCGAAGACGTAACAAATTGTGGATTACAGTTTCTTCATCTTCTTCAAGAATTCCTTCTTCTTCCCCTAAGTCTGCTAATGCAGCAACATCATCACGAGTTACCAATGAATGTGACCCCTTCGGTAAAATAGTCTTCAGCATTTGAATCGGTATGATGAGGAACGACAGTGCAGTAACGATAATGGTGAGCAATCTTCCGGTAATTGGAGCCAATTTTTTCCAGTATGCAGTACCGAGCGTCTTGGGTATGATTTCAGAGAGAAAAAGGACAGCCAAAGTTAGAATTATTGATGCAACGGTTAGCGATTCTTCGCCGTAAATCAACTGAACTTGGGAACCTACACCTGCTGCACCCATGGTATGAGCAATGGTATTCAATGTTAGAATTGCTGTCAAAGGACGAACAGCATCATCATCTTTCAATTTATTCCAAATTTTTCCTAGCTTTGATTTTTCCTTTTCTAAAACAGCAATGTATGTATGTGGTATTGACAAAACGACTGCTTCCAAAATCGAGCAAAGAAAAGAAACTCCTAGCGCCAGAGTGATATAGAATACCAAGAGGGTCATGCTACCCTCCCCAGTTGCATCAATGGTTGTTCCAACTGCAGAAATGAATATATTTTCCATATATTTTCAAAATCCCCTGACCGTTCGGGTGTAAATTGAGCGAAGCGCTAGTGGTTATTGAAAATGACCCTTAATTTGTCTCGTAAAATACGGCAATCGAGACCTTTTCCATGGGTGAAAGTCAAGAGCAGAGTATGTTTCGCAGGTTTGAGGGGAAGGTTTTGACCGGTGAATATGTCCTTATTTGTGTGGCGTGGCCATACGCAAATGGCCCTCTACATCTCGGCCATGTTGCTGGATGCTATCTTCCACCTGACATACAGGCGCGTTTTGAAAGAGCTCGNGGAAACAGAGTTTTGATGGTTTCTGGTTCTGATGAACATGGAACTCCAATTACAGTCTCTGCTGAACAAAACGGAATTTCTCCACAAGACGTTGTCGATAAGTACCATGCTATCAATTCCAAAGCACTCTTGGATTTAGGCTGCAGTTGGGAACCAAATGTAGATTCACGCGGCATTCAATACGGCGGTTCACTGTTCAATCGTACATCCGATGCGCGCCATAAGCAGATGGTTCAGGAAAATTTTCTCGAACTTATGAATGCTGGACTGTTTGAAACCAAATCGATGAAACAGTTCTATGAAGTGAGCAGCGACCCCAAAACTGCAGGACGTTTTCTGCCCGATAGATACGTCGAAGGCACATGTCCTGCATGTGATTCCACTGAAGCGCGTGGAGACCAATGCGATGCATGTGGGGCAACGTATGAAGCAATCGAACTCAAGAATCCTATATCAAAAATGAATCCCGATTCTTCAATTGAGATTCGAGATACTGAGCACATGTTTTACCGACTTGATCTCTTTCAAAATGTTCTTGAAGAGCATGCNCTAGCTCAACATTCGAAATGGAAGTCAAATGTCCGTGCTATGACAAAGCAATGGTTGGATATGGGGCTACGTCCAAGGGCAGTAACCCGCGACCTCTCGTGGGGGATTTCGTTGCCTTTGGAAGGTGAAAAATGGGACGGCAAATGCGTCTATGTTTGGTTTGAAGCAGTCCAGGGTTATTCCACCTGCGCCCGAATTTGGGCTCAGGATTTTGCTGCTGCAAATGGTCACGAAGATGGTGCTAATGCCTGGAAAAACTGGTGGTGTATAGGAGATGATGGAACAAAACCCAGACACCTCTATTTCCTTGGGAAAGATAATATCCCATTCCACACTGTAATTTGGCCTGCACTAATCATGGGCCTTAATCACGCCGCTAACGGCCTTACAGAAAACGATCCTGTGAAATTGCCCGGTCCCGGTGACTTCGCATTGGAATCGAATGTTCCTGCAATGGAGTACCTCATGCTCGCCGGAGGTCAGTTTTCCAAGTCTCGCAAACACGCAGTATGGTTGCCTTCATTTTTAGAGCGATTTGACCCCGACACTCTTCGCTATTATCTTTCAATTAATATGCCGGAGAATCATGATACAGACTTCAATTGGCCTGATTTTGTCGAAAAAGTGAACAGTGAACTCATAGCCGCATATGGAAATTTTGTCCATCGTGTATTGACTCTCGGCGGTCGACTTCCCACTGCCAATGCAGGGCCATTTGAGCANTTCGATAACCCGTCAATCACTGATGATTATCGTTCCAAACTTGAAGTTCTCCATTCGCAAATCACAGATTCTCTTGAACGACATCGATACAAAGAAGCGTTGCGTTATGTCATGAATGCAGCTCAACTTGGAAATCAAATGCTGCAATCTGCCACCCCATGGTCATATCTCAAAGAAACCGAAGATTCCGAATATATGGCTCAGAGGTCCTCTGCATTGGCATACCTTTCTTTTGGATGGCGTGTAGCACGATTTTTGGCAATCACCATGCAGCCGTTTTTGCCTTTCAGTTCTTCTCGACTGTGGAAGTCCCTTGGTCAAAATGGAGCAGTATCAAGTGTCGATTGGCATTCAGCAATAGATTGGAATGTGGATATGACCTGGAGCGGGGAATCTCCAACACCTCTTTTCAAGAGACTCGATCTCGAAGAGATTTTAGCATCGGAACAATCTTTCGTTGATTCAAATGAATCGGATGACAACTCTGCTCACGGAGTAAAGGGTGGAAAGAAATCCAAGAAAACTAAACAGAAGGATGGAATAAATATGAATGAAGCACCAGAAGGGACAACATATCTCAATTTTGAAACGTTTATGGAAGTAGATTTACGAGTGGGTGTGATTTCTTCAGTTGAAGACCACCCTGATGCAGACAGACTCTATGTTGTCAAACTCGATGATGGAACCGCAGATGGAAGGACCATTTGTGCAGGTATTAAGGAATATTATCAGCCAGCCGATATGATTGGGAAGAGTGTTGTCTTTGTCTCTAATCTAAAACCCCGACCGCTTCGTGGCGTTACCTCGGAGGGCATGATGTTGGCAGCAGATGACGGCGATGGAAATGTTCGACTTGTCACCATTGATGGTGACATTAAATCAGGTTCACAAGTGAGATGATTAACCCTGGATTCTGTCATGCACTGCATGCATTACTCTTCGAGACACTTCACTGCAATCCATACGAATTTTATTGATACTCAAACGCATACTTTCGCCCATTTCCGATGGTAGTGACTGTAAATTAATTTCTACATTGAACAATGCGCCTTTCACTGCAGCGCTCGCCAAGAGCGATGCCACCCCAACATCCGATGCAGCATTACCATTGCCACGAGATGCCAAATCTTCTAAACAACCAAGCAATTTCATTCCATGTTCAGCCGTCTCAAAGGGTACTTCAGCAGCATTAAGTGTCGATTGTCGAATCTCCAATCTGCGGCTTTGAATTTCCTCATCGTTGGATTTAGGCAATCGAAACGACTTCATCACCCTATCAAAGGCCTCACTGTCCATTTGGGCAAGTTCACCGCACCGCTCATACATTCCGGCACAAACCTCCTCCGCAAGACGAGCAGCACTCCATCCTGATTCCCATTTTTCATTTCCAAGGGTCAAACTCGATACCATACGCGTTAAGCCCACTGCTTGGCCTAATGCAATTGCTGACGCAGTTCCACCACCGGGTGTTGGCTCCGTTGAAGCGAGTGCATCTTGGTACATCGATAAACTCATGTCCATCCAATTCATTGACTCACCGCCTTTTTAACCGCCCATTCAATAATTCTCTCTTCTGGGACAAAATCATCGATTTGTCGGAGACCTAGGCCCTCAATGGCTGCAGCAACAAGGCGAGCCTCATCACTCTCACCCTCACTTGCATACCATTGCCCAGCAACCAACATCGCTTGCAAGGGTACTAGACCAACCAATTCGCTCCCGATGACTTCAACTCCATGATCGGATGCAATCGATTTGCATGTTTCGTAAGCAACATGCATTGGACATTGATTGACATCCCTCAAATTCATAGAGACTTGGCTCATCGAGTGTGCTTCCAGAGTCACACCCATTCCTTGAACCATCGAAAGCATACCAGGAATTCTCATTTTCCGACCATCTTGATGTTTTATCAATCGCCCTGAACTGCGTACGAGTGAACCAATTTTTTTGGATACTTGAGCATCCTTTTCCATTACGTTTACGTTGTATGCGACCAGAATACCTCGAGCACCAATTGTCAACCCTCCGCTTCGAGCAGCATTTGAATTCCATTCACTTGGACCAAAATCAGGATAACGTGTTGAATCGGAGTGTGAGGATGCTCCTTTGGATAATCTTTCTTCGAGTCCCTCATATTCTCCTTTTCGAATTGTCGAAAGCAAAGTTTTCTCTTTGTTGAATGCCGCCTCCCCATATACAAATACCGGCACTTGAGCACTTGATGCCACTCTTTCAGCCAAACTGCGTGCCAANTCAACGCACTCATCCATCGTCACNCCTTCGAGNGGAACGAATGGACAAACATCAACTGCTCCCAATCTTGGATGTTCTCCCGAATGTGCCGTCATGTCAATTTCTTCAATGGCTTTGAGAATCAACTCATGGGCAGCTTGTTGAACGGATTGAGGTTCACCTGCAATAGTTATGACAGTACGATTGTAATCCTTATCGGGTTCCACACCCAATACAGCGCAGCCTACAATATTCCGCGCTGCATCAACAATTCTTTCTATTTTAGCAATATCTCGACCTTCCGAGATGTTCGGAACACACTCGACAATGGAATCCATACACTTAGCAGGCAATGGAGGACTTTGAATGTTGACGAGTAGTCCCTAGAAATCATCCATACAAAGCATCAGGTGAAGACGTNATTCCNCTGGTTGATTTTTTCAACAAAATACGCTCTATTGCGAGCATCAAATCCTTTTGAGTAACTTTACCTCTTTTCTCACGNATTGCAATCATTCCTGCTTCAACACAAGTTGCCTTNAGTTCGGCTCCTGAAAANCCTTCAGTTTTNTCGACAAGGGGTTGAATTTTCACTCTCGAAGTCGACATTTGCGATGTGTGGAGTTCAAGAATTGCTAATCGNCCCTTTGGGTCAGGCAGNGGAATCGTAACGATACGGTCAAAACGACCGGGCCGAAGAAGTGCATCATCAAGTATATCTGGCCGGTTTGTTGCTGCGATAATTTTGACATTTTCAAGAGCATCAAAGCCATCCAATTCGGCCAATAGTTGCATAAGTGTTCGTTGAACCTCCCGGTCCCCGCTTGTTGAACCATCAAGGCGCTTGGCTCCAATTGCATCAATTTCATCAAGGAAAATTACAGAAGGGGATTTCTCTTTTGCAAGAGAAAAAAGTTCTCGTACCATTCGGCCACCTTCGCCGATGTACTTTTGTGCAAGTTCACTGCCAACCATGCGAATGAATGTAGCGTCGGTTTGATGCGCTACAGCTTTGGCAAGGAGTGTCTTACCACATCCTGGAGGTCCAACCAAAAGTATTCCTTTAGGAGGGATAATTCCGACTTTTGAAAACAACTCAGGCTCCATGAGAGGAAGTTCAATCGCCTCTCTTACCGTTTGAATCTGCTCGTCAAGGCCCGCTACCGAATCATAAGTGACATCCGGCTTTTCGACCATTTCAGCACCACTTACCATTGGGTCCCATGCTTCATGGAGAACTTCAATCACAGCCAAAGTGTCTTGGTTTAATGCAACTCTTGTACCGGGTTTGAGTCGTTTGGGTTCCAGCCTTTGATTGAGTGCGACTTGAAATACGGTTCCGTTTGATGAGCGAACAATTGCTGTTCTCTCATCGAGAATGTCTTGTAAATGTCCGACAATCAACGGCGGTGTTTTCAATAACCGTACTTCATCATCAAGTCGAGTAGTGCGTTTTTTGAGGGTTCGAATTTCAGTCTCTAGGTACGTTCTTTCGTTAATTAAGTTTTGAGACTCTTCCAATAATTTTTGGTAATCTTCTTCGAGTTTTCTGATGTCATCATCAGATGTTGATGAATGAGGTGTAGTGTTTTTCTCAACCTTGGAACTCATACGACTCACACTGTCCTCGTGGCTACAGTTTGTTAAGTCGTCGCTGATTGAGTTTGATAAAAATTGTTCCGAAGCCTTCAAAGACAGTCAACGAAACCACAAGTTAGGTGGGTTTGATGGCTGATTGTGAGTTGTGTGGAGCAATGAAAGTTAGCGTACGCCAAGTCACGATGGGGAAAGCAACTGTTTCAGCGTGTTCACGATGTACGGAGAAAATGAATCTTGCACCAAAAGCAACCGCACCGGGACTAGCTCGGGCACAAATGATGAACGCACGTCCCGCACACCAAACAGGTTATTCCGCTCGAGGTAAGAAAGGAAAAGACATCATGTTGAAGGCAGAAAAAGAACTGGTTCACGATTTTGCTAAACGTATTGCTGATGCTCGTAAAGCAAAGGGATGGAATCAGCCAACACTCGGTAAAAGAATGGCTGAAACTGTGAACATCATTAAGTCCACTGAATCCGGTAAACGTCCTACTGATTCTGTACTCAAGAAATTTGAAAGAGTTCTCTCCATCACATTGTTTGAAGTCGCTTCGACACAAGCCACTCAGCGGGTTGATTCAACAGTTTCTCGTGGGATGACACTCGGAGACTATTTAGACGATATACGGTGATTTTTTGAAAGATATTTCAGTGCACGCTATTTGGTTGGCACAAGACGATCCAAAGAAAAACACGGCCGTTTTAGCTGCAAAACGTGGAGATATAAAACTCCACAAAAAAATAAAAACTGCGCCCAGGCGAGGCATTATTTTAGAGCCATTGTGCGGAAAAGTCTTCGGTCCTGAAGATCACAATATATTGCTAGGCGGTGGTTCACTGGTTGGATTGGATTGCAGTTGGGTTCACATAGAATCGAGTGTTGAGGAAGTGATGCGCAGAACAAGATTGGTTCCAAGAATGCTTCCACTCCTTCTAGCGGCAAATCCAGTGAATTGGGGTAAACCTGGGAAATTGAGTACTGCGGAGGCTTTGGCCACAGTATTGTATCTCATTGGGCGTGTAAAACAAGCCCGTCAAGTTCTAGGTGCATTTCGATGGGGTGAGCGTTTTTTTGAACTAAATAAAGAGCCGCTCGAGGCTTATGCTGCTGCATCATCCAGTTCAGAACTCGTCGCATTGCAGTTCGAATTTTTTGATATCGATAGACCCGAAGAGCAATCAACTTGACACCTTATCGATGTGTATGTCCTACGGAAAACATGTCGGGGTCAACCGAGTTTCTAATGGGTCTACGTTTATCGATAAGGACGTACTCGCCTTCGAATCTCTTCTTCAAATTCATGTGAACGATGAGAGAATAACGAGCCTCTTGGGAACTCCTCTTCAACTTGAGCAACTTTACGTTGGGCACTTATTTTCTGAAGGGTACGGAGACTTCCGTGAAACAAAGATTACTCTATCTCGTGAGAATGAACTCTCGTACAAAATCTATGGTCATGGTGAATTGACCAAAGAGACCAATCTACCCACCCTCGTCACCACTTCATGCGGCGCTTGTGATGGCGAGAATCTGTTGGAACTCAACAAAGGAATTCAACATTTCATTCAACCGCATCCCGAATACAATCACAATGAATTATTTGCTGCTTTACAGGATATGAAATCATCGCAGTTAGGTTTTCAGCAAACTGGAGGCATGCATGCTGCTGCACTTTGGAATCATGAAGAGGGTCTGCAATGTTTGTCTGAGGATATTGGCCGCCACAATGCTGTTGACAAGTCGATTGGACACGCACTGATATCCCGTATCGATATTTCAAAACAATTTTTACTATTATCAGGTAGATGTGGTTGGGATATTGTTGCTAAAGCAGCCCGTTCAGGCATTGGCTCCATAGTCTCAATTGGTGCATGTTCGTCACTAGCGGCTGATACGGCACGTGAACTTGGGTTGCGTATTTTCTCCTTTATGAAGCAAGACTCATGTGTGATAATTGGCGGTCTTACCCACTTTCTTAACGAAAACCCTTGAGAACCCCCCCGTGCAGGGAACTTTGGTGGGCGTATGAGAGAAGGTGTTCGAGCGGAGACTCCCGATGACCCTTTACCGCTCAAGATATCGAAAAAAAAGAAATTGGCCGCAGGAATTCCTGCTGTCACTTCATCCCTAAAGCACGGCCTAAAAAACATGGGCATCCCGAGAACTCTTCGTACCCTTACTATGGTAAATCAACAATCTGGTTTCGATTGCCCAGGTTGTGCTTGGCCCGACCCCTCTCATCGCACTCAATTTGAATTCTGTGAAAATGGTGCGAAAGCCGTTGCTGATGAAGCCACAACCCGGCGAGTCACACCTCAATTTTTCAGTAAATACACTGTTCAAGAATTATCTCAAAAAAGTGACATGTGGTTGAACAAGCAGGGCCGCATTACCAATCCAATGCATCTCAAACCGGGTGCTTCAAACTACTCAGAAATCTCATGGGATGATGCGTTTGAACTTATTGCGAGCCATATTCAAGCAATGGATAACCCTCATAGGTCGGTCTTCTATACTTCAGGCCGCACAAGCAACGAAGCCGCTTTCTTGTACCAAGCAATGGTTCGGAGCATAGGTACAAACAACCTACCTGATTGTTCGAACATGTGTCATGAATCGAGCGGCAAAGGTCTTGGTCAGTCTATTGGCATCGGAAAAGGAACTGTGCATCTTGATGATTTCAATCGTTCTGAAGTCATACTCGTTATTGGACAAAACCCAGGCACGAACCACCCAAGAATGTTGACTGCTTTGCGTGATGCAAAAAAACGGGGTGCAAAAATCGTACACATTAATCCGCTACCTGAAGCTGGTCTTGAGCGATTTAAACACCCACAAGATTACATGAAAATGAATCTCTCCTCCACTCAACTTTCAGACTATCACCTTAAGGTTCGTATTGGTGGAGACGCGGCTTTACTCAAAGGTTTCATTAAAGTCCACGATGAAATGGGATTTTTTGATGAGGAATTCATAAAATCCAGCACAGTAGGTATTGAGTCAATGCTTGAAAAAGCACGCGCTGTGAGTTGGAAAACAATTGAGGCTGATTCGGGTCTTCTGGAGCCAAATATCCGCCAAGTTGGTGAGGTTATTGCACGGTCGAAAGCTACAATTGCTTGCTGGGCAATGGGACTTACACAGCAGCCGAATGGTGTATCAGTCATACAAGAAGTGGTGAATTTATTGTTGCTCGGAGGCCATGTTGGTCGTCCCGGTGCGGGCTTTTGTCCTGTTCGCGGACATTCCAATGTTCAAGGAGACCGCACTGTTGGAATTTGGGAGGCACCTCCTCAATCCTTTTTGCACAAAATGTCGAAAGGATTGGATACAGAAATGCCTATGGAGCACGGTTTCGATGTTGTCAACGCAATACATGCAATGCGGAGAGGTGATGTTGATGTCTTTTTTTGTATGGGCGGCAATTTCATTTCCGCCACACCAGATACACTTGCGACTGCCGATGGAATTCGTAATGTAGGATTAACCGTCCAAGTATCTACAAAACTGAACCGTTCTCACTTGGTTACTGGTAACGAGGCATTGATTCTTCCATGCTTGGGAAGAACGGAACTGGATCTGCAGCGTTCCGTAGCCCAATTTGTCACTGTTGAAAATTCCATGGGCGTCGTACACAGATCCACTGGAAAGTTGCCTCCTGCTTCGGACGAACTACGCAGTGAACCATGGATTGTCGGCCAACTTGCAAGTAAAATTCTTCCAGATTCCAACATTAAATGGGACACTCTTATCGATAATTACGATGAAATACGGGATTTAATGGAAACCTGTCTCGATGGGTTTGAGAATTACAATGAGCGAGTTCGTCAGCCAAATGGTTTTCTTTTACCTAATCCGCCACGGGATACTCGGTCGTTTGACACACCAAGTCGTAAAGCGCATTTTACGACACATGATTTGCCAAATGTTCATCCAAGCGATGGCAGATTCGTCATGATGACTCTTCGTTCTCACGATCAATACAACACTACAGTTTACGATGTCCATGACAGATATCGCGGCATTAGCGGTAACCGAAGGGTGGTGCTCATGAATGCTTTGGATATGACCCAAAGAGGATGGAAAAACAGACAAATCGTCAAGATTACGAGTCATTTTTCTGGTGAAGAGAGAAGTTCAGACGGCTGGCAAATAGTCGCTTATGACATACCCAGAGGTAATGTGGCAACGTATTTCCCAGAGGCTAACGTTCTGGTCCCTCTTGATTCAACGGCAGACATATCAAATACTCCAACATCAAAATGGGTTGAAGTTAGTTTTTCCACTGATTCATCAAACCATTTAGGAGATGAAGAAGAATGACCAAGATAGGCTATCTTGAATTGCTGAAGAGCAACAAGCAGTATAGACGACTTTGGACTGCGTCGGTTACATCAATGCTCGGTGAATGGTTCAACACAATTGCACTTTTCTTGCTGATTTTCAAATATACTGAGTCTGAATTCCTTCTTGGCATTTTGTTTACAATTCGAATGCTCTGTTTTGCTTTGTTGCAACCAATCAGTGGCCTCTTAGCAGACAGAATTAATCGTAAATCAATAATGATAGTTTCAAACCTCGCTCAAGTGGTTCTTGCACTATGTTTCCTCTTGGTAAACGGCCCAGAGGACATATGGTGGATGTTATGGCTTTCAGGTTTAATGATGCTCTTACACGGAGCTTACGTGACTGCCGAACGTGCAGCACTACCAAACATTGTCTCAAAAGAGAACCTTTCGACTGCAAATGCACTTGATGCAGCCTCTTGGTCATCAGCACTATGCATCGGTGCAATGCTAGGTGGGATTGTGGTCGATTTATACGGAACAGATGCCGCATTCATCATTGATTCCTTCACTTTTCTTTTGAGTGCTATTCTACTTGCACCGATTGCATTACCACAGTCAATTTCAGATGAAATGAAAGGACCTTTATTGAAAACCGCGTTTTCGAATATTCGAAACGGTGTGAAAAGGACTTTGCGAGAGTCAAGACTACTTCGAATAGTGTTTGCTAAAGCGTCATGGAATGTAGCTGGCGGAGGTTTAGCTGGTGTATTCCTGGTAGTTGCTGGCTCGAATGTTGATGGTTTTGGTATCGCAATTGGATTTGGCTTGTTCTTCTTTGCACGCGGGATAGGCACTGGTATCGGCCCAATTATGGCTCGTAAATTCTTGACGAATGAAGAAAAATGGCCGTTGTTGATTGGCCAATTGGTCGTTCTTTCTGGTTTGTTTTATTTCATGGTAGGATTGACGCTCGGTTTCAATCTATGGCTCACCGTTCTTTTGATTATGCTGGCCCATTCTGCAAGTGGTGCAAATTGGGTACTCTCTACTATTTTGACCCAAATGTGGGTTGAGGACGAAGTTAGAGGTAGGGTTTTCTCAATTGATATGCTCATTATGTCGATTGCATTTTCAATCTCGAGCGCGTCTGCAGGATTCATGCTTGAATACGGCGTTCTCAACTTGCAGAATGGATTCCTATCTTTCTCACTCTTGATGATGCTTTCTGGAATGATATTTACTCTATGGTCTCCGAAAGAAAACATTCGCATTAATTCTTCTCAAGATTAGAGATTCTGCAATACGAATCCTCAAGGACAACCACTCCAAGCGCATCCCATGGGCGATGAGTTTAGTGTGTTAAGAGCCCACATTGCAGAGGGCATCCCTGATGCTCTACCGGACCACCCTGGCATCGATGATTCAGTGGACCATGCCCCCCAACGCCGTCAAATTTTAACCAGTGATGAAAAAGTGCTTGCTCTTCGAAATGCGCTACGCTATTTTGAACAAAAACATCACGCAGTACTGGCTCCTGAATTTCTCGAGGAACTGTCCACCTTCGGTCGAATTATTATGCGTAGATTTCGCCCGACTCAATACGAAATGCGCGCACACCCATTGGATGCGTATCCTGCGAAGTCAAAACAAGCTGCAAGCATCATGCTAATGATTCAAAACAATCTTGACCCAGAAGTTGCCCAATTTCCTCATGAACTGATCACCTATGGGGGAAATGGTTCTGTATTCCAAAATTGGGCCCAGTACAGATTAACTATGCAGTATCTCTCTGAAATGACAGATGAACAAACTCTTGTTATGTATTCGGGACACCCAATGGGCCTGTTTCCTTCTCACCTCGATGCACCTAGGGCAATAGTGACAAACGGCATGATGATTCCTAATGCATCAACTCCTGAAAACTATGAGCGAATGAATGCCTTAGGTGTGACTCAGTACGGTCAAATGACTGCTGGTTCTTACATGTACATTGGCCCTCAAGGAATTGTTCATGGAACCACAATCACTTTGTTAAATGCTGCACGTAATCATCTTGGCCTTCAAGGTGACGAAGGTCTTGAAGGGGTCACTTTTGTCACCTCTGGTCTTGGGGGAATGTCAGGTGCACAAGCCAAAGCGGCTGTAATTGCAGGAGCGTCTTGTATTGTAGCCGAATCGAATCCTCACGCTGCATACAAACGACTTGAACAAGGATGGCTTTCAACAGTTTGTGAAAATGTCGACGAAGCCATTTCTCTAATGGTTGAATCATCTGAGGCTAAAAAACCGATTTCAATTGGCTTTATTGGCAATATTGTTGATTTATGGGAGAGAATCCTTGCTCGAGGAATACGAATTGATTTGGGTAGCGACCAAACGAGTCTTCACAATCCCTTTCAAGGGGGTTATTTTCCTGCAGGGTTTTCTTTTGATGAAGCATCGAAAATGTTGTCTAAAGACCCAGAACGTTTTGCAAATGAAGTAAGATCGACATTGCGTAGGCACGCAGATGCAGTGAATAAATTGGCAGACGCTGGAATGTATTTTTGGGACTATGGAAATGCTTTCTTGTTGGAAGCCAGTAGGGCAGGCGCAGATGTGATGTCGAAAGATGGGAAGTCATTTCGATACCCCAGTTACGTTGAAGACATCATGGGTCCCATGTGTTTCGATTATGGATTTGGACCATACCGATGGGTTTGCTGTTCAGGAAATTCAGATGATTTACAACTCACTGATGATATTGCCTGTGAAGTTCTTGAGGATATGCTTGAGTCTGCACCAGTTGAAATTCGACAGCAGCTTGTCGATAATATTCGCTGGATTCGGAGTGCTGGTACGAACAACATGGTCGTAGGTAGTCAAGCACGTATTCTCTATGCCGATGACGAAGGACGAAGACGTATCGCTTCAGCAATGAATAAGGCAGTTGGAGATGGACGAATTAGCGCTCCAATCGTGCTAGGCAGAGACCACCACGATGTATCTGGGACCGATAGCCCATACCGCGAGACTGCGAATATACGCGATGGCTCCATTCTGACTGCTGATATGTCAGTTCAAAATTTCGTTGGTGATGCTTTTCGTGGAGCCACATGGGTTAGCCTGCACAATGGTGGAGGCGTTGGCTGGGGTGAAGTTATCAACGGGGGTTTTGGCATGCTCATTGATGGCTCAGAAGAATGCGAAAGAAAACTTCAACGAATGTTGCATTGGGATGTAAACAACGGCGTTGCACGTAGAGCATGGGCCCGCAATACCGAGGCTGAATTTGCTATACGACGTGCGATGGATGCTGAACCTCTGCTTCGAGTGACATTACCTCAGCACGTCGATGAACAAACTCTTGAATTTATGAGAGATGGTGGTGAATGAAAATGAAAGATATTTCGCTCGATGGATTTACGCTTACTTCCAGTGAAGTTTCACTTATTTCACTCGGTAAAACCACCGTGTCGATTTCCCCTGACGCTCTGATTAGGGTCCAATCTGCACGTTCAGTAGTCGAGCGTATACTTTCAGAAAACGAAACAGTCTACGGAATCAATACTGGATTTGGCGCCTTAGTTCACCAATCGATTTCTCCAAGTGATTTGACGAAACTCCAGGTGAACCTTGTTCGCTCTCATGCAACTGCAATTGGAGATTTGATGAGCAAGGAATCGGTACGTGCTATGATGGCTGTAAGGATTAATTCACTTGCCAAAGGGAATTCAGGAGTGCATCCAGATGTACTCAATCAACTGGTTGACTTTCTCAATTACGATATCATCCCCGCCATTCCACGCATTGGGAGTCTCGGTGCGAGTGGCGACTTGGCCCCCTTATCTCACATGGCGCTAAGTTTGATTGGCGAAGGTCATGTATTGTCTGCTGATGGAGATGTCGAAAATACTGCAATTCAACTTCAAGAACACGGCCTAATACCGCTTGAACTCAGGGCGAAAGATGGACTTTCACTGATTAATGGTACCAGTCAGATTTGCAGTTATCTGTCGCTTTCAGAACGTAGGCTTGCGGATTTGCTTGTATATGCGGATTTATGCCTTGCGGCATCGATTGAGGCACGAAAAGCCAGCGTCAAACCATCCGATAAGCGTGTCCACGATGCAAGACCTCACCCTGGCCAAATGCTAGTATCTTCTCGGATTCGAAAAATTCTTGAAAATTCTCCTATTGTCGAATCACATGCAAACTGTGACCAAGTTCAAGATGCGTATTCTTTCAGATGTGCGCCTCAAGTGCATGGTGCTGTCTATGAACGTCTGCTGGCCCTGCAATCAACGCTGGCCATTGAATTAAACAGCGCAACCGACAATCCACTGATTTTTCCCGACCATGCAAATCCAGGC
>NYZH01000047.1 GCA_002687075.1 Methanobacteriota archaeon
CTTTATACTCTCTGTATACCCTTTGATGAAACGCTTGTTACAAGGGTAGCGAGTGTACTGGGGGGCTGAACGTCCATTGTACTCTTCCATAATGTCTTGAGGTGTTTGAGAGAACCCTTGCGATTTCATGAAATGATATGTCGGTTGTTTCAACCACTCATAAGATAAAATATCCTTCTAAATCAAAATCTTGTTATTAATTGGGCAATTGTCATATGGATGCAATGCATCAGTTGACTTATGGAAAGGAAGTTACATCTGGTCTTAATTATCACTTGCTTCTTGTTAATCCCCATTTATCCTACATTCTTTCCCTCTAATAATATGCAAATCAGTGGCGACCTCATAAAATATACACAAGGCCGCGATGACGGTTCTTCAACAAGCATTAATGTAACCGAAATTGGACCTTTCAAATCTGGTGTCGAAACCTTCATTGCACCAAATAATGGGACTGAATTCCCAGTATTGTATCTAAAAGAAAGTTTCCATATTGATGCGATTTTGTCTCAATCAAATGGCCAACCTGTCGGAGATAAGTGCCTAAATATCTATATTAATCCACAAGAAAACATTCGTCCAATTTCCTCGATAAATACAAATGAATTAGATGGAATGATTGAGTGGTTTAGTGGGAACTCAAGTCAAAATCCGTCTCTGAGAGGGGTTGAGACTACTGGCGGTATGCTCGAAGGTTTCCGTGTACTCCGTGTGGCCTATGAGCCAACAGAAGATTTGAGTAACTATGGAGGGTGTGGTGAAGATTCTAGCGATACATTGAATGGTTCTCACATGGACATAGTTGTTCTCGTAAGAAGCCGAGCCGACATTCAAGTGTATCAATCATGGAGTTATGTTGACGAAAATGGCCTTTCAGGAGGTGAATTGGTTGTAGGAGAGGTGGTATTATCAAGAGATAGGCTCGACCTCGCCATTGAATTCGAAAAGGTGTCTTTCCAATGTCAGTATTATTCTTACAGCGAAGAATGGGTTACCGAATTAGTAATAAATTCAACAACTAACGAACAGGGAATAGCGCGCTTTGAATGGGAATTTGAAGGTAGAACCTGTGAAGGACAACCGTGTCCAGGCGTTTGGAGAATTATTGCCCACTATCCCGGAAGTATGTTCTTTGCTACGTCCCAAGACAACATCTCATTCGAACTTCAATACAAACAACCCGTAAAGTCAGACAGTAATGAGGTAGATGCAGGATCTGAAGATGAGAACTGGGACACTGCAATGGACATTGTGGAAATCTCTGCATTAATTATTTCACTTATATCGTTGCTGTTGTATTTGGTTCTTCGAAATAAGGAAAAAGAATCGGATTTGGATGAATTAGCGGAGAAAATTGTTAGTAAACAGAAATTTATTGAAGAAACAGAAATTACTGATACGCAATCTTCTGGAACCACTCAAAATCAGGAACAATTTTCTACAATGGAAACACATGATAATGATTTAAAACAGGATTTAGAAGACGCAGGGAAAAATGTGACAATAGTGCAAAATATTACTTATAACATTCAGGATAGTTCCATAGTAGGAGATATGAACACTGGAATAAATTCAGATACAGAATAGATTAAATCGAAAAGTCAATTTTGAGGCGAAGTGAAACTTGCTAGAACCCTTTGTACTCCCACGTGTGAGACGCCTGTCGCTTGGGTTTTCAAAAGGGAATGCTCCGCAAAAAATGCTGTAATTTCATAACAGAGAGGTTCTGTGGCACCTCTATGAGCGACAATGAGAAACCTTCTGAAATGTTTCAAAANCGNCCGATTCGNAATTTCTTCAAACTCGTCCCCATCCTCGAATGGTTCTACCCCATTGACCATCGCCGTTTGTGGAAAGATGCTTACAACGAAGCATATCCGAGTGGAAAAACGCTCAAAGAGAGTTACAAAGCGGTTTGGGAAGTTAACACTCTGGCGGCAGTTTTGGTGCTAGCAATGAATGCGTCTTTGTTCTTCAATCTGCTAACTGGAGAGTCAAAGGATTTCTACTGGTCCTCGACTCCTTACACAAGTTTGGCTTGGTGGGCCATGATTATGGGGGGTGTCATCGTTGTCATTAATTTCGTTCACCTCAACTGTCTTCTGGTTGTTCACGGCGTATATTCGGCCGTGGATGATGACAACTTCCGGGCCATTGTCAGTGCGAGGGGGCCCACTGGCCGCTTGGCTATGATACCTGATTATCTCGTGGTCTGCTCTATGTACGGCATGGCGATGTGGTGGTGCATGCTTCTTCTTGTGCACGTCAAAAGCATTGTAGGTTCAGCCATAATTATCGGTTTGTTGCTAGCTATAGTGACTTTTTTGGTGTCGTACTCGAGTTATGCGGCCCGTATCATTTACCACAGTGGAGCACACAAACCAGAGAGTATTTTCCAAGAAATCGCCGCCGACCGCCTCCCTCAAACTCATGAAGAATTGGGAGAAGCAATCATGCAGCGGGCGTTGAATGATATGCGACAAACAATGGAACCACTTAACATCGGGTCTCAAATCAGAAAAGACCTCGAAAATACCGATGGATGGGAGACCACAGAACCCGATAACGGGTAATTCCCATGGGAAGAACTGTTAACGTATTCGATTGGCCTCAAACATGGAGCCTTTACACATAGCGCTCATGTTATCGATAATGTTCTGCTCGTTAGTTGCAGGGCTCTTATTTGGATTTGCGATTGTTGTAATGCCTGGNATTGCAAAACTCGCTGACAGAGAATATCTTTTGGCATTCAAACATATGGATGGAATCATACAAAATAATCAACCTCTCTTTATTCTCGTTTGGGCAGGTTCGATACTTTCTATAATTGCCACATTAGTTATGGGAATAATGTACCTTAGTGGAGCGCAAATATATCTCCTCGTATGTGCATCAATTCTGTATCTATTTGGAGTTCAATGGCCGACGTTTAGATTTAACATACCCCTAAACAATTCTGTACAAGAATTAGACATTGAGTCGTTAGAGGAATCTGAAGCCGCTTTATCNCGTGTTGGTTTTGAAATCCCATGGAATCGCTGGAATAGAATTCGAACGGTCAACGCTATTCTCAGTGTCTCAATGTTGCTATACNTTCTCACAAAATTCTAATTTTATCTTTAGCAGTCCTGTAACTATTTTAGTGGGTTTTTGGATAAGTTTCGAATCTATTATCGACTAATCTTGNACTGTTGCACGAATTTCATCACTCATTGAGTTATCGGGCTTTATTGAATACATCAACAATGTGAAAGCGGCGGCGAAGGGGAACATAGTGCCGAAAAGGTATTTGGGCTCGAAATCAATGAGACCTGACGCCCAGCCATACATTTCTAGTAATCCAATCAGTGCATGACCTAAAACAAAGAAGCGTCCGAAAATATGGAGATTCTCTTTGACATAAATCGCTACTAACCAATGNGTCAATCCAAATATAATTGCCAGAGCAGCGACAAACGAACCAACNTAAATGCCATACTCCGTCAAATGTGGNCCAACTGCAAGAACTGTTCTTGGTGAAATTAATATCATTATTCCAATAACAAGTGGGAGGGAACCTGTCAATTTCATTATCGCAGACAGTCCGATTGCTACTTCATCATCTTCTTCCATGTCCCAATCTCGAGAGATGTTATGATAAAGAGATGGGTGGAATCTCTAATAATTCTTACTTTAAGGGACGGTTTTGAGAAATTCGTATAAGATTATTTATCTGTAGGATTTTATGAAATGAAGGTTTTCAGGGTCATAATAGTAAGATTTAGCTTTCATCGAGAAGTTCCCGAATGTCGGCCAGTACCAGGTCGACTATCCAATCGTTATCCCCCCACCACACTCGTTGCATGCCGTTTGAATCAACAAGTACTGTACCTGTTGAGTGATTAACGCTGTAGGCGTCAGGATGGTGTCGTGCAGATGTATTGGTTTGATTCGAAGGGGTTTCTTCAATCCACAAGCCTACTGCAAAGTTTTCCCAAACCGACTTAAGTGCATCAAACGTTGGTGAGCCGTCTTCTGTTGATGATGATGTTAAATGAGGCCATGTGAGGTTACGATAATACATCCATTCAGACAGAGCGGTTGTATCGTCACTCCACGGGTCAACGGTAATGGTCACAAATTGTGTGTTGTTGTACTCCTCTTCAGTCAGTTGACTTTGCACCCATCGCAAGTTTTCAGTTACAATCGGACAAATATCAATACAATTGGTAAACAAAAATGCAACAACCACTACTTTACCATCGGTTTGTTCAGCATAATTCCAATCGTTACCTGCATTATCGACAAGCGTAAAGTCTTGAACCGCAACGATAGGTCGAATCTCTTCACCGTGAAATTCATTTTCAACAACATCTGAACCTACGCATCCGGAGGTAAGTAGTAGACACATCAAAACCACAA
This sequence comes from Methanobacteriota archaeon, assembly GCA_002687075.1. GTDB lineage: Archaea > Thermoplasmatota > Poseidoniia > Poseidoniales > Poseidoniaceae > MGIIa-L1. The sequence continues at coordinate 4,402 of NYZH01000047.1, forward strand.
ATATTCTCTGAAAATACATATTAACACCTCAAATCAGTTGCCCNAGATAAGCAATATCTGCTTCAAGTTGAACGATATAAAGTCCTGTTGAAATACACGAAGCGTAGGTGACTCCGTTGTGATGTTCGACTGCCCATAAAAACGGTACCCACCCAAAGTCGTAGAAACTTGAATCAAGCGGAGTGCCGTCTTCACCATGCGGCAAATACCAACCTACTGTGGCCTCGAAATGTGTGCCAATTCTATCGTTGGGGTCGGTTGGATCGACCAATGTTTCGATATCAATGACCCAAAGTCCAGCATGGTAATGTGAAATGTAGAGGCGCCCGTCCCAGCCTCCACCGTGGCTTTGATCGGTTGTCTCGTTGGTAACGAAATAAGCGCTGTCAAGATTGTGTGGAGAAAACAACAACCACTCATCGCTGTTCGGATGTTCTTCACAATCGGCACCGTAACAGTGTTCACTGGCCCACGGTATTTCCCAGTCTCGAATGAGTTTTGGTTGGAATTTCAATTGCCCGTCAACCATAGTGTAATCTGTTGTATCGAGTAAATAGATGATTCCAGTTCCAACATTGGTCGACAATACCTCGACTGCTGCGGTAACTAAATGCACGGGTTCATCAGAATATCCGACATGAGAAAGGTCAACCATAGTCGGGAATGGTTCGGCATAATGGATGTAGGAAACTCGTCCACCGTTCTCATTTCCATTGGTGCCGCTGTCTGGAAGTCCATCTTCATCCATATCCAAAAATTCCATCCATTGACCCACTTCTTCAGCACGCCATCTGCACTGAACTGGATTGCCAAAGCCAGTTTTACAGAGGGTGGCGTGTACGAGGTATTCTTCTGGAGAATTCACTGGATGAGGAACATTGGTTACGTCTGCAATTCTTAGTCCAGCCTCCCAGTAGCTACCATAGATGAATGTGTGACCATAACGCGGGTCGGTAGGGTCCTCTCCTGGCCACAATTGCACAGTCATGTCATGGATGTAAATCCATCCGCCATTGGTGGCCTCCCAAGCAACTTCATATTCGCCAACTTTCACGATTGTGTGTCCTAATCCTGCTGCAGGAACACCTTGTAAATTCCGCGCCGCTGACCCATCGAGATTCATATGAGCAATTGTCACACCACCGCATGCCTCACCAATTGCATCGTTGCATTCTTCATAGTCTGGATTTGCAACAAAAAGATACCATTCGCCGTCAATCATTTGTGTGTAAAGATTGTGGGGGCCGCTTGGATGATCAACATCATACCACGAATCTATCCAAGTTGGATTGGTTTTGTCGGTGACGTCAATAAGGGTGACAGATACTTGAGCAGGGTCATTCCATTCACCGACATTTGGATCAGAATTTCCAGGGTCGATAAGTTGGTTTTGTTGAAGGATGTACTCCCTGCCATTGTATTCCAGATATTTTACATCAAGGACTTGGGTATTTGGATCGTTGTAAACTCCAGTTACGGTTGAATTGCTGGGGTCACTTACATCGACAATGTGCATGTCATTCCATCCTGCAAGATAAGCGTAAGTGTGGCCATCGGGAGTTGTGGCAACTTGGACCTCTGCATTTCCTGTCGTGGTAAGAGAATTGTAGTCTAACAATTCCATATTGTCCGTTCCAGCGATATGTTGTGAGGCATTCGAATGGTCGTGCCCTTCTCCTTGAAAGAGTGGGTCGACAAATTGTGACTGTTCGGGAGCCTGTTTTGATGTAGATGAGGTGCCGAAAGTCAACAGCGTAGCTGAGCCGAGCAGCATCACTATCATGATTCCAAGGCCTACCTCCTTTGCCCCCATGGACGAGCCGAAGCGGTTATCCGTTTTGTCTTTATGTGAAGGTTGAATCGGTAAGTCATGGCGCAGAAAGCACGCAGAGAGATGGTTGTCCTCTCACTGTGCCTGCTTCTGCTGTTTCCAAACATCTCTGCTCACGAACAAGAGACATTAAATGTCATACTGGTAGAAGATGATGTGCGCCCTGGGAATATTACTGACCCATCGTTTGTGGAAAGCAACAGTGTTGTCTTTCGGATGAGAGACAATACGGAAAATATCTCGATGCGGGTGCTGCTTGATTTGAATCAAAATGGAAATTACAGTGACGTTGACGACAATGTCTCGAAGTGGTTGACTCGTACGTGTGAATTGGATGAGAACGGTTCATTGGTCGATGAAATGTGTGCTGTTTCGCATGAATANGTNTTTAATTCAAGTTCGCGAGGTGTGTATCTGTATCAAATTGAGCGAGCTTTAAACGGAACCGTTCTTGAAACATGGAATTATTCCATTACGGTTCATCCTGACATACATGAAGAGCCAGGAGTTCCAACTGTCGGTGATTGTTTTGGAGTAGGGTGCTTGGATGAGGAGGAGACAGTGCAATCAGAATCTGGGTATCAAGTGACTACAAATGATGTGTTAAAACTCACATTAGGCGTATCTGTAATCGGCAGCATCATGCTCATTTTCAGCATCCAGAGAGAGCGGAATGCTTCTTATGGCGATGGGGAAGAGCAGTTGAGAGAAGAGTTGGAGTCTAAATAACTCAGCCCTCAATCAATGGGCATTTNTTGTCAAAATCGTCAACGACAACCAAATTCGCCCATAAATACGGAATTCGGATTGGCTTTTTTGCGGCTTTGTCGGTTGGCTGAACAATAAAATGGACCTCGAAAGAACAATTGGTATTCTCTGTCATGTTATCATTTCATCATCGTCATCGCTACTATATCAAAGAATTGTAAGATAATGATGGAAAAATGGATTAATTTACATGATTATGGTAATTTATTTCCATTTTGTGTCGTTTTATGTGAAAGTNCAACTTCGCCACACCTTGCGCAAACGGGCGTAGGTTTGAGTAAGGGGTGATGTGAGCACGGGATATGGCGGGGTCCAGAGTTTTGCAGGCTATTTTGCTTGTCAGCCTTATGTTCCTTGCACCGATATCCGGCTGCTTCGGAGAAAACGAACCTGAAATCATTAGCGAGAATGATGTGGTTGTTACGCCTGCGATTCTCTCTGGTGGTGTCTTTCAAGGCGTAACAATCAGTGCTGACAAGGATATGTCGGCTTTTATCCCATACCTCATCCAAAACGAAGAAACTGGGTTTGTTCAAAATTCGACTGTTGTTGATTTGAGTGCCGGCGATTCCGTTCTTTTGCAAATTCTAGCACCCCCTAGAACCGATACTGCAGTTATTCTTGTTGGGGAATACGGGCGTGAAAACTGGCCGGTGCGAACGATTGACGAATCATGGAGGTCGTGGTACGCTCGAGATGGTTTTGCAATGGATGACAACCCTGGTGTTTCAAGAGTTGCTGGCGTCAATGAAAGTATTGACACNGTTACCCAGTCCAATCTTAGTGGTGGGCCAGTTACTGCCGTTACCGTTCCAATTCAACGGCAAATGGCAGCTGCGTATGCTGAAGCAGATGGGGGGAGGCATTCGATGGGACTCGTTGATGGAAGGACCGTTTTCAATTACATCAACGTAATGTCAGACGATACACCNGACCCAACCGATGCTATTGATGGCGCTGTAGGTTATTTAGACAGGTGGGCTGGTCAAGGTAATGCTGCATACGAAGATGCTGCACAATATCTTATTCAAACGCTAGAAAATTTCGGGCTCGAGGTGATTACGCAGAGATTCGTTTACGAATCTTTGATGACTGGCGCACAAAATCCAGAAGCGTACAATATCTGCGGGTATCGTTTTGGAAGCGTTAATCCGGATAAATGGATGGTTTTCGGTGCCCACTTTGATATTGCTCCTCCGGTAAACGGTGGTATGTTGGACCCACACATCTTTGGTCGAACATACGGTACTCGAGTTGGGGCTTACGACAACACCGCTGGAACCAGTATGGTGCTCAGTGTTGCTGAAGCAATGGCGAGTTATGAAACTCGCAATACAATGGTTTTNTGCCTCTGGTCTGGTGAAGAAGGAGGAAAAAGAGGAAGTGATTTTTGGACCGATTACTGGGTGAAAGAAGACAACCCTGAAGTTGAAGTTACCAATTATGTCAACCTTGACATGGCTGGAGTAAACTGGCCTGGCGGCGGTGGCGCACCGTGTGGAAATGGACACGGTGGAGGAGAAGGAGGTTGTGACCCTCAACCTGAAATCGACCCTGATGGGTATCCAAAAGACGAGGAGGTTTGGCCAATGAGGGTGTATATCGGCCCGAGCCTAGATCATGATGTCATGAACCAACCGGAAATGGTTGGTTTAGCGATGTGGATTGGTTCTGATGCCATCGGTGTTGAGGAACAAATGTCTCCACTTCTTGGCACGGGTTATGATGCTGAAACATGGAAAGTTGATGATTGGTTGGCCAAAGACCGTCCTGAAATTATTGTCTACGAAGACACGACTGCACGTTCAGACCATGCGACATTCCAAGACAATTTAGGAACCGTAACTATGGGCTTTGGAGGGCTTGTTGATGGGTATTGGTGTTATCACCAAACCTGCGACACAATCGATGAAATGGTCGATTGGATGGACACGACCGGNAAGGATTACGGTGAAGAGCGAAGTGGTACCAGTAATCTCGTTGATGCATTGGATACAATCACTTGGTGGGCGACATACTCATTCTTCCATCTCGATGAGCAACCTATTCGGAATGCGTACCTGTGAACTCTTGCTAAAGTTGAGGTTCGAGCTCCTGTAATCACTCTTCTTCATCGCCCTTGTATTTTGTGAAAACGAGGTCTTCAATTTCGACTGAATTGTCGATTTCTCCTTCAACGCGATAGCCGGCCTTGAACATAAGATAATGGACGAATCCTGAGAGGATTTGGCGGTTGTAACTTTCCCGTTGAGCCTCCCCTAAAGGCGCTAGGTCTGACCGACGCAATGCTCTTTTTCCGGATTCGGAATTCTTTACTTCTCTTTCTTTGTAGTTCATTGCATCAGTGCTGTAGAAAAAGAGCATTTCNGGAGTGATATTCGCGGGTAAAATAGTGTTACCTGATTTTGAGTTGGTGAAATCCTGTTGTTGGAAAATTTCTAAATCTGCAAATAAATATTGTATTGGGTTCTTCAAGGCGTTGTAAAATTCATTCAACTCGAACAATGGTTTTCGGGTTGAGGATAAAGTTTCCAGTGCGGGGATGAGAATTCCTAAGTAGGTAGATTTTGTTGGTGCTTGAGGTACTTGAATGTTCAACGATTCCAGTTTTTGTACTAATTGGGATATGGTTTGACTTTCATCAACCTCATCGCCCGTGCCGCGTCTTAAGGCTTCAATGAAATCGTCTTTTAGAGGGGTTGTGGGCATTTCCACATTAAGTTCGGCGGCTAAATCCAATAAGTCATCTATCAGCCAACTCTCATCGACCTGAGGTGGTGAAAGGAAATGCATGAATGAAATAGGGTTAGAGGAGGCGATTTTAGTGATTTCTTTTGATGTCTTTTCCACGAATGTATCAAAAGTGTCTTTGGAATGAAAACCGATTCGCATCATTTCATACATCATTCTCCAATCAAGTTGATGATTCTCTAAATGTGGGTGGTCCTTAAATTCTGGAGTACGAAGGTGGGATATCGCAAGTGCTCTACCAATCGAAACTTGATTATCTGTGTAAGCTACTGGATAATTTTTGTCAATAAACGAATTTGCTACACCATGACATATGTGGCGGATTAACCGACGCCTCTGTTTCTCTTTACCCTTGTATGCCTGGGATAAACCGTCGATGTTTTTGATAATCCAATCTCGATGTGAATGAGTTGATTTATCGGTTTGAAATTCTTGATTTTCTGAAGGAGAATATATTGGAACTGCGATGTCGAAAGCTGCCATTCTTGGATGATGGATAGAAGAATATTGATTTTTACCAGTTCGAGAATACTCCATTTCAAATGGAATGAGGTTGACATTGNTTGAACTCTTGTATTTACGGACTTTGGAAATAACATTCTCNGATAAACGGAGTTCGGCTGCCAGTTCTGAAGTTGACAAGTTGGTGTTGCGTATTCTTTCCCATTCTTGGGCATTAACCGCAAAATCCTTCCTGTAATCTATACCGCTTTCTGAACGTGAAAGATAGACTGGGTGATATGAGATGGGGGGGGTATTTCTTGCTTGCAAAAAACCTGGGGGTTTGTTGTCAATCGAGTCAATTAATTGTGTCATGGAACTAATAAAAAATGCCGTTCTGCGTGATATATTAAAGTAAGATCTAACTGGAGTGAGAACGCCAATTGCCTCAAGAGAGTCTCCAGTTCGGTAATTCCCACAGTTGAGCATTGAGTAAAACATTGAAAAAAATGCGTTCGGGTCGGATTTTTCAAAGAAAAGTTCGAAATAAATTTTTAATTTAGTGATGACTTCTTCCGAGGCTGGAGAATGGAGCTTTTTGCCTTGAATTTGAATTTGGCAATTTTGCTCCTTCAAGCAGTTTTCTAAAGACGCAAAAAGAACTATGGCAAGCCATTCACCAAAATTCTGACCTGGATTTGGAGAATTCGTTGATTTGTTTTTTGAATTCCTATATTGCCGTTTTCTTGGCTCGCGAGGAGATACATCGAAATCAAAAATCATGGTTGGAATCCTATTCAATAAAAGTACATCACTGTCCTCCCTCATTGCTTTTTCGAGCTCTTCTTTCGTCGTTGGAAGGGTTTCAATAAGTGAGGCGAATTGTTTTGCAAATGCTTGCTTTCGTTCCAGATATTTTGCTTGCTCTGCACTCTTACCGCCACCTAAATCTGAAAAAATCTTTGGAGCGAATAACAAAATATTCCTATACAGGCAATCAACATACAATTCTCTTTGATATTGAGGTTTCTNGGAATTTACATTCGATGTGTTTGAATAGTATTCATTCACGATTTGGAAGAGTGTTATGAGGTTCGTTTCTAATATTTCTGATGAGTTTGAGTCCATTCTGTATGAATTTAATTCTCGTTGATTAGTGCTCTTGCTGTTCCTAAAGAGTTCGGATAAGAATGCTTCATACCACTGTTTTGGCCGGAGGTTNTTTCTTAATTCACCCTCAAATTGCAATTGAACTTCTTTCAAAAGTTCTGAAAATTTTACCGCTGCATTAGGTATGGAATCAGTAAATGACATAATATCAATGGCAAGAGAGCCGTGTTTACCCCAATTGGATGCTTGATTGAGTGTTTCGGAAATCGATTGGATGAATTTCATGCAATTGGATTGTGAAAATGTTTTGAAGTGTGTTTGCTTTTCCAGAATATTTGGCTTTCCATCTTCTTTTTGTGGCACCCAATTGTAGTACCAAGTGCTTCTCAATGGCGTTTTATCGGAGAAATGCGAACTGAATTTAGGTGACTGTTCGTCAATACCTGCAAATACTCTGTTCTTTACACGATTCCAAAATTCAGATGAGTTGAATAATTTCGCATTTGGCGCCTCGAATTCTCTTGGAGACATCTCGTCGTACGTGAGGATGAGTGGTTCACTGAGAATGGAGTCAAAGAAACTCTGAACATCGTTTTTTTGTGAGATAGATGTTATAATATCGTCAAATGATGTTTCTACACTGTGCTCCTTCGTTGAAAATGGTTTTAGCATTAAATCGAGTGTAAGACTTAACTCTTCGCGTTTTAACGCGGTTAAAACAAGTGCAGGAACTTGGGTTGGTGCATCAAGAAGAGAATTCCATGTCTTGTATTTGGCCGCCAACTCAACCCAAAATTCTGACTGTGAAGGTGTATGGAGTATTGTATCGATATCTGCTCTCGTTTTCGGGTCGAGATTAAATCCAGAATCTAAAATGTAGTCTACAGCAGCGTGGTCGATTCGGTCATAGATATGCAGAAGAAGCCGATCAAGAACGTGTTGTGATGCATCAAGTGTTATCCTTCCGCCAACTCCTCGCGTAATTATCCAGTCTATCTTTGGAGGAGAGAATTGTATCAAAGATTCGGTATCAAGTGATAGGTTTTCGTCGAAAACGATGTCTTCGTCATCCTTTACCATTCCTTGGGAGAATGTAAGCCCGAAAAATTCGCTAAGAAGAAGTTCGAGAATGTACGGATAATGTTCTCGGCAAAGCCGAGCATCGCTCAAAACATACCGCATGAACGGTTGTAAAAGTTTGCTAAGTGAAAAATACATTTCTTGTGAGAGTGTTTTTCCCTCCATTCCTTTGACAAGAGATGTGAGGAAAAGTTCACAAATACCGTTCTCAGATTGGTCAGAAAGACGCACCTCAGTTGTCGATGATTCTTCAGATATACGGCCGTAAATTTCAGGGTCTTCACTGTACTGTTTTCGGAATCCNGTTAGTATGGTTGGAACGTTTTTAGTCGCTTTCTGTCCAACATGAGTGGATGATTTTGCAGCAGATTGTCCTGCAAGAAGAAGAGTGGAAAAATAAGGAATTTTAAGTGATTGNGGTTTGAGGAGGTCTTCGGATTTCGCGTCCAGATACCTCTGCCACAAGAGGCGTTCGTTGTTGAAATTCCCAATTTGAGATTCGTCAAGGGCCCAGCGCAAATAGTCATTGATGTTGTAACCCTCTGAATTCTCTTGGCGCTGGAGAGTTGAAAGAAGAAATTTGTCAAGTCCTTTGGTGCTTGTAGACATATCAAATATCTCGATATCAAGTTCCGAAATGACCTCGTTTGACAATTTGGGTAAGCTAAAGATGATTGATTCTGAAATGTCAAAATATCTGTTGATTTTCAACGCATTGTTTTCTTGGGTTTCTTTGGGAAATGGATGTCTTGAAACCAAAAGAAGCCTGTATTCAGGGCGGGATAACAGAACGTTCATTCGAGTCATTATGTTTTGATACAGTTGAAGGAAGTTGGTAATTGAGCTCTTGGATGAAGGTGAATCTCGTTCCATCCATTTTCGAATTCGATTTTCAATATCTGACTTGTTGAGGCCCTTACTCAAATTCCCTTCAGCATCTGAGAAAATCATTTCATAGGGATTAAACACAATCACGCCTGAAAATTCGAGCCCTTTTACCGTCTCACCGTTGTATGTGGTAAAATTCCCTATCGATTCAAGGTCGTCTCCAAAAGTCGATTCATAAGGAGTGATGATNGCAGTTCTGGAAGTTTTAGAAATCTCATTCGAGTTGTTAGAAAGTGCTTGTCGAAGTTGAAGGATGTGTTCGTCTTCGGGAGCATAAATGATGGAAATGCGGCAATCGGAGTTTTTCTCCAAAGCCATATCGCTCACTTTCAAAAACTCTCGTGGGTAATTTGGCATCTTTTCGGATGGATACTGATGTGCGAAGGTATTTCTGAATTCATCGTTCAATCTTGCAATCTTGGGTGCGTTACGATACACTTGCTTCAAAGTCACTAAATCCGCATCAACATTTTGAGAAATACCAAAATCAAGTAACCTGTTGAGTTCTTGGTGTGCCCTGTCGTCAGTAAAGGAGAGTATTTCGATGGTGTTCTGACAAAATTCAAACCATTGGAATCCACTTCTGTTAACTGTTTGTAAATCGTCTCCTGCTACAAGTATCGATTTCGAATTGAATTTAGGGCGGAGTAAAAGAAGAAGAAGAGCCATTGTTGATGGAGATATATCTTGAACTTCATCGATCATTAGCATGTCGTATTTTTGCTTGGATTCGCCACGATTACGGGCAATTTGTTTTCTCGCAAGGAATGATGCATGTGCGTACGTGATGTACTGGCTTTCTTTCAGTATGTGAAAACAAAAATCTGCGAAGAGTGTAATCTGTTTTTGACTGCCGGCTACACGTCGCTTCGNGCTCTCTTCATAATCGTAGAAGTCAGTCATTACTTCACTAATTGCTCCGCTTGGATGATGGAAAAGGGTTGTAAAGTCTGCCCATGCATCAGTAAATGATGGAGGATTGATGTTTTTTCTTGCAAAGAAATTTTTGAGGCCTCTCTTGAATTCTAAAAAATCGAGTAATTTTTTATTGTGATTTCGGGCATCGTCGGATTCTTTGAGAACTTCTAAGATAATTTCTTTCACGGTTCGGGGCCCTGAGCCGTCTTTTTCCATACCAACCAAACCAGCATTTTGAGGTTGTGAGGAGCGTTCATCCCATTGGACTTTGACGCTATCGACCAATGGGCGATTCAAGGTAACATACCTCCATTGCATTTTTTTCGAAGTTCTTTTGAGGTGCTCCATAATGAAATTCAAACAGAAATATGTCTTCCCTGTGCCAGGGGCGCCGCGTAAAAAGAGAGCAGAGGATGAAGGTGAATCAAAATATTCTTTCATAATGATGCTTTTTTCATTCATTTCATTCTCTTCGTCGTTGGATATCAGCCCAAGCTTGTAGGCTTCTTCAATCCATAAATTCCAATCGACATTTTCAACCGTTCCAATTTCAGGGTGGAAACTTAAGATGGCACCTGTCCAGTGAATTTGGGTTTTTTCCGCTTCGCGACGAAGAAGATCGTTTCCACCCCCTGGGCTCAGGAACCGTAATGCAAGAGATGGGAAGAAAAAACTCTCTATTGACAATTCTTCTTGAGTCGCTAGTGTTTCTTCAAAGAGNAATTGATGGGTAAATTCGAACGTTTCAGTCGANGCNNTGCTTGAAAGNAGGCCGTATTGGATACATAAATCGAAAAAGAGTCGTGTGTGTAGAGNCTAGNGTTTCNTGNTCACTCTTGAAAGGAGAGAATTTCGATGAGAACTCGGACAACTCCTTTGAAAAATCATTCTCTTGAGAGATTTGTTCATTNGCTAAAAATTGTTGAATTGCCTTCGTGAGTTGGTTTGTATATCGTTGAGCAAAGGCTGCAGTTTTGCTTTGATTGAGAGTTTGTTCTTGAACAAATTGAGAAACAAACATGTCTGTAGATGTTGTTATCGATTTTGTAAGAGTTTGAAGGAGGTTTTCAATGTTAAATCGGAGTCTATGTGTCCGTGTTATGTGGGTATTCTGAATTATAAAAGTCTCAAACTGTTGTTGTAAGATGTTTGATTTTGAGCGTTCAAGTTTCGTTTCGTCATAGAATGAGGTGTGAATCGTTTCCCATAATGCAGCATAATATATTGCTGAGGGATATTGAAGAGATTTTAAATTGAAATTATGTAAAGTTGAGTCCCATATCTCATGCACGTGTTGTTCAAGTTGTTGGAAAAAGAGTGGGGGTAATTCGTGATTGGAATCGTAATTTCCGCTCCATCGGCCGGCGAATAAAGGCATTTGCGATTGGAGGTGGCGCGTCCATTCCTGCCACTTTTCACTTTTGGATGTAGAGGATATGGGGAACGGTTTGCACCGCTCCTTTTGCAGTTGAGGTAATTCAATCTGCAGTGTTCTTTTCAATAATGTTGGGTGCATCTCATTTTGGAATGTATTCCATTCATAAGGTCGACATGTCCAAAACAAAGCAATACCAAGGCGAGTTGTTTGTTCAAGAAACGATTTCCATTTCTTAATGGTGTCTGATTTGCCAATGACCTCATCGATGAGCAGAATATCGAGTGTATCGAGAATAATCAACGGNGTTTTCCCACTTTCTTCGGCTTCATCTGCCAAATTTTCCAAGCTGTAATCATCCGGCATTTGGATGATTGAACCAGAACGAATGTTCGTCCACATTGATTCATTTTCAGAACTGTTTGCCCTTGCTCGCTGCAATTCTGAATAAAACGGATGAAACAAATTTTGGAATTTCTTGTTCTTACAAAGAAGTGTGGTAAGTTGGCGCAATTCAGTGGTCTTACCCATTGAAGGATGGCCATACATCATGATGTTGAGTGCTTTTTTGGGTTTTGATTTTGACAGCGTGTTTATCAAAGTCTTACCAATATACTCATGAAAGTTCTGTCGAACAATTCCACTGCTCGTCATGAACTCCTCAACACGAGGAATCAATTTGATGTCGTTAGAAAGAACACGTGAGAGTTGAGAGTAAGTGTTGTTGTTATTCGACACATCTTCACCTCCCCTTCCACAAGCATTGCCCGTATTCTTCCGTCGTTTTGACGATATATAAAAAAGACAAGGTGCTTACAATATATTTGCAAGATAATAAAGGAGGTTTTTTGGACTCCATAGTTGTAAAAAAACCCAGGAAATAACGAGGAATGCAAAAATAGAAATGGTAATGTAAAAGGCATTTTCACTCCAGTCTTTTACTTTGAGGCCATCAAGTGGCCCCCATGGAATCATGTTAAACAATCCAAGAATAATATTTGCTGAAAGCCAAAAGATGCCTGCATCAACAAGCATTTGTTGCCAAATGAGTGAACCGTCAACGAGATAGTTGCCGTAATCCCCTCCTGTACCCACATAATCATACGCCCCACTCAATCCCAAGATAAGAGCCCATATTGGAATACCAATCACAAATAATCCGAGATTCACGAGGGGGCCAGCAATAGCAATGTGGCCGTTTTGGCGACGTGTTACAAGCCCTGCGACCATGACTGCCCCAGGCGCCATGAACAATACGCCAAGAAAGAATGAAATGAAAATTCCAAAACGAAGACCTTTGGGGTCTGCTCGAAATTCAGCCCAACAACCGTTNTTTTTGGCAACTATCTTNTGGCCGATTTCATGCAGCAAAAATGCAGGCCCTACTGCAAGTAACATTACTGGCATTGTAAGAAGAAGTTGAACAACCCAAGTCGTAGTGCCAAAATTTTCATGCCACAACCCCCCTGTTATCATAAAACCTAGAGCTAAGGTAAATGCTGCAGTTGCTAGTAGAAGATGTTGTTTCTCAACATCACTAAAATGCCAAAGTTTGCCTGTGTGGTGCTTCGCGGGTTGTTGTGAATGGAGACCCATGATTTGAGAGAAGAGGGAGTTGGTATTGGTCTTAGCATCGACATGGATTGTACCATCGGATGCTCGGTGTGCATGCACCCGATGTATTCGATTTCTTGACTCTGGAAACGGATTGTTATCCAGAATGTCTGCACGCCTATCCCTCCCTGCCATGTATGCTCTTTACTGGGGTTGGATTTGAAGTCTCGTATGCAAGGTTTCTTTTCATACGAAGGAGAGGAGGGGTTGNGCAGTCGTTTGGAGAGATAGGTGTGGGGGTTGATTCGATGGAAAAGGAAACGGATGTTTTGTTTTTGTTCGATGTTGGTTTCTCNATTGAAAAAATTGCCGAATCGAANAAAATGNCTTTTGAAGAAGTTCAAAAAATCATTGCAAAAAGAGGNAGTCAAACACGCCAAAGAAAACAAAAAAACATCATTCAAGAAATTGCAAATCAAAACCCTTGGAAAGATGGAATTCCAGAACATGAAGTTGTAATGGATGTTGTACGGTCGATGGATATCAAAGACACAGATGTTGAAAGTTACGGGGCAAGAACCATACCGTCGAAAAAAATTGAACGTGCAGATAGAAGNGATCGTATTGGTGAGGATGTGGAATTGGCCGATCGAATCGAGGCTGCTGTCAAAAGTGGCCAAAATGAAGAAAAAGAGAAGTTGATATTTGAAAATTTGCAGAAAAAGCGCAATGAGTGGACTGAGGTTGTGGCAGAAGTGGATGAATTACTCAAAGAGCCTCAAAATAATGAAGATTGAATAATTGTTTATTGNAAATTAAATAAAGAATATGTNAATTAGAAAATGAATGATTTTTTTGTGGGGTGAAATAAGTCAAATCCTTTCCAGTATTGGTTGGGATGTAGATGGGGGGTTTTGGAGTTGATATGTCACTCTCTGCGTACCTTTACCCTTCGACTTTTTCCCAATAATCTCGATGTGTCCAATCTCAGATAATTCACGAACGTGGGTTCCAGCACATGGACAAAGGTCGATATTGTCTCCAATTCTTACAACGCGGAGCTGGTGAACTGAGGCAGGGAGAAGATTCATGTTTGTTCGTTCAGGTGGCATTTCTTGATTGACTTCCTCACGCGTCATGATTGTGTCGGTCACTTTGTGATTTTCATCGAGTAAATGATTGACTGTTGTTGTTATNTGTTCAAGCATTTCTGGTGTGAAAGAGATAGGATTGAAATCGATTCGAGAACGGTCATGATGTATTTGATTACCTACGGTTCGCGCGCCATTATACATCTCATAAACAACACCTGAGACCAAGTGCTGAGCTGTGTGCATGCGCATNTGAGCGTGTCTTCTTTCCCAATCTATTGAACCTCGAATTTCATCTCCTGGTTGGAGTTGATGGTCTTTATCCAGGGTGTGAAGAATTTCGTTGCGACCCCGTACCTCGTGGACATGAACCGTGCCATTGGGGCCTTCAAGGACCCCAATATCCCAATTCTGTCCGCCACCAAGTGGATAAAATAATGTTCGATCGAGAACGACTTTCTCTTCTTCAATTCGAACAACTTCGGCATGAAAATCTGTAAAATAACCTGCCTCGATGCTCTGTAAGTAAAGGCGTTCTGTATCTGGCATGTACATCCCTTGAAGNAGAACTATGTTGAGGTTTTCATGCAGTCTCTGTAAGAAGTGGGTCCTGCAGCAAACCATTCTCATCAAGAACTAATGCGGGTGTTTTCCATGCAGTGTGTAAAGCCACAGTTGATTCCCATAGGGCTCTGAAAAAGCCAATTTCCTGGTATTCCCATCCTTGTTCTTCAGCATATTCTTTGACTAAAGGCGCCGCTTTAGGTAGATTAAAGTGAGAAAGGGCAGGTAACAAGTGATGTTCGATTTGGTAATCAAGACCAACGAAGAAGAACGACCCAACAGGCCCTAACTTTATTCTTCGAGCTGTTTCAATTTGCAATCGCCAATTTTGGTCGTATTCGGTAATCACTGGACGTCCGGCATGCCCAACAATGAAAATTGCCGTCAAGAAGGTCCCAACCAAACTCCAAAGAAGTATGTAAAAACCAACCACAATTTGCCACGAAATTCCNAGAACAACAGGTAGTACGAGCCATAAGGAGAAGTGAGCTAAGATTAGGGATGTGTCAAGAAGCCAAATCTTTGTAAATCGCTTCTTCTTTTTCTTAGTGGTAAATGGTTTTGATGCAATGTATTTGAGTCCGTCAAACCGCATTAAATGACCGACAAGAAGGGAAATTGGCCAAAATGTCCAACCTTGAAGATGACGTTGGAAAAACCTTCGAATCGGGCCGCTTGTTACATATTCCTCTTCACTAAAAGTGAATGGCCAAGAGTGTATGTCAGGGTCTTTTGTGTGGACATTTGGGTGTGCATGGTGTTGAATATTGTGTTTTTCACGCCAATATTCCATAGATAATCCTGCAAATAGGGGAAAGACNATTGCTGCTAAAGAAATGTTTCCTGCTTTGGAACGGCATGCGGATGAGTGAACGCCTTCATGGCCAGTCATTGCAAGAGTTGTGGAGAAGAGTGCAGTGATGGGTATGAGTATCAAACCAAATTTGAGTGGGAGGAATATGTGAGCGCTGTAGAGNGTGCAAACAACGATGAGGAGTGAAATGACTTTCAACCATGATTTCATCGTTGGTTTGTCGAGAAGATCNGCTTCCTTGAGTTTTTTACGTANATCTGCAACAGGGTGTTTTGACATAGNANTACCTCATTCTCAAATCNCCGAAAGAGAGGTGGTTTTTAAGGTGGTGTGTCCCATAACACCTAATTTACTTCATTGAGATGGTTCGCCGTAAGCCGGCCAGCATGGATTTGTGCATCTATTGTTCTGTTTTCCTCAAGCAGAGGGAGTTGGCATGAAATACTCTCAATCCAGCCGTGTTTTGGAATCCATTCAGGATTTTTTTGCCAAACTTCAGTTAAACCTTCATAACGATTGTAGGTTGTTATCGTTGGTGGGATGTCTGTGCAATCTGAAGTTAATGCTGTTCCTCCATGCATAGGGTGAAATGAACCAAAGTTAGGCCGTAATGATGGTTCGACGCTAATATTGTGATGTTTTGCACCTGGTGGGCTGTAGGTCCATTGTCGATCATCAACCAAATAATTGCACTCTATTTGACCCATATTGTTCGGTCCAGCCCCAGTATATTCTATTGAAAACCCATTTTTTGTAGAAAACGATTCAGATATTCTGGTTCGAGTAAATATTTGTACATTTTTTTCTGCTGCAGTCACTGCTAGGTGTTTCAAAACCCATTCGGAGCGGACAGAAAAACCATCTTCTATTTCTTTGGGTTGGAGAAAATTAATCTGTTCTTTTGTAATGTAAGTATCAAGTTGTTGAAGGTTCGAAATTATTCCTGGAGATATAGATGGAAGGCCTATTTCAGCATTCAGCTCAAAAACATAAACCTCGAAATGGTTTGATAATTCAATTGCTGAAATCATATTGGATATTGTTCCACCAACAAAGACGACCGANTTCACTTGNTCACCTCTGATGGAAGAATGTCAAGAGCAAATACAGGACAGGATGGAATACAAAGTTTACAGTGAGTACAGTTTTGCTCATCGACTATAGCAAGTCTGTCAACAAGAGTAAGAACGTTTACAGGGCATAGAGCAATGCATGCTGCACAACCAAAACAACGATCTTCGTCGACCACAAATGTATGGCCTACTTGTCTTGGCATAGACATGGGTATTGACGCGTGTTCATGTTACCTTCGTTCAAAATCNAATGAAAATACCGTTCTAAAGGAAGTATGATTNTCACCGATCAGAAAAAAACAATTTATTTTCGATTAAAATTTTCAGAATGCTTTCAAGAGGAAAAGAAAACAGCAAATAAATTTAGTAAAGAGGTAGAAGTCATAAGACCCCTTCATTTCCAGTCGAGTGAGAATATTTTTTCGCGAATGTATGCTGAATGATTTTACTGAATGAGAATGCAGTATGCCCCGAATGCTATGTTCGCGTAAAGCACTTAACTTAATCTCTAGAAAACGAAGAAAAAAAGGATTACTACAGGGAAAAAATGTTCCATAGGAAACATAGGGGTTGGACCCCCGATAATTAAACAACTTCAATACACTTGTTAATTACGGCAAACCGTTTGATATGGTGTTTTATTCTCCAGGGCGTACGTCCACATACCCAAAAGAACCTGTTGAAAAAGGAATAAGGTATCATTATCTTGGCGGTGGTGATGAAGTTGGTAATGTTGGACTTGTTTTAGAGGATAAGAATAACACTCGATTACTCCTTGATTATGGTTTAGCACCAACAACTCCACCGAGGTATCCTTCAGAAGCTCCGGAAGTTCGTCACGCAATTATTACGCATTCACATGTTGATCATTTGGGAATGGCTCCATGGCTTTGTTCTAATCATAGAACTCAACTTCATGGAACNGCATTAACTGCTGAGATATCTGAGTTGATGTGGTATGATTGTCACAAAATCAGCTCGATTGAAAAATATCCACTTGCTTGGGATAAGAGAGATATCAGTACTGCTCTAGATTCATGGAATATACATCAATTTAATGTTCCTTGGGAACATGAAGATTGGAAACTCGAACTTCACAAAGCAGGACATATTCCGGGTGCTGCAATGCTTAATATCGAGACGCCTGAACGTAAAATTCTCCTCACAGGTGATTTCGATTCAAGAGATTCTCCACTCACAACAGGCGCTAAACCTACCAAAACAGATACACTTTTTCTTGAAGGAACCTATGGGGCACGCAATCATCCGAGTCTTGAAGAGGAAGAACTACGATTCATACAACATGTTCAGCGAGTTGTCGATAGAGGTGGAACGGTTCTTATCCCTGCTTTTGCCAATGGAAGAACCCAAGACGTTGTTATGAGATTACACAAGCATCTACCTCATCTTGATGTTCATGTTGATGGAATGGGAAAAAGAATTGCTAAAATGCAACTAAATCACCCAGAAACTCTTCGAGACCCAGATGCATTGCAAACGGCATGGTCATGGTGTAGAAGAGTATCAAGCAAATCGGATCGTAAAAAAGCCCTCAATGCTGATGTCATTGTTTCAACATCTGGAATGTTGCAAGGAGGACCTTCTATATGGTACCTCAATCGNTTACGAAACGATACCAAAAATACTGTTTTGTTTACTGGATATCAAGCTTCAGGCACGGGTGGACGCAAATTACAAACAGAAGGCAAGGTCGACATCTTCGGTACCGAAACACAAATCCCACTTGAATGGGAATCGTACTCCTTTTCCACGCATGCAGGACAAAAAGAAATTCTTGAATTTGCTGCTGCGTGTGAAGCCGAAGAAGTAGTAATCTATCATACTGACCCAAACACTGCNCGACCACCNCTCGTGGAAGAATTGAAGAAAAACGGGCATGTCGTTCATACTCCAGTAAATGGAATATCTGAATATCTTGGTGAAGAATTCGGCCGAAGTAATTGAATACAACTACGCCAAGCGGTGGATGATACCCATGGCGGCCAAGGCACCTAAAGGCACCAAACCGAGAAAGAAGAAAAAGCGCAGAATGCGCCTATCTCTNAAACAAAAGAAAATCAATGTAAAGACGGACAAATATACCGATTCGCTTGGTTGGTCACAAGAAGTCGGTCGAACCTTAGGTGATGCTCCATCCGGTCCTGCACAACCAGAGACCCTCAAAATCCAATGCGATATGTGTGGCTGCATGCTTAAAATTCCTAAGCCGAAAAAAGCACGTTACACCGTAAGTTGTGCATATCCTGGTTGCGATCATATCATGAAATTTGATTGAGGCTAAACAATGGAGCAAGAAGTTGCTCTTTTTGCAATATGCTTCGCCCTTTTNCTTGTATCTATTCTTTATTCAAGTGTAGGCCATGGTGGAGCTTCAGGGTATCTTGCTGTACTCTCTCTCACCAGTTATGGACAGTTGAGTAGTCCATGGCTTAAACAGCATGCTTGGGTACTCAATCTTGCAGTTGCAGGCCTTGCTTTCTACCATTATTCCAAAGCAAACCATCACATTTTTTCCAAAACCCTACCGTTTATTGTTGCAAGTATACCCTTTGCTTTTCTTGGTGGATTTTTAAAAATTGACGGAGCGATTTACGACACCCTTCTTTCAATAACACTCGTATATGCTGCAGTACGTATACTTTCAAACACAGATGTTGAATTTGTTGAAGTGACCAACCCTCAACGAAAAGAAGCCTATACTTACGGNGCCGGGATTGGTTTTGTGAGTGGAATTATTGGTGTTGGTGGTGGAATTTTTCTTTCACCCATTCTCCTGTTAAAACGCTGGGCAACACCCAAATCTGCAGCAGCTACTGCAGCCATGTTCATCTGGGTAAATTCAGCTGCAGGATTGTTTGGGGCGGCAGCNTCCAATCAATTNNTNATCGAACNTTCCANACTTTTACCGTTCCTTTTTTCNGTCNTCATNGGNGGTTTAATTGGTTCACGTTATGGTGCATTGTANGCGAATCAAAAAACAGTACAATATTTGCTGGTTTGCGTTCTTCTTCTGGCATCAGGCAAAAGAATTTTCGAAGTCTTGATATGAATTTTCAACCGTGAAAGTCAAACCAACCAACCGACTCGTTGGTTCATGTCGGGCGCCCCGTACTTCATTCCATACGGTGAAGCACTCGAAATTCTTGCTCAATATCCCATTCAAACTCAAACAGAAAAACTCCATCTCGATGAAGTTTTCAACAGGGTCTTAGCAGTAGATCTACAATCAAAGGTTGATGACCCACGATTTGATAATTCGGCCATGGATGGTTTTGCCTTTCGACATATTGATTCCCTTCAGCCTCCTTCACTGCTTTCGATTGTTCAAACCGTTCAAGCAGGAACCGGTGAAAATCTAACCCATGTTGGACCAAACCAAGCCTCTCGAATCATGACTGGTGCTCCTATTCCAGAAGGAGCAGACGCTATTTTACCGATTGAATTTTGTAAAGTTAGCAGTGATGGAAAGAAAGTCTCTCTTTTGCAAGAAGGAAGAAAACATTTCATTAGGAAAAAAGGTGAGAACCTTCGTTTGGGCCAAACTGCATTATCCAAAGGAACCCTTCTCTCCCCTTCTTCAGTGGGGCTTTGCGCTACTATGGGCCATTCTCATGTTGATGTTTTCAAAAAATTGACAATCGGGATAATTTCTACAGGTGATGAACTGCGTTTGCCGGGGGAAGAGTTGGGGGAGACTGAAATCTTTGAATCCAATTCTTTCGGATTAGCATCTCTAGTATCTATGAACGGACACAATTCAATCCGATACAATTCCGTATCAGATTCAATTGACAATTTACGAGTCCAACTCGATAAGGCTGCCGAAGAATGTGACATTATTTTGACATCCGGGGGAGTCTCAATGGGTGATTGGGACCTCGTTCGAAAAATTATGGAAGAGGAAGGTGACATCAAGTTTTGGCGAGTTAAGATACGCCCCGGCTCACCACCTTTGTTTGGTTTTTGGAAAAAAACCCCTCTTTTCGGACTCCCTGGAAACCCAGCAAGCAGCCACGTTGTTTTTCGCATGCTCGTATCCCCATACTTACGTCAAAGCACAGAAGGTGGTGGCTTTCAGGAAAAGAAAGTCCGCGTAAAACTTGCAGAATCCCTCAAAACCAATCGAGAGTGTCTTGTTTTACGCCGAATAAAAATTGATAGTTCAGGCAAACATCTTCTTGCATATTCAACCGGTTACCAAGGTTCTGGTAACCTCAATAGTCTTGTTTTAGCAGACGGTTTAACCTTACTCGAACCAGGTCATAGTGGGGAAAAAGGAACTTGGTGTGACGCATTGATCCTTTAGGTGATTTCATGAAATACACCACAGAACATGAAAACACATTGCTTGATATTCTCAAGCTTATGATGCCAAGCACTTCGAAAAGCAAACTCCGAAAAATGCTCACTGAAGGGCGAATCCAAGTTGATGGAGAAGTCATTCACAAAGCCAAATATCATGTTTCTAGCNAAAGCCTTGTNGAAATTCTTGAGCGCAAAAAAGCCCTCGCCAAAACACCACCACCAAAACCAAGAAAAAATTCCAAACTCAATGTTGTGTGGGAAGATGAAGCGATTCTTGTCGTGGAGAAACCAGCCGGTTTACTTTCTATTGCTACTGATAAATTGGAAAAAGATACCTTACACTCATGGTGTGTTGATTATGTCCGAGAAGAGAATGAGAAGAACTGGTGCTTCATTGTCCATCGGCTCGACCGCGACACCTCTGGAGTGATGGTATTTGCTCGACATGAGCGCCATAAGGAATACCTACAATCTCAATTTTCTCGACGTTCAGTACATCGAACCTATCACGCTCTTGTCGAAGGACGCCCAAGAGAAAATCACGGTACATCTCGTGAATGGTTGGTCGAAGATAAACACCTCCATGTGAAGAAAGTGAAGTCATCATTTCATGGGGCGAAAGAAGCAATTACCCACTGGAACATCGAACAAACCACGAACGTCTTCTCATTGTTGCATATTACAATTGAAACCGGTCGCCGACATCAAATTCGAATGGCGATGAAAACTCTTGGATGCCCTGTAGTTGGTGATAGTCTTCATGGAGCCGAATCAAATCCATTACAACGTATTTGTCTTCATGCCTCCTCTCTTGAATTTCTTCACCCACTCGATGATGAACCGGTTCGTTTTGAGGTTCCAATACCAAATGGGTTTCAACTTTCGTAAAATAAGGACAGAATTTAGAAAATCGGCTTCCTTTTTCCATATTGGAAAACCACGACTTGAAGAACCGTTGACCTTACCGAAGATTCGTGGGGAAGTATGAGTCAACCGGGCGATGATGGTTGGATTGAGGTTCGGGGGGCCCGAACGCACAACCTCCAAGACATCAATGTCAAACTTCCAAGAGGACAATTCGTTGTCATTTCTGGAGTATCAGGGTCCGGTAAATCAAGTCTAGCGTTTGATACATTGTACGCCGAAGGTCAACGAAGATATGTGGAGAGCCTTTCTTCATACGCTCGTCAATTTATCGGGCAAATGAAAAAAGCAGATTGTGACGGTATAGAAGGTCTTTCGCCCGCCATTTCTATCGATCAAAAACAAGGCTCACACAACCCCCGCTCCACTGTGGCAACAGTCACAGAAATCCAGGACTATTTGCGTCTTCTCTGGGCAAGGGTTGGCAAACCACACTGTCCAACCTGTGGCAGAGAAGTTGCCCGCCGGACAGTACAGGAAATTGTTGACGATATTCTTTGGCACATGGAAGGACATGCAATCGCCTTATGGTCGCCTGCAGTCCGGTCTCGTAAAGGCACACACATCGACCTTTTTCGCCAACTNGTAGAACAAGGATATCTTCACGGTANAGTGAATGGCCATGAAGTNGAATTTGAAAATCCTCCAGAGTTGGACAAGAATTTTCGACACGACATCGACGTTCGTATTGACAGGCTCAAATGCACGCGCGAGCGACGGCAAAGACTCACCGAATCGGTCGAAGGGGCACTACGTATTGGTGGTGGTGCTGTTGCTATTGAAAGCCTAGAAGCTCCGTTACCAGACACCCCACTCTCTGAAGGCACGAAATCTCACTTGACTCAACAAGGTGAAACGATAGCATGGTCTGAAGATTTTGCTTGTCCGGAACACGGCGCCTTTATGCCAGAACTTTCTCCTCGAGTCTTTTCTTTCAACTCTCCACTTGGAGCGTGCAACGCTTGCCAAGGGCTAGGGGTAGAACGGCAATTCAATANCGACTTAATTATTGATGGAACATTAACTGTATCAAATGGATGTGTAAGGCCGTGGCGACAATCGATGTCCCCTTCGTGGTACAGGCGTCTGCTGGAACAAGTCTGCCAACATTACGGAATATCTCGTAATACTCCATTTGAACTCTTGGATGAGGATGACAAAGANATTCTCCTTCATGGCTCGGGTTCAACAGTCATCAATTTTCACTTCGAATCCGATAACGGCTCAGTTTACAAGATGAATCGTCCTTGGGAAGGAATCATTGCAAGATTACAGAAAACCTATACAGAAACCACTTCTGAACGTACNCGTTCTCGCCTCATTAGTTGCATGACCGACCTTCCATGCTCGTCTTGCAACGGTGAAAAACTCAATGCAGCTGCCCGCCATGTCTCAGTCGGAGGCATACGCCTTCCAGAGATAAGTCAGTGTTCTGTACATGATTCTCTTTCACTTGTTCGAGCTTGGCAGCCTGAGGGCGAAGGCGCCCCTGAAGATTTTGCTGATGTTTTGGAAACACTCGATGAACGCAGTATGTTCATTGGTAAAGACATCCTCAAAGAAATTGAAAGTCGACTTGGGTTCTTAGACAGCGTAGGCCTTGACTATCTTACTTTAGACCGTAAGGCGAATACATTGTCTGGAGGGGAAAGCCAACGCATCCGCTTAGCAACCCAAATAGGTAGTCGCTTAACTGGAGTAATGTACGTCCTTGATGAACCATCAATAGGACTTCATCAAAGAGACAACTCACGTCTCCTGGCGACCCTNCGAGAATTAAGTGATTTAGGAAACACCCTCATTGTTGTTGAACACGANGAAGACACACTTCGACAAGCAGACTGGCTTTGCGATTTAGGTCCCGGGGCAGGGCTTGAGGGNGGCACCGTCGTNGCAAANGGCCCACCGAAGATTGCGATGTCGGCCAAAGACTCAGTTACTGGAGCTTTCCTTAGCGGAAAGCGTGAAATAAAAACCCCAGAGAAGCGCACAAAACCTACAAAAAAATGGATTGAAGTCAAAGGTGCACAACACAACAATCTCCAATCAATTCATGCGAAGTTTCCCATTGGTTGTATGACTGCAGTCACGGGAGTTTCAGGGTCGGGAAAATCGTCTCTTGTTTCAGGAATTCTTGCTCCAGCTCTCCAAAGACACCTCCACAATGCAGATACAGTTTCAGGCAAGCACACATCAATCAAAGGCTTGGAGCATGTTGACAAGGCGATTATCATAGACCAATCACCAATTGGTAGGACACCACGTTCAAATCCAGCAACATACACGAAAGTGTTTGACGAGATACGAACATTGTTTTCAAAAACAACACTGGCAAAAGAGCGTGGTTACAAACCAGGGCATTTCAGTTTCAATGTAAAAGGTGGTCGCTGTGAGTCTTGCAAGGGCGCTGGCTCAATTAAATTGGAAATGAATTTCTTACCTGATGTATGGATTACATGCGATGTTTGTCAAGGCCTCCGATATACCCGCGAATGTCTCGAGGTTAAGTGGAAAGGCAAGAATATCAATGATGTTTTACAAATGCCAATTGGAGAAGCAGCAGTGTTTTTTGAGAACCACAGAAAAATATTCCGAACTCTCGATACCCTTCGTTCAGTTGGTCTTTCTTATGTACGTCTTGGCCAACCTGCAACGACGCTTTCNGGCGGGGAAGCCCAACGAGTAAAACTCGCAAGCGAATTGCGCCGGCCTCCAAATAAACACACAGTGTATATCCTAGACGAACCGACAACCGGTCTTTCGTTTTCAGATGTAGAACTTCTCATCAATGTCTTGCATGAACTGCGCGAAAAAGGTCATAGCGTCATAGTTATCGAACATCATCTTGATGTCATTAAGTCCTCTGACTGGGTTCTTGACCTTGGGCCCGAGGGTGGTGAACGCGGTGGCATGATACTTGCCCAAGGTACGCCAGAAGATGTTGCAGCGAATTCTGAGAGTTTTACAGGCCAATATTTGGCAAAACTTCTCAATTGATTTCGCCGTATTGTTCAAAGAGCGTAGTCTATGGCATTCTCTACGCCCCTCCGAGGGCGAGTGTTGCCAATGCCAATATCGCGTGTCGAAGTTACGCCTAAACAGGGCGATGGAATGCGAGATGTGCGCGGAGATGTTGTTCGACGACAACTTATGGCCGACCATGGGATTGATGTTGCTGAAGTCCGCTCAATCAACGGCTTCCTCATCAAGAGCGCAGTCGATTCAGAAGAGATTTCGAAACGCGTAGATGACTTGTTTTCAGACCCAATTATTGAACATGCAACCACAAACAATCTCCTTCTTGCATCACCAGATCATTTCCAAAACACCCCTGATGCTGCGATTACAATAGGATTCAAACCCGGCGTTACCGACAATCCAGGGAGTGCTGCATACGATGGTTTCAAAACAATATTCTCACCCAAGAACGAACTTGAAGACGCGGCAATATCGACCTATCAAACCTATGTCTTTTACGGAATACCTGAAAACACTTCAGTTGAATGGATTGCTTCAACACTCCACAACAACCTCATCCAACGCGCACTCGTTTCGGACAGCGAGGCGTGCCAACAATCTCTTTGGCCTGCACTTGAATATCCAGAGAAACCCCCACAAGTGTTTTCACCACCTCAACCAATAAATTTAGAGATTAGTGATGAAGAACTGCTTGAATTATCTGACAGCGGATTACTTGCACTCAATCTCGAGGAAATGCAAACCATACAAACNCATTACCGCGATGAAAAAATACGCGCTGCTCGAAAATCAGTAGGCATCGTTGCGAACTCCCCAACTGATGTCGAACTCGAATGTCTTGCCCAAACATGGAGTGAACATTGTAAACACAAGATTTTCGCATCAAAAATTCACCATATTGACAAAGAAACGGGTGAAGACACAGTCATAGATTCAATTTTCAAGACACANATCATGAAACCAACTCATGACATGCAGAACGAAGTCGATTGGTTACTTTCAGTATTCCATGATAATTCCGGAGTCATTGCTTGGGATGACGAATGGAGCATCTGTATGAAAGCAGAAACCCACAATTCCCCCTCAGCACTCGACCCGTACGGTGGAGCAATGACGGGTATCGTCGGCGTAAATCGTGATATTCTTGGGACAGGTCTTGGCGCNCGACCAATTGCAAACACAGATGTTTTCTGTTTTGGACCCCCAAATTGGGANGGAGACCTACCTGATAATTTATTCCACCCATCTCGAGTACTACGTGGCGTTCATGCGGGCGTTCGGGTGGGGGGAAATGAGTCTGGAATACCTACTGTGAACGGTGCAATCGTCTTTGATGACCGATATATCGGCAAACCGCTTGTTTATTGTGGAACGGTCGGAATCATGCCCCGCCAATTAGCAGATGGCCGGCAATCACACATCAAAACCCCTTCTGCAGGAGATATTGTTTACATGGTTGGCGGACGTGTTGGCTACGACGGCATTCACGGCGCAACCTTTTCCTCTCTTGAGTTAACTGAAGAGTCGCCTTCAAGCGCTGTGCAGATTGGGGACCCAATTACACAGAAGAAAATGCTTGACATGGTTCTCGANGCACGTGATGCAGGCCTCATTACATGCATCACTGACAATGGAGCAGGCGGCCTTTCTTCATCGATTGGTGAGATGGCCGAATACACCAACGGTTGTGAAATCGACTTGGCGAAAGTCCCCCTCAAACAACCCGGATTGTCGGCTTGGGAAATCTTAGTTTCAGAAAGCCAAGAACGAATGACTATTGCTGTAAAAGCATCAGATTGTGATGCGTTTGAAGCGATGGCGAACCTCCATGAAGTCGAAGCAACACCCGTTGCCACATTTACCAGCAGCGGGATGTTTCATGTTAAATTCGGTACCGACACCGTTGCCTACCTTCCTATCGACTTTCTGCATGATGGGGTGCCACAATTACAACTTGAATCAGAATGGCAGCCCCCAGTAACAGAACCNTTCTTACCAGATTTGTTATCTCTNGATGGAGATGCTGACCATTCGTCTTTGTTATTACGCATGCTCGCCCGACCGAACATCGCTTCGAAAGAATCATGGGTTCGTCAATACGATCATGAAGTGATTGCCCAAACCGCTGTCAAACCCTTCGTTGGTGTTGAAAGAGATGGCCCGGGAGATGCCGGCGTNATTGCTCCCCTTCATGGCAACCCTCANGGNATAGTAATTTCCTGTGGNATNGTTCCTCGTTATTCAGATTTAGATGCGGGTGCAATGGCAGCCGCATCTATTGATGAAGCGGTACGTAATGCAGTCTGCGCCGGTGTTGACGTAGACAAAATCGCTGGATTGGATAATTTTTGTTGGCCCGACTCAATTGAGTCGATAAAAACTCCAGATGGGAAATTTAAGCTTGCACAACTTGTCCGTGCCAATCGAGAATTAGAACGGGTATGTCGAGCATACCGATTGCCCTGCGTATCTGGAAAAGATTCCATGAAAAACGATTATGGCGCCGGCGAGAACAAGATTTCAATCCCGCCGACATTACTCTATTCNGTGTTCGGCGACCAACCNGATGTTCGNTTTACNGCGACAAGTGATTTCAAGTCAGCAGGAGAACGCGTGTATTTGATTGGTACTTCAAAGGAAGAACTTGGTGCTTGTGAACTTGCCTACATGCTTCGAGATTCAGGNGAAACTCCNGGAATTGGAGGTCAAGTTCCNTTGCTTTTGAANCCGGAAAAAAACCTCTCTACATATCGAGCATTGTCAACNGCCATTCAAAACGGCCTTGTTCGTACAGCCCACGATTGTTCTGAGGGCGGGTTAGCCGTAGCAGTTGCTGAAATGTGTATTGGAGGCAGGCTTGGTGCGGAAATTGATATTGATGGCACGGGCAAGTCCAGTGTATGGGCTCGTCTGTGGGGTGAATCACTCGGTCGTTTCTTAGTGGGGGTTCAACCCGAACAGGAAACAGAATTCATTCAGTGGATGTCAGGCCATCCCTTAACCTACCTAGGGGAAGTAACCAAGACCCCGACTCTTATCATTTCAGATGGCTACGATAAACTTGTTGAAACGGACACGAATGTTATGGTTGAATCGTGGCAAAAAACNCTTGATATGACTGGAGGAGTAGTATGATGACACCTCCCAAAGTAGCTGTTTTATTCGGTTTTGGCATAAACTGCGACCATGAAACAGCAGCTGTCTTCAACCTCGTAGGTGGACAATCAGAACGCATCCACGTCAATCATTTTGTTGATGGAACACAAAATCTCGATAATTTTGACATTCTTGCAGTGCCTGGGGGCTTTTCGTTTGGAGACCATTTAGGAAGCGGCCGCTTGATGGGGAACAGACTTCGGTTTGCATTACGNGAGCAGTTGCAGAAATTTGTTGCAGANGGAAANCCCATTATTGGAATTTGNAACGGNTTCCAGGTTTTGGTCAAAACNGGCCTATTNCCCGGCCCTTCAGTGGAAAGNNATGGTCCGGATTTCATNCAAACAGCAAGCCTTACTCTGAACGATTCTGGGCGGTATGANGACCGATGGGTNACANTGGAATTCGATCCCNAAAGNCCGTGTATTTGGACGAAAAATATTCAACGNATNGATTGTCCAGTTCGTCACGGTGAAGGAAAGTTTGTAATGCCGTCAACAACTGATTTTGATGCATTAAGTGAAAACCACCAACTTGCAGTTCGCTATGTCGACCCNTCAACCGAAATAGGGCANGGAATCACNGATGAACCGTTACCATTNCCAATTTCTCCAAACGGGAGTATGAGGAATATTGCCGGAGTGTGTGATTCATCCGGCCTCGTGTTTGGACTTATGCCACACCCAGAAGCAGTGTATACAAAATGGCTCCATCCCGACCACACACGCGGCTCGGCTCCCGGCCCCGATTCTAGTGAGGTCTTGGGTAAATGGGAAGNGGAAGGGTTGCAGATATTCCGCAATGCAATTCAATATGTTCTCTCACAGCGTTGATACAATGTCACAAACGGTTCGAATCCCCCATATCGATTCTTTACGAGGAACAGCAGTTTTACTCATGGTTATGGTGCATGCCGCAGCTACTTGGAACCCATTCTCGCAAGTACAAACCTCTCCTCTTGCGTATGTCATTTCTGGACTTGGTGGATTAGCAGCCCCCCTTTTTGTGACTTTATTTGGATGGGGCGTTGTTCGTACTGATACTCCCCTGTCCAGTAGAGTTGTACAGTGTCTTTTTTTCTTTGTTGCTCAAATCGCAGTCAATCTCACATCACCCCATCTTTTCCACACGTTTACGCCTGGAATTCTCTCTCTCATGGGGGTTCTCACTCTTCTCGTCCCAGCAACATATTCGGCTCTTGAGAAACACGATATCCGTGTATTTTCATTCTTCTTCGCATTCACGATTGTTATTCAACTTCTTTTCTCCGATATTCAAGGAACGGGAGTTTGGGAGGATAGAACAGCGGATAATACACTTGGTGTAATCATTTCAAACCTCTTGTTTACAGGAACATACCCCGTTTTTCCGTGGTTTGTTTTTGCTTTTTTAGGGGCAATGATTTCGAGGCAGAAAACAGCTTCGGGAAGGTCTCTAAATCTCAATACATCCACTGGAATGTGGATTGTATTTGGGCTAACGTATTGCACACTCACTCTTGTATATTCACAGATGAATCAAACCCTATGGGCTCACCCAACTGAGGATGCATTACTGACCTTCTTCCCAGCGAATCCTTCGTTTTTGGTTGCTGGAATTACAGGTGTAATGCTGCTTTGGGTTGCGGTTCAAAGATTCAAATTCAATTTCCTGGCCAGTACTGGAAAAATATCGTTGACGATATATCTCCTGCATTTCATACCCCTAACACTGATGCGCGACTATGAAGTCACGCACCAGTGGGGATTACAGATTTCATCATTAGCAGTGCTACTGTACACAATCATGTGGGTGCCTGTGGCAAGCCTATGGCTGTACCGTTGGCCAAGGGCCAACGTAGAGTCACTGCTTCGAATGATACGAAAATCACTCTTCTGATGCAGAGGACAGAACTTCAGTTGCTTTCTTAGCACCCATCCAAGCAACAACACCGAAACCGATTTTGTTGATAATATCAGCAATGTTGTAAGCAACAGCCATGTATTCTGCTCCGTTGTCAATTTCAATCAATGCCACTTCTGGGCTGAAAAGGTAACCGAGAGGGTAGATAATCCAACCAACGACGATGAACCAGCGCAGTGCATTAGCACTCCACATGAGTTCTTCAGAAATCTTTGAGTTGTCCACTCCTAGGCCATCAGTCCAAGGAGTTCCAGTTGCGACAACAATCATTGCCCAACCCATACCACCAAGCAAGAGTGCTGGGATAGCAGACATGAGACCAGCTTCTCCAAGGTAACCAAAACCGATCATGATGAGTGCGCCTGTGAAACAGATGCCAGTGAAACCAAGTCCAGCGACTTTCTTGTCTGTGATAGCATCCTTTCCGACCAACGATGGGAATTTAAGTGCCATTAATGGGACAGTAATAATCCAGTCCATGTAACGGTATTCAATGGAAACTTCACCGAAATCAGCGTAAACACCACGCATGTAGTAGTAGTGGAATGCAGCAATACCTACAATCAATGCCGAAATGGTCATTGTTGTTCGGTATTCTGGTGCAACATTACTTCGCTCACTCATGAAGAAAACGAAAGCAGCACCCATAGAGATGTATCCAACGAAAAAGAGGAAGAAGGTCAACATTGCTAGACCTTCGACATTACCATCTGCATCATAAAGATGCGCTGGCAGTCCAGTGTCCACATTCATGTCACCTGGCGTGAAATCAGCGGCAGAAACCGTGGACGCCATCGCAAGGGCAAAGGTAGCAATCAAAAGCAGGCTTGTTGTCTTAGAGAACTTGTCTGTAATCATGTTTCTCAAATGCTGTGCGCGACATCGAACTTATAATAGAGTGTAATTCACCACGCGAAAATAATTTAAATTCAATTTTTTTTCTTGATAAGTCCACAGTCATCCACTTTGACCGGTTTGAACATCCCACATCCGAGAATAAGTTCCACCTAATTTGTTCAATTCTTCATGTGTTCCATCTTCAGCAATTCTACCATTTTGGAGAACAAGAATTCGGTCTGCATTACGAATTGTTGAAAGTCGATGCGCTATAATCACAGCCGTCCTGTCGTTAGATATTTTGTTAATCGACCGTTGTAGAGCGGCCTCGGTTTCATTATCAACAGCAGAGGTGGCCTCATCAAGAATAAGCAGAGGGGCATTCTTGAGAACTGCTCTGGCAATGGCGATTCTTTGCCGTTGGCCGCCAGAGAGTCTGTGCCCACCCTCTCCAACCAGAGTATCCCAACTATTGGGTAACTCTTCTACAAACTCTCCAATTTCAGCAAGCTGGGCCGCATCAAATACCTCAATGTCTTCTGCATCAGGTCTGCCATAGCGTATGTTTTCCATTATTGTTGTAGGGAACAACGTAATGTGCTGGTCAACCAATGCCATCGAAGAACGTAGCGTTTCCAATTTCCATTCAGGTAATGTGCGCTCTGCCCATGATATCGTGCCACTACCTGGTTCTGCAAATCTCAGAAGAAGTCGAATCAATGTTGTTTTACCTGCTCCAGTTGGCCCCACTACTCCAACCGTCTCGCCATGTTTTAGAACTAAATTCAAATTTTCAAATACCGGTTCTCTTCCATCGTATCCAAAAGTTACATCGGTAAAAACAATTGAAGATGCTTCAATTTTTTGAAGACTTGGTGCGAAGTCCCCTTGAAGAACCTCTGTTGGGGAAGTTAAAACATCGAGAACTCTCGTTGAACTTGCCATTGCACGTTGATACAAATCAAAAGTTTCTCCAAGTCGAGTGAGGGGCCACAGCAAGCGTTGTGTCATGAACACCAGCACTGAATAGGCACCAATTGCTAACGAACCTTCCAAAGTCATCCACCCTCCAAGGAGCAAAGTCGCTGTGAACCCACACAATATGGCCATTCGAATTAAAGGAGTAAATGCTGCAGAGAGGCGAATAGCCTCTCGGTTCGCTTCTCTGTAGATGTTGCTTAATGTCTCAACCCTTTCCATTTCCCGCTTTTCAGCTGTAAACGATTGAATTGTCGACATTCCAGACAAGTCGTTTTCAAGTAATGCATTCATTGCGCCGGCAGATTTCCTTACTTTTGCATATCGAGGCTCAAGACTTCTCTGGTACTTGAATGAGCCCCAAACGATTATCGGAATAGGAAGTACGGCGAAAATTGCAATTTGCCACGATATGGCCAAAAACACAGAACCGACAACAAGCACGGTTGTACTGACTTGGAGTAAATCGTTAGCCCCCTTGTCTAAAAAACGCTCGAGCTGGTTGATATCATCGTTTAAAATTGCTAAAATGTCGCCTTTTTGTCGTTCGTCAAACCACCCCATTCCTTGTTTCTGCACATGGTTAAACGTGTCAAGCCGCAATTCATGTTGCACGGTTTGTGCTAGGTTTCTCCACAAAACACCATAGAAGTATTCGAACAATGATTCCAGCCCCCATATGATGAAAGTGAGAACTGAGAGGAAGATTAACTGATGCCAAGGATCCATCATCCCTAAAGAAGCAAGAAAAGAATCTTCTTTCAAAACAACAACATCAACCGCTAGTCCAATGAGTAGTGGTGGAGCAAGGTCCCAGATTTTGTTGATTACGGAGCATGCCGAAGCCAATCGTATGGTTGCTTTGTGCGATTTCATGTGCCCGAGCAGGCGTCGAAAAGGACCTACTTCTGCCACACCCCTCCCACTTGGTGGAGGTATGAGAACTCTATGCTTTACCTTCTCAATGCAGTCTGATGCGCAATGGCTATGCTGTGCCCATTGAACGGAGACATGGGGATGACATGAGGCGGCCGAATTTGACAACATTAGAATATGTTCTTTCTAAAAAATCACATACTCGGCATATTACACTCATCGATCCTGCGAAACAGGACGCGAACACCGCGGCTGACAGGGCAATGGTTGCCGTTGAATGCGGCAGCAGTATGATTTTTGTCGGGGGCTCAACAGATACACCAGACGAGGTCGTCCACTCCACATGCAAGGCCATTCAAGAAGCATTTGAACTCCGAGCTTTTGCATCAAGTCAAGACCCCGAGTCGGATGAATCACAATGGCATATTCCCGTTGTTTTGTTTCCTGGGGGCGCACACGCACTCTCTCCAGCAGCAGACGCAATCACCTTCATGATGCTCATGAATTCAAAATCAAGGCGATTTCTTGTCGGTGAGCAAATTCGTGGCGCACCTTATCTCGAGAAATTTGGTGTTGAGGCTTTGCCAACTGGATACGTTGTTTGTGCCCCTGGAGGCAGAGTTGGTGAGGTTGGTGACGCGGAATTGATTCAACCCAACGATGTTGAATTAACACATGCTTACGCTTTAACTGCACGGATGTTTGGATTCAAAATCCTCTACTTAGAAGCCGGTAGTGGGGCCGAAAATCAAGTTAGTGAAGAACTCATCAAAAGTGCACGAACTGTTCAAGAATTGACTTTAGTCGTTGGTGGCGGAATACGAACTCCCCAACAAGCATCGTTGGCAGCACAAGCAGGCGCAGATTGGATTGTTACTGGAACATTGACAGAGGATGCAGCCAATCTCGAGGAACTTCGCCAGCGAATCCGTGCAATCGTATCGGCAATCGAAATGGATTAATCCTCATCATCGTAGACAACAGGGTCTCCAGAGCCACCAGGGGATGGCGGTCGAGCACCATCCACATCAACACCGGGTTCGATTTCACTTTCATGAACTTCCAATGACACACGTCCACCTTCGGCTAATTTCGCCATGTCCTCGGTTTCAGGGGTTGAAAGTGTTCGTTCAACATCGGGCGCGTTGCTGTATGCGTCCCTTTTTGCTTCACGGGCATCATGCGTTCGGACAAGAGAAAGCGAATCCGCAAACACCCTTCCCACGACTTCCCGGGTGCGCTCGCCTCTTCGTACAGAATCCAATTCATGCACCATTGTTTCGCGTTGCCCTTCCAATTCACGCAATTCAGCCGTTCTGTCTTGTAGGGCTGCCTCCATATCCGTCAGAGTGAGGGTGATTTGTTGAATACGTTCATCGCGTTCAAACACATCGTTATGCAATCTTCTTTCTCTTCTTCGTAAAGAATCATATTCACGGTTTCGCTCGAGCAACCTCCGTTTGAGCTCATCAATTTGCTCCACCAAATAATCGTGTTCTGCAGATACTGAACGTGGACCTTGCATAACTCGTTCGAGTTGCTCTTCAAGCTCGCCTAGGCGGCCGTCGCGAGCATCCAATAATCCTCTCAACCGATCTGCAATATCGCGTAATCTCTGTCTTTCTTCTTCAAGTGCTTTGTTCGCTGCTTGTTCAGCATCGTTTTGTGCCAATGCAGTGTCGAGTTTCGCCTTTAGACTGCGTACTTCCTCGGCGGTGACAGAAGTAAGGCCGGCGTCAGCCGCTCTTTCAAGAGCCTCAACCATTTGTGAGATCCTTCCTTCCATTTCACCAATGACCTCATCTTGCTGCGAAGTAAGCGTTCTTAATTGTTCAACTTCCGTAGCCATTCTCGACCGTTCTTCTTGAGATAGAGAAGATTGCTGATTAGCCAACTCTTCTCGCACATCCACAAGAACCCGCTCAAGATGGATAATTTTGGCGTCTCGATCCTTGAGAGCAGAATCAACCTCTGCTAATCGAGCAACTTCTGGGGCGACCATGTCTTCTCGCTCTGCCAAATCGAGCTCCAGAACGCGAAGTCGTTGTTTTACAGAGACCATTTCTTCATTTCTTGCTGCCAATTCATTCCAAGCAATGAGCACTTCTTCAACAAGTTGTTCAACGGGGTATCCTTTGAGCATGCCTTCGAGAGCAGCTCGTTCATCTCCAGTAGATTCACCAATTCGGTTAATGCCGCTGGTTCCGGAAGAGTCTATCGTCATACAGGCGGCTATCGCCGCCCAACCACACTTGAACTTTCGCCATCAAACAGCGGGAGAGACGGCGTATTGTCTACCCTTTGCAAAACTTCGGCAATCAGTTGATTGCTGTGAACATATCATCAGGCATTTCACCAGCGAGTTGCAAAGCACCGGTCGCTACAGCGTTGATTGGGTCATCGACACACCAAACATTGACGTCGCCAATATCAGATATTTCATCCGCCATGCGAGCAGCGATACCGTCGATGAGTGAACCGCCACCAGAGAGGATGATGTTGTTTCGTAGAACCGGTTGGTATTCAGGATCGGCTCCTGCAACAATTCTCTTGATTGCATTTCCAATCTTTGGAATAATCATTTCACAAGCCTTGTTGACAAGGTCGCCGATATCGACAATCTGTTTCTTTCCTTCAACAGAAAGCTCGACCATTGCTTCACGGTCGTCTCCGCCAACATAGGAGACTTCCTCTTTCCATTTGCGAACCATGTCTTTCGTGACTTGAGCGCCAGTGTATTTCTTTCGAATAAGTTCCATGAGTTCGTTATCCAACCAGTCGCCGGCTTCTTGAATCGTGACTTGGTCCTCATCGGTTGGGAATGTACCGTAGATTCGGGCAATGTCGGTTGTTCCAGCACCGATGTCGACAACGATAGAGCTTGCAATTTCACCAATTCCGAATGCAGTTGCAAACGGTTCGGTAACGACCATAATAGCGTTGACTTGACCACGTAGAGTTGCAACAAGGTTCGACTTATCAGTGAATGAAACGTGACTTGGAGAGCAAATTACGCCAAACACTTCATCGAATTCTTCAGGGTCTACGGTTTCAAGGAGGTGCGAAACGAAAGCCTTAGCAGCAGCTAGGTTTGCCTCATCATCTTGAGCAACGCCAGCAGCCATAGGGCGGTAAAGGTTGCATGCGAGTTTGTTTTTCAAAGCATCATTGCCAAACAAAACATCTCTTCCAAGGAAATTGCGAGCAACGGGGTCTTTTGGCCGGCCAACGACTGTTTCAACAGTGTGGCTGATACCAGCGCTTGATGCAATTGTAGATTGGTATGTTCCCAGGTCGATTCCAACATATAGACGGTCACTCATATTCTTCACCCTCCGCTTTGCGGATAGAACGCCGAGTATGCCACCACCCTTCAAGGTTCACCTTCGAACAATTCAGGTGAAGAGGGTGATATTACTAAAATAATCGAATGCAGTCACTCGTTTTCCGTTAAAGCACCAGTCGATAAACCACTCCACACATCTTCAAATGCCGGCGGCACGTTTTCATCGTCATTTTTCCGAAGAACGCCCCTACCCATTTGGTACATCAACGCGAATCCAGTTATGATTCCAAGAATTCCCCACATGAGGGCGCGTCCTTGAGAACCCACCCCCTCTTCTGCATGCTCGACCCCATCTTTACCACCTAACAGTGGGTTGTCCCAATCACTCGAGAAAACAGCATCGTCGCGCACGAGAACCAAATCATTCTTCGCTTCTGGAGAATTGTTTCTTGTTTCGACAT
>NYZH01000013.1 GCA_002687075.1 Methanobacteriota archaeon
TGGAGGGCCGGATGGTGGACCGGATGGTGGACCGGATGGAGGGCCGGATGGTGGACCGGATGGTGGACCGGATGGAGGGCCGGATGGTGGACCGGATGGTGGACCGGATGATGTAACTGGTTGGGGTGCAGCATCTTCGACCTCATCCGCAACAGTATCTTCATCCGCAATACTGGCTGGCTCACTTAGAGGAGCTTCTGGAGACGCCTCGACAGAATCAAGAGTATCGGAATCTTTCTCGACTTCATCCTCGGATTCGGTTGCGATTTCCGGTTGTTCTTCTGCGGGTTTTTGTAACCCGCCAAGGTCTCCAAATGCAGCATCAAGAAGGTTTCCGACTTGGGCATCTTTTTGGTCTTCTTTACTCTGTTCAACAGATGTTTTTTTTCTCGCCACGGATAACGCCCCACACTGGCCACATGGCGCGGCTTAAATAGCGGTTGCGTAACGGAACTCTTGCTTAGGCCCGCTTGGTGTAGAGGTTATCATGCAGGATTGTCATTCCTGCGACCCGGGTTCAATTCCCGGAGTGGGCGCCTAAACCTTCTGTTGTTGCCAAACAGTCATTGATATACTCATGTAAATACGTCATGGTATGTTCACCAAACCAAGACTGGCAGTGTCGTCTTGCTTGCTTGGACAAAAAGTTCGCTACAACGGTGATGCTGCAGAGTTCCGAGCTTTAAGCCGAAAGTGGAGCGGTCATTTCGATCTCGTTGGCGTATGCCCCGAAGTCGGAATTGGTATGGGAGTGCCTAGGCCGACCATCCGCTTAGTAAACAACGGCACTTCTATTCGGTTGGTAAATCCAAAGAACGGTGAAGACTTCACTACGCCTATGCTTGAGTACGCTCAAATCCAAGCAGATGCGCTTGTCGAATCAGGAATTTGCGGCTTTGTTTTCAAAAAGGACTCCCCCTCTTGTGGCCTCGAACGTGTCCGAGTGTACCGGGAGGGCCACGTGCAAGCTGTTCGAGATGGAAGAGGAATGTTCGCAAAGGTATTCACAACACTTTACCCTCATATTCCAGTGATTGAGGAAGGCAGACTTACAGATGCTCGCCAGGCTGAACACTTCTTGGCTCGAGTTCACTTCTTTTCACTCTGGCGCGAGGAGGGACTGAATGGATGGACCGCAAAAGCGGTTATGCAATTCCACAATACCAACAAGTTGTTCCTTCTCAGCCGTTCACCTGATGCCAAACGACGCTTAGGTCGTTTAATTGCTGAAGGTTTTGATAACGGTGACCACGCAGATACAGTTGCTCTAGCCTACATGACTGAGGCGCAAAAAGCGTTGAATGTATTAACCAAGAGCGGTCCTATTGCCCATACAATGGAAAGAATTCTGGGTAAACTATCGAATAACCTAACCAAGAGCGAGCGCCAAGAACTTCTGCANGTCATTCACGATTTCCGCCAAGGTCTACTCCCTCGCTCTGCTCCACTTACATTGCTCCAACATCATGTACGGCGATGTAATCTTGATACACCAACCAACCAACGCTTCATGTCTCCCATTCCACTATCTCTTGGGTTAATGGCGCGAGTTTAATCACGCTGAATTGAGGTTTCACCTCGTGTATTTTTCTGCTGAGCGACCACTTAACATACACTCGAATAGATTTGATAGCAGTACACAATGTTGCATGCGGGGCTTGCAAGACGAGTTCTCTGTTGAGAACGGTACGATACATCTTTCGTAATTTTTCATGATATTTGTTTTGTTTATATGTTGTCGAAAGGTTGGACTTGGCAGAGTGATAATATGGATGACAAAACATACACCGTAGAAATAGCAGACGCAACAGGACATAGCGAAGTCCAAATGACCAAAAAAGAACTAATTGACCATGCCACGCATACAAAGGGCCGCTGGATCTTCGTTGATAACCGAATGGTTGCGACAGAGGAATTAGCTGCAATTGACCTTTCTACTGCGAGTCATATTCGAAGCCTACCCAGCCTTCAAGCCGGTCGAGATGAAAAGAAATACTGCATTGAGATTGCAGATTCGACTGGTCACAGTGAGGTTCTCATGACGAAATCTGAGATTATTGAGCATGCAACCAACACCAAGGGTCGTTGGGTTTTTGTCGACAATCGAATGGTTTCAGCATCCGATTTAGCGAATGTAGATTTTGATTCAGCACAACACATTCGAAGCGTTCCCAGCTTGCAGGCTGGACTGTGAAAACGTTCTGAAAATGGTTCTATACTGAGGGGACACCTTCAAGAAAGGGTGGCCGGTCGGAACGAACGGAGACGAACACTATGGTTGAACTCGTTGATTACAAATGTGCAGTTTGTGGAAGTCTTGAATCCTTCCACCGAGAACGAAACGGTATCAGTTGCAAATCTTGTGGTTCACGAATTTTCATGAAACTTCGCCGCACTGGAACCAAGCGCATCAAAGCNGAATAANTCTNCATCACCTTCTTTCCATAGGGTTGAAAGACTGTTGGCCACATGGTCCGATTATGACAACGTGGTTCTCTGACAAGAAGCCGCTTTTGTTTTCAGACCTTCTGCTCCCAGATGCAGTCATTACCAGCATTACTCGCACGGCGTTACAAGCTAATCCACCTCATCTACTGCTGTCCGGGCCTTCAGGTTCAGGAAAAACAGCGGCATGGCGATTGATTGCACGTCAAGTGCTTGGCGCAAGTTGGGAGTCGCGCACTCATGTTTTACAAGCGCGAGACCTTTCTCGAGCAGCCGGAGCTATGGCGAAGTTTGAAGAATTTTTACGACCGGAAGGAACGGGTTCGGAGGATACTTTAGCTGGCAGAACCAGTCTTGACGCCTTCGATCATACATTCTCGACCGGTGCAGCAACAACTCCCCCTCCAGCGGGAGTAGAATCCGAACAAACTCCCGACAAGCAAGCGGCAGTGTCTCGCCTCATTGTTCTTGAAGATGCAGATTATCTAGGCACAATTCGCCAATCGTATCTGCGGCGAATGATGGAGGTGAGTAGTGGAAGCGCTCGTTTTATTTTTACCGCACATACGCCTTCAAGAATAATTGAAGCTCTACGAAGTCGAACTCAACACATTCGTTTTCCAAAAATAAGNCGTCCGCTTATTGAATCGCGATTATCACAAATCGTTCATGAAGAAGGGCTGCAGCCCGTGAGGGGAATTATTGGCGACATTGCACATATTTCTTCAGGAAATATTCGTAAAGCCATTTTTATCTTGGAATTACTTGCTCATAGAGAGTTGTTAAATGAACGAAAAAACCTCCAAAACTTACTTGCAGCAACCTCTCTAAGAGAGATACAACATATCCTCGAAGAAGCTCTAAGAAACCGCGTTCATGATTGGCGTTGGGAAAAGACCGGGAACAAGAATGTACGAACGCTCAAGGGAGCCATGGGCGTTCTTGATCAATTGATGTCAACAAATAATCTAGAGCCTGAAGACATTGTCGAGCAATTTCATCTCCTTCTCACCGAGGGACGTTTACATTTAGAAGAGCACATACTTTCTGAAATTCTGCAAGCGCTAGCAGTTTGTGATGTAGCACTGCATCGCAGTCTTCAGGGCCGTATAGAACTCGAACAATTTTTGTTTCGTGTCGCAGCAATTGGCGAAAGGATGAATGCTGCGAAAGCGTCTTGATACCATGACCTTTGGGCAGGCTGGGCGTGTAGCACAGCTGGATAATGCGTTGGCCTCCTAAGCCGAAGATCCCGGGTTCGAATCCTGGCACGCCCGCTTCCAACGGCAAACCATTCATTGTTCGATTTTCTTAGTTTCCTCACTGAATGAAAGGCAAGAGAGATATTCAACCACTTCGTGTCTCTGCATGAGCGCCATGGCTGTTGGAGGGAAAAAGTCCAAGGATTCTGAGGCGTACATTCCTCTCCCCGACCCTTACGGCGAGGGTTTTGAATATTCTGAAGATCCAATTGAAAACACGAGAAAACAGTGGGCGGTGCTGGAGAATAGACGCTTGAAAGCAGGGCGAATAGCCCGTGCTCCGATACTAATGCTGTGGAGAACAATGAGTGGATTTTCACTTGCAATACTTGCATTTGCGAGCTTGGTCCATGCCCCTGTTCTCGAGTGGTTTGATGGACTCATATTCATTTTGATTCCTGCGTTGTTAGTGGCGGTTGCTCCAACGGTTGTGGCTGGCGAGTCGGCGTGGCAAGCGATGCAAGCAAGGATTTCACTACGTGAGCAAGGAGGCGTTCAAAATGGAAAAAAACATGCGTTGCGCGCTCAACCTGGAATGGACAGGATTATCGAAAGTATGAACGACCAACGTCGAAACAACATGGTTCTGACTCTGCTTTCATCACTTTCTGTCGTGCTTCTCATTCTCGCTTCTGCGGTCGAGTCGAATTCACTTGCTTGGAATTTGGCTTTATTGGTGGCAATGACATTAGGTATTGCACAAACATTTCACGGTATTTTTTCATATGGATTTATCCGACAACTAGGCGACCCATTTCCATCAATCGTGTTNCATGCTCCAACCCACCACCCCACTCAACTTGGAAGCGTCTTAGGGGACCTTCTTGCCGCACATCTTGATCCTGATCTTTATCTTGAATGGGAAGTATGGCAGAAACTATTCCGTAAAGCATTGATTCCAGGTCATATTACTAAACAGGCACTCGAACGACTTTTGTACATTCTTCATCTCAATATGGAAGGCGAATTANCGACTGATATGGCTTACAGTGAATTGAAGTCATTTATTTCCGAGGATCATTTTGAATCGCTCTTGNTGGACGACAATGGTCGTTTTAATTGGAGGACTATTCAACGGCTAATTGCCCATTCAAGAGGATGGCAGCCGGAGGCATTTTTGCTTCTTGACCGACTCCAGAATGATTTGCTTTCTGGCGCTCCCGCTATGTTAAGGGCCAAGTGGCGTATGGATGTTGCTTTGGATGAAAACTGTTACGAAGGTGCTGGGAACNTGTTTATCGTGCTTAACAATCAAACCTTTGAATCTCGTCACGTTCGAGTCGAGGTTTTGACTCCAAACGGAGAACCCGAAACACGGGACCATCGTTTTGAATTGAGCGCTTGCCCCCCTCCTTCCGCTTCAGTGCTTTTGTCGCATGAGAAGCAAGACGACGCACTTGATTGGATTCCTCGCTACCTGGAGCGTGGAGTAGTGCTTTGGATTGGCGTAGCATGGCCNAGAAGTTTTACTGGCCCTGCAGANGTGCAAATNATNCTCCGAGACGACGAGGGTGTTGTTTTGGAATCTCAAATTGTACGGACCATTGTTCGTCGAAGCGCTGGGCACCAAACGGCCAACAGGATGCACAAACTNGATGTAGCACGAAGNCAAGGTGAAAAACCTCTTCCAAAAATTGCTCTTTGAAAACATATCTTTCGAGTCAACATTCAATATNACTTCTTGCTCCAAGTTCGTGAAGCGCTTTGCTTATGGGTGGGGGGCACCTCGCTTCGTACAACGGAAGTGGTATCGTGGAGGCATGGGATGTTATCGTACTGGGTGATGGGCCTGCAGCCCTTCGTTCTGCTGTAGAATCTGCGAAAGCAGGCGCATCTACATTGATGCTGTGTGAAAACGCTCTAGGNAGTACACCTCATATAGCGCAAGATGGTTTTGCAGCACCTCTTCTTGAATCCAACAACAGAGACCACCGTGAAGATACAATTCGCTCTGGCGGCTACCTATGCGACCAAGATATTGTTGAATTACGAACTGCAGCAGCAATTCGGCAAGTCGATTTACTTGAGCGATGGGGGATGACTTTCCGAAGAGACGCAAATGGGATTCCAATGGCTCGGNAAGCAATTGGCCATGGTAAAGCACGCAATGTTGATTCTGGNGACGCTACAGGNAGAGAGGCNCAGCAAATTCTCGAAGAACAGTGCATGCGTTATGGCGTNATCCGTCGNGGTGACCACCTCCCANTGTCTCTTATCCACACCAACCAATCAGTAAGTGGAATCACCGTTGTCGATATGACCAATGGTCGTATAGCGGCTNTGCAAGCGAAGGCTGTAATCATCGCAGATGGCGGTTTTGAAGGTATTTTCTCTCACGGCATGGTTGGACTCGGACTGGATTTGGCATTGCGAGCCGGGGTCCCGTTACGCGACATGGAATTCATTGCACGCACCCCCCTTGGTATCAAAGACACCAACATGATTCTTCCACTCGGCTTACTCAACGATGGGGCATCACTTCACGAAGCCAGCGGTTCGGATATCGAATTTGAAATCAACACGTTGGATGGCTTGTGTCAAGCTGTTGATAATGCAGCACAGCCTGTATTGGATGCCCGAAACCTTGGCGAAGCATCAGAATGGTGGAATGCTACGTTTAGGAATGTCAAGCAACGAACTGGAATCGATATGAATCTTCAAACAGTTGGCATTGAAACACGACCCTATGCAACATTGGGAGGTATTGCAGTAGACGAACACGGTCGCGCTATACTTTCAACTTGGTCACGATGGTTTACCGGGCTTTACGCTGCTGGAGATGCATCGTGTTCGGGCTTCCATGGCGCTGACATGNTACCAGGGAACAAGATGTTAGACGACATACATGGCGGTGCTGCTGCCGGAGCGCATGCCGGAGAATGGGTAAAACATCGCCAATTCTCGAATACGCAAGCTGCCAACGAGGCTGAAAAAGTAGCGCAGTCGGACCATTCTATCATTTCTCAACCTTCTGAAGAAGGAGTCCTGCGTGTCGGTCATGTTTTGACAAAAATTCGCGATGCTTTGCAATCTGGCCTTGCAGGAACTCGAAATGCT
This sequence comes from Methanobacteriota archaeon, assembly GCA_002687075.1. GTDB lineage: Archaea > Thermoplasmatota > Poseidoniia > Poseidoniales > Poseidoniaceae > MGIIa-L1. The sequence goes on from NYZH01000013.1 coordinate 6,765, forward strand.
GGAGACCTCCATTCATTGATTGAGTCTTTGGAAGCAGCATCGCTTCTTGCAGAATCCATTTATCTTGACCAAAATTCACTTCTTGCAAACTCGAACCTAGTTGAAATTGCTCGAGTACAAGCATCTGCTCGCCTTGCACTTGTTGCTGCTAAATCAGCTCTTGCCCGGGAAGAATCTCGGGGAGCACATCACCGTACGGATTTCCCTGATGCAAATGAAGAACTCCTTCACCATTACACCATTGATCAAAAAGGGGCAGTCAGTACTCTTGCTCTGCGAAAGAGCAAATCGGGCAACTGGCTTTTATCACCTCAATGAGTTCAAATCATTGTAAATCCGGTGAACTACTGAAAAGGAGTACCCTTTAGCGCAGGCATGGGCGAACCGAGTTTATTCGACCTTATATTGAACGGAACAGTTCCTTCACACAAGGTAGCGGAAGGTGAACATTGGTATGCTTTCCTTGATATTTTTCCTCGCAGAGAGGGCCACACTCTGGTGATTCCTAAACAAAGCGTGCAAAGGATGCTCGAACTTACGCCACAGTCGAGAGATGCTCTCTTTGACGGAGTAGTTCAAGTGCAGTCTGTGCTTTCAAAACATTTCAACACTCAAGATTTCACGGTTTGTGTTCATGACGGCCCCCTTGCTGGCCAAGAAATCCCGCATGTCCATGTCCATATTCTTCCTCGCCATAGTGGCGACGGAGGGGGGACGCTTCATTCCATGTGGCCGCTGGCTGAGCCTCACGGCGGAGATGTTGATCACGGTCAACTTGCTGAACTATCTCAACGTTTGCAGGGGGTCGAACAATGACCTCCTCAATGAGCGATGGGGCCACCGACCATCGCGGTGAAAAGTTACCAGAGCTCTCGAAATCGGCAACCAAAATGCGAATGGACAAACTCCTCACCACTCCAATGCCGAAATTCGAGGGGAAAACTCCCGGTTCACCATTGTGGTCGAACATTGCTTTTTGGATAGCGAGAAGAATTCTTGCAGCACAATACCGGACCAGTGACGTGACTGGGGTTGAAAATCTTCCACTTGACAGAGGGAATATGTGCTGTGCATGGCACACGAACGGACTTATGGATCCGTTGCAGATGGTACTTAAGCACCCAAATAATTTTGTTATGGGGGGCCGACACGATTTAGTCACACGGCCACTCCTCGGATGGTGGACTCGGAAATTAGCCGTACAACCCGTCGTTCGTAAAGCAGAACTTCTTCGCGGAGGCTGCAGTGAAGAAGAGGCATCCCAAATCAATGGTCGTTCATTAATGATGCTTGCAACAGGTATTTCTGCAGGATTTGGTTGTGTTTTGTTCCCAGAGGGGACCAGCCATGATGGCTCTTCGATGCTACGTTTTCGAACAGGTCCTTTTCGAACGGTTTTTGCCGCTGCTGCTTTAGCCAAAGCTAACAATCAGCCCATTCCGGCAATTGTGCCCATTGGGTTGCATTTTAGGGCGCGTGAGAGATTTCGCACAGATGTATGGATTGAGTACGACCGCCCCCTCTCCATTGAAGAAAAAGACATTCCTGCGTCATTGGTTGAAGCAGTTGGTGATGGAAATTGGGTTGAACCGCCGGCAGAGAATGTATTTTCCTTGCGCGACTCCCTTCGAATCCGTTTGATGCCCTTAACTCCAAACACAAAAACATGGGAGGAATACGATGCTCTTCATGTATTGGGACACGTTGAATCTCGGCGCATTCAGCAACCCCTCGTATCGTGGAAAGAGGAGGTTCTTGCCGCTCGAGCCTTCCGAACTCTTCTACAACCTAAAATCTCGAATCAAGATACAGTCGAAAATGTCCCCCTACCTGAAATTATTCATCCTTCAATTGTTCCTGCAAAGGCTGTTGCAAGCATTCTAAAAGAGACAGGATTGGATGGCAGAGATTTGAATTCCCAAGGTCTCGATTTACGAAGGCCCAGCCTGTTGAACGCGGTAAAGAAAGCAGTACGTATTCCTGTATTTTTGGCATTTTTACCACTCTTCCTTTATTCGTTTACTCCTCAAGCCGCTATGGGGAGAATATTGGGGGATTCAACCGATGAAGGGCTTGATGCACGTTCATCATACCATTTCTTGGCTGCGATGTTTGGTTCGCTCATGTTCTGGCCCTTCATGGCACTTGGAATAATATTCATTGAATATTTCAATCATGATACAGTGATTGAACTTCTTGGCTTCGATTGGCTTGTCCTTTTTGGAAATTCTTCGACCCATATTGTGTTAGCAAGAGTGGTTATGTTTGTGTCAATATTTCCTCTCTTTTGGTTGAGTGGCAGAACTTCAGCGTTACTTTGGGATGATTGGTGCGATGTAAAGCGTGCTTTGCGCCGCTTTCGCATGAACCCGACGAAACGGCAGAACCTTCGTGGGGCGCTTAAGATACTGCATGAAGAAATGGACAAATTGTGATACTGCGTCTGATTAAAATTGAAATTCGCTCAACGATATTCAACATATGAAAAGACACTTTTTTTGTTTCCCAAATCGTGTTGTCCGGCAATTGCTTTATGCCACATACTATCTTTTTCGTGAACGGTGGAACATTATGAATTCAGTTTTTGAGATGTTGTTAATGGCAATTATGTATGTTTTTTTCATTGCATTGATGATCTTTCATGGGGTCATGACAATTATTACAGGTTGACAACTTTTCAGTCGTGTCCCGAATCAACGACGTTGTTTTTCTGCCTCTTGCGAGGGCACGGTTCAAACGATATGAGCGCGTGGGCCGTACATGGGAAGTGAGGATGCACAACTCAAAATCCGCCGTTGGTTAGACCAAGAACGCCTTGTTGCTAAGGAACAGAAAGATCCACGAGCAGAATTACACCTCTTAATTCGCTATCCTCAAGGACCTCAGGGTCATATGTTTGCTGTTGTCATCCCCAAAGGCCGAGATTTAGTTGCTGTATCCAGCATGACTCGCGTCGATGAGGGTCAACAAGCCGAGATGGCCTCGCACATGGGCGATGACAAAGAGGCTTGGCTTGAGTGGATTCACGACGTTCGCCTTCAACTGATTCGTACTGGTGTTGACTGGGGCATTCATATGGGGCATGTTGGGGAACAAAAAACCGGCCCTCTGCAGGCATTTAATGTCAGTTTACCAGTCTGGTTTGACGGTTTGACCAAGAATGAATTTATGCACACACTCCGTCGCCTCTGGCTCGCTAAACTTGGCGTTATTCACGAAATCAAATTTTCACATGGCCCTGGAACGGGTAAGCCTGGACCTGTTGATGATTGGGTGAAAGCAAAGCAAGAAGGCAAATCCCCTTCAGGCACGAGCAATGAAGGTTCAGAACAATCCACACACCATGAAATCGAATTCGATGAAAAGATGTCTTTCGGCTCGGGATTTGACCCCTCTGAATGGGCTTGAATTCCGCTAGTAATACTCACGGTCGGACCGGCTAAGAAATGACTTGAGAGAGTCGCGGTTAAGTACCATAACATTGTGCTTTTCTCTAGTCTAACCTACGGATGTGTAATTATGGGTCAAAAATTCAAGTCAATCAGCCTCGTTTCCATTATGTTGCTTTCAGTCATGTCATCGCTTTTCATTGCGAGTCTAACAGCTTCAGCAAATACTGTTGTCATCACCGAAGCCATTCAAATCGTTGATGGAGGTACATCAGCTGACACGCAGACAGCGCTTGGCTCCGATAGCGAAGGAAATGTACACGTCGTCTGGACGCGAAACAATCTCCATCTCTATTATTCAATGATATCACCCCGTGGAGAGACATTGATTGACACCACCCAAATCACCGACCCCGGTCTTCACAAGATTTGGCATCCAGACTTGGTTGTCGATGAGAACGACAAAGTTCACATCGTTTGGGCCGATAAATCCGCTCAACACAAGATCGTTTACAGCGTACTCAATCCATGGGCTGCTCCAATGGACGGTTCAGCGTCCGATGATGGAACACTCTCTGCAATCAACGACCACATCGTTTCGAGCAGAGCCCAAAATCGAGATTGGCCTGCAATCGATGTCGACAGCCAAGGCGGCGTACACATCGTTTGGGAGGATTCTTATGACGAGCTCGGAAAATTCTTCAACCAGCCACAAATATACTATTCTATGCTAACCCCAGACATCAGTTCCGGGGCGGTGATTACTCAGTTCGATGATACTTTACTTACGCCAATTATTGGTCACAAAGGGCACCCTGATGTTGTCGTCGATGCTGATGACTACGTGCAAATTGCTTGGGATGACACCCGTGGAGGCAAAGTGGAATTGGCATTCGTCGTAGACACATCGGGTTCAATGTACTCGGAATGGGCCGACATTTGCACGGTGATATATGGCGGAAATTTCGCATCAGGAGGTTATTTCCAAGGTATCAAACCACTGCTTGAGGACGCTAACATGACCGTTTACGAAACGATTTATGGCTTAGGAAATTCATTGCCAAGTGCAGCGAGCAGCAACAACTGTCAAACAGCATACCAAACCGGCGGTAGTGGGCAAGGCCCAAGGACAACACCTCTTGGACAGACGCCCGGAGACAACTCGGGTGGTATTCGCAAACTACCGGGTACGGTCTACAACGGCAACACCTATTCTGGTTATTCCGGAGAAGATTGGGGTCCAGGAACCAATTGGGCATGCCTATCGTGGAAGGACTCAAACGGCAATGTTCCCGGAAATCCACCGACTGCAGATGACCACCGCTGGAACCCAAACGCCACCAAGATTGTCATTCCAGTTTCAGATGAAGGGCCAAAAGATGGCGACCCTTCACAACAAGCTGATGATTTGACTTCAATTGAAGAAGCCCACGACAACTGTATCAATGCAGGTGTTATCCCAGTCGGCCTTTACGGACAGGGGTATGGCGGCGCAGGCAACATTCAATCTCATTTCATGGATTTGGCACAATGCCCGAACAGCGTCGTATCGACAAACACTCGAAACTGCCCCGGAAATACTCTGCGAAGTACGGATGCAGGCGGTCAAGCCTACGAATTCCCTTCCGGTTCTGGAAACAATGCAATGACTCTTCTTGTTGAAGCAATGGTCTACATCTCCACCAACAACTCCCGTGAAATTTACATGACTGTTCTTGACCCATACGGAAAGATGAACAACGATGTTACTTGGACCCCAGGAGCATCAGGCCATTCAATTGTTGGCGGCGGATATGCAGAAGATACCGGAGCAGGCTCCGATGGCCATTTGGTCGTTGTCAACGATACTCGTGTCACCATTGATGATGCGTATTCGTTCCATCCTTCTATTGGAGTAGATATGAGCGGAAACACACACATCGCATGGATGGACGGAAGAAACTATGGATTCGAAAAGGGCGTCAATTACGAAGTTTTCTACACGAAGTTGCGTTTGAAGGGCGCTGGTGCTTGGGACGGTGCTGATGAAGGTCTTTCCACATACGCAATCAAAAAGATTCAGGACACCCCGATTTCCAATGTTGAAGGCAATTCAGGCCTACCAGGTAATCGTCCGTACGGAGGAAATTCTGTGTTCCCCGCTCTGTTAACCGATGACCAAAACAATGTCCACATTGCTTGGGTTGATTCGGGTAACGCAACAGCAGACGAAGAGATTCTCTATACTCGACTCAACGAGACAGATTTGACTGGACCCGGCCTTACAGCCCTTGACCCATGGGAAAACGTAGCAGTAACTTCGTGGGCGAGTAACAAACTTGGCCCTAATTCGGGCAGTCAGCCTAGCATTGGTATGCCTCCAGCGTTTGCGAATGACTTGGGTAGTGGGGCACACATAGCTTGGTCGGATACCAACAAGTGTAGCGAGGAAACCAACAACAATCGGTTCACCATCTGTTATTCTCACGTTTTGACCGGACAAGTCGATGTTGAATTCCAGGACGGTGAAACCTATTACCATGTTATTGAACCTGGACAACAAACAATCTACAACATGACCATGAACAATTCGACCCCAGGTCCAAAAGACCTCGTCGCAGATACATTCGGATTGAATATTTCTGGCGTTCCTCAAAATTGGACTGCTACTCTGTTCTTTGCCGATAACCACACAACTATTCTTCCTGAAACCGCAATTTTCCTCGAAGGAGGCGAAGATATTCGATTTTACATGCGAGTCAGAGCTCCATCAGTTTATCAGGCAGAAGCAGATCAAATTGCAGACATAAGCGTCACAGCAAAATCATACAAAGACCCTGCAATTCAATCGGATTTGGTGACTCGCACGCTCATGGATGTTGTTCACGGAATAAATCTTGACACATCACACAGTATGGCAGATGTAGAACAGGGTCAAACTGCAATATTTTCAATCACAATTACCAATACTGGTAACGTCAATGATCGATTTATTTTCTGGGACCCTTACACGCTTGAGGGCCAACAAGAATGGCTGTTGCAGTTCGGTTGGACAGTCAATTTCCCGACCAGTGTCGAATTGGACCCTGGTCAGTCGGTAACCAAGAACCTTGAGGTATTCGTGCCAACATCCGAAGACCCCGGTGCCTTTGTTATCTATCTGAAAGGCTGGTCTGAAGGTGAGCCAATCAAGTCGATTGAAAAAGGAACATACGATGTGCTTGAACTCGGTGTCTTTGTCTCTATTCGTTCGACCGGTAACATCGTGATGGAGATGCCAACTCTCGACCCTAGCGAATATGTTGATCCTGGCCAGTGCTTCGAGTATTTGATTGACGTAACAAAGAATTTCGATTCAGGTAAACTCATCTTTGTCACTCCTGGTGCTCCAGAAGCAAAACCGGATACGGTTTCAATGGATGCTTGGAGGGAAGATAATTGGGTTGTAAGTGTGAACTTCAAGAACGCCCCAGGCGGTAATGAAACAGGACTTGGAGAACCGCGAGATTGGAACATTCCTCAAGGCCAAGACTACATCACCTACACTGTAGGGGTTGTCGTTTGTGCACCTACCAAAGCCTCTGCTGGATTAGGTCCAGCAGTGATTCTCAAGGCATATCTTGAAGGTTATCCTCGGATTTCAGCGTCTCAAATTCTTTCAACGAATGTAAATCATGTGTATCAATTATCAGCAAGCGCGGGTATTGATTCAGAAGACATGATGACCCTCGACGGCCAAGAAGTACTTCCGGTAAATCCTGGTCAACAAATCATCATTCCAACCACAGTTACCAACCACGGAAACGGCCCAGACCGCTTTGATTACCGATTAGCTCGAGTGACAGATCCAGCTGGAGTTGATGTCATTTGGGATATTGAAATTCCACGAGAGTCTCTCAAAGAGTTAACTCGAGACACCGACCAAATCTTCGATGTCACCATGAATATCCCCGAGCAAGTTGAATCTGGCGTATACATGGTCGTGTTCCAAACCTTCTCTGAGGAACCTTACAAGGACAGCAGCGGGCGTGAAACACGTTTGCGATTCCAGCAAATGATGCCGGTCTATGTGCAAGAATTCTATGACATGCAAATCAGTATGGATTCCACAGTCGACAATGCAGTAAAGACCTCTGCACCGGGTCGTATTGTTCGATTCGAATTCAACATCACCAACAATGGAAATGTACCTGATTGGCCAACTCTCAACAACCACACTGCGAGCCGAGACGGTCAAGCACTTATTTGGAACGAACTTCCCGGAATGGGGACGCTTGATGATTGGTTTGTCGAGTGGCGTCTGGTAAAGCAAATAGGCAACGATTTGACGACTGAAGAGTCTTGTGAAGTTGTTGGCTCTCTCGAAACTATTGCTGGTGACGAAGATGCACCTATTGACCCAGCAATTGCCTTTGCAGACCTCGTCGATCGTTGTGTATACCTTGAATCTGAAGATAGATATTTCATGCCTATGATGGACCCTTACACCACATACCCAGTTGTTGCAATCGTGAATATTGCGCCAACGGCAACACTTGATACCCGAAGTATTGGTTTGAAAGTCGTATCGAAGATGGGCAACATGGATGAAGGTGGAGACCATGATGATTCACCATCCTGGGCTGCTGAATTCCTTGACACAAATGAATTCATTATCACCTTGCGTTTGCGAGCGCCAAATTTGATTATCTCCGAAGTCAGCGTTTCAGATGATACTGGAGATGTTGATACCACACTACCAATTCGAGTCGTATTGCAGAACAATGGTAACACTCATGCTACTGATATTGAGATTGTATTGTGTGAATACAGCGATGCTGCAGATGCAGATACTTTGAACGACATTAAGAAGAATGGCTGCGATGACGAAAGCATTGTTATGCGCCAAGTGATTGGTGCTTTACTTGCGCCGGATGATGGTGAAGATTACAAAGAAATTGAGTTAACACTCCTCTATCCAGTTTCAGCTGGAAGCCACGGCATTTACGTCGTTGTTGATCCTTCAAACGAAATTGTTGAATCTCAAGAAAGTGATAATATCAAGGCGGTTGAACAAGAACTGAAATCTTCAGGAGGCATTATTGATGTCGCTGGTGAAGTTGTGGGTAAGACTGCATTGCCGTTTGCTGTCATTCTGCTAACCATCGCTCTCTTCGGAGTGGTGTACTTGGTTGGGCGTGGCCGCCGACAAGAAGTTCTTGACCGCAAGGCTGAACAATCCTCTCTTGTATCCGTTCTAAGCGGTCAAGACGACGCTTAATCGAAGCGGTAAAAATCACGATTTCTTCTTGGGCAGTGAGCCCAACCAGAATCGTAGATTGGAGTTGCTTGGAGCCGCCACAACATGGCCTGCTCTATCTGAGAGTTGCTTTTCCAAACGATTTCTTACTTCATCGAGTAAACTTGCCATTTCATTCTGGCCCAGTTGTAATTCACGTCGTAACTCACCCAGATCGAATTTTTTCTCGGAAGCATCCATGAGACTGTGAACCATTGTGCGCTGTTCGTACACATCAAAGTCAGAATCAACTCCTGCAGAAACACGGTTTCGAACATGCTGGTGTAAAGCGATTATCGCGTCTCTTTGAGCATCTATTTCTTCAAGGATTATGTTCAGTTGTTGGATGTGAGCCATGCCTTCTCCAACTGAGATTTTCTTACGCCCACTTACCGATTGAACGACGTTTTCGGTTGCACTAGGTAAACGGTTGGATAACCTCACAGGCCCACCAGCTGGCAGTTTTCGCTGCTCACACATGAATAAGTCAGGGCCCAAGTCGATGCGCAAAGAAATGGATTGTTGGACTGTGTAAATGGTACGTGCCGGTCCGCCTTTTTCGCTCGGAACTTTCAACTTGGTAACAAAATCTCCTTTCTCTAAAGCTCGCAGATGTTTCACGATTGCTTGGTGACTTACTCCAAGAATCTCGGCTAACTGCATTGGATAGTGAGGTTCCCGTACAAGCCTCTCTAATATTTGCCTGCGTAGTTTGTTTTGCAGTAAAGTTAGGGCATTATCAATATCGCTCACATTGCTCAACTCAAGGTTACCTAGAGGGGCACACTCTTTGAAGTCGTCGATGTCTTCGAAACCGAATGGAATCCTTTTCAACCGTTGCAGAAATCAAGATTCGGTTTTGAATTTCAGTATTCGCTTGAAACCTCCAATCCCTAGAGCAGCATAAATCCCGAACACAATTCCAGTGATAATGTAGAGTGTTGATGAGGTGTCGAGGGTCGCTTCATATTCCCAGTTCACTTCGAACTGTTGTAGACTCTGAGTATCATCTCCTCCTGCAACAAACCGATATTCACCACTTTCAGCATTCCAAACAAATGAGTTGTCTGAAAGGGCATCCACTTCAATCAATGTAACACTGTTTTTTTCACATTCATAATAACCGTCTTGTTGCGTGCATTTTTGAGCTTCGCTTGCCTCCGCAATTCCAATCCATGTGCCTTGTTTTTCCCATGAAATTTTGACTTCAACGTTGAGTGTGTCGATAATTTCAGGTAGTGAAAGAATTTCTTCAGACATTCCCCAATAACAGGTAACCTGGTCTTCTTGTACGAAAGGCACACCGCTTTCAACATCACAAGGTGGCAGCATGGCAACTTCAGATGCGCTGTCTTCTACCGAGGGGGGTGACGATACTGCGGGAAGTAGCAACAACGTGATACAGATAAAACCGGCAATGAAACGAAACACAGCGTCACTCATACTCTCGCCTCACATATCATCCCATTCGGCCCAATCTTTTGAAGGGCTTTTCTCTTGAGCAACTGTTTTTTTCCTCGTAGGCCTTTGCTCGGATGGCGACTTGGCAATGCTTCCGCCAGAGTCCCAAACTGAAATCTCTTCTGTATTCGCCCTTTTCACCTTGGTTTTGGGTTCAATGCGCTGAGGTCTCGAATCGGCAAAGGGGTCTTCGACCTTCTGTTGAGGTTCGATATCAATCTCTCCCCGCATTAAGCCAAAGACTTGTTCAGTGGTCAACAGTCGTCCTTGCATGACATCTTTCGAACCATCAACAAAACCGTCTTGTTCTTCTTGTTCTAGCGATTCATCGTTTGGATTTTGCTGCATACGATGTTGCTGAATTGCAGCGATGATCTCTTCTTGATTTTGGAAAGGTTGCGTGATGGTTTGGTTTGGGCCAATGAATGTCACTGAGCCTTGAACAGAATTCGCACGGGACCAATAACGTACCACGGCGGCTACAGGTAGCACGATTAGCCCTGTGCAGCAGATTCCGCATCCAAAGACCAAACCTGTTGATTCAAAGAAATCCATCTCCCAACCGTCTGGGCTTACAATCCACACATCTGCATTATCGCAGTCTTCATCCGAACATGTCGTGGCGAGCATAGCTTCACCGTCTTTGTCGACAACCCATTCCTTGACAATCAGGAAAGTTGTACCGTCAGAAGCCATAGGTGTCCAATCGGTTAAACATTTACTTGATTCGAATTCTTCATTTGATGCAGCAGAGCCTTCAATTGGTTTTAGACTCGCATCCACTCCAGACACCTTTGCCTCAACAATGACGTAATAACATCCATCGTTGACAATTTCCAATAGTTGGGAGTCTCCAGCGGTAATCTCTGCTATTGCGCGCTGCCTTGGGTCGTATATTGAATCAATAGCACCGTCTTGGCTACTGAGTATCAAACCGCCAGTAATGAGCATGAGGGCGCCAATAATCGCTAGGCGAAGAGCCCAAGGCGATTGTTGCGGCTTCACTCCTGCCATGGGCAATCCTGCCGTTCATCCTCAATGAATGCTTGCGCGAATCAAGCCAGTCCTAGTTCATTCAATTTTTCGGGCAGATAGGTCTCAGTCACGAAATCTAGACCGTACTTTGCAAGTGATTGTTGTTCAGCTTTTTTACCCAATTCCAACATCATATTGATTTGTTCTTGCCACCAACCGTCTGCAAATCGAGGGTCTGAAAGTTCGGCATTTAATGCTTCAATATCTTTTTTCGATAAATCATCGCTTGGTAAATCGTAGGCAACAATATCGTCAGCAGTGATTCCCAGATATGTGGCAGATGGAGTAGCAAGATATTCAGAGATATGAGCAGTTTTGATTGCGCCGTAAGCAATTGAAGCAAAAATACGGAACGACCACGGGTCGCCGTCAAGGAAAACGACAACCGGAAGGTCCCATTCTTCACTCATTCTCTTCATTATTCTGCGTGTTGAACGTGCCGGTTGACCTTTTAGGTGCAGGAGTCCGCATCTGAAATCTTCATCGAAGCCGTTTTCAATCAATCGATCAAACATACCACCGGTTTCGATGGCCATGATGAAGTCAATGTCGTGTTCCAAGAGTTCAATTTTCTCAAGTTCGACATTGTAAGGGACGCCGTATCCTGAATCACCGACATCATCTCGAGCATTGATTCGCATCCACTCGCCTCTACGGTTTCTTTCTCGTAGTGTGAGATTTCCTATCATTCGAGCGCCATCTTCTTCAGGGCGCAGTTTGAAGTCTTCACGCAAGCACTTTGTGACAATTTCCAAGTCTTCAGCGAGGTTGTTCGACTCATTTTGACTACCGAATTTGCCTAACCCCCATGCTTCAGAAATGTAGTACATTTCTCTGAGTGTTGAGGATTTCCCAGCATCGAGCATTTCTTCGATAAACTCCACTACGTGCAAAGCGCGCAGCAGTTGTTTAGCAGAACCAAGGCTTGTAGCATCTCGGACAGACTTCTTTTTTCCGTATTTGTAGACCCCAAGTTTTTGATCAAAACCAATGTTGGTTTTTGTTCGCACCGGCAAAGTCATTGTCGGTGGTTCACCTTTGACAATTCGGTCGTACATCTCTGCAACGACTTCATGCATTGCGGCTTTGGTTTCTTCAGGAGAATGCATTCGAGACATCATGCATCACCTCCAAACAGAGTCCGCTGTCCTTCCGGTGCCGCAACAACCGGTTCTGGAATTGCCTCTTGAGCGACCTCTCCAGTGGCGGAAGAGTCCTCAACAACCACCTCTTCCGATTGTAATTTCTCTTGCCTTCGTATTTCTTCAAGGAATTTTTCGTCCATCTTCGTTGCTCCGATAACATCTTGTGAACCGCGGAATAAAATCTCGGTCTCTGTCCAATCGCCCCGCTCTAAACCGGTGAGGCTGTAATTGATTTTGACCTGTTCACCGGGCTGCAAGGCATCGAGTTTCCACGCCCAAACCCCGAGTGCTTCTTTACGTCCACCAGTATCATTTCCGATTATTTTAGCACCTGCCTTTTCAGGCCATGTTGCCAAGATTGTATATGCTCGAACTCGACTGGTGTAATTGAAGAGAGTAATTTCGACATCAGTTTGTTTGGTTTCTTTGTTCCAAACAGTTGTAGATTCACAAATCACAGCGGACATAATTTTCGTTATTGAACCTGCGAGTTCCGGTACTGGGCGGTCTAGGATATGCGCAGATTTCTCAGCAATTGCAGGAAGAATGTCATTGATAAGTTCGAATTTTTCTTTTGTTTTGGCCATCTTTTTCTTCTTTTCAAGATGCTTTCGTAAACCTCGGCCCATTTCGAGCATAGCCTTTCGTGCTTCTTCCATGACTTCGCCGTTGTCAGCGAGTGCTTCTTTTGCTTCAGATGTGAACTGGACATTGGTACTTGCTAGGTGAACTAAAATGGCTGCAGGACCCTTTGGGACACCTTTTCCACCTGCCTGTTCAAGGCCGTACTGGCGCCAATCAACACTTTCAATCGCTTTTGTCAGTAAGCACCCACCTTGTTGATACATGAGCGGTACACGATTGGCGAACCTTAACACCTCAACCGGCTTGTCACTTGCCATTGAGCCACCGAAGATGAGTCCAACTTCGACTTGGAATGGGTTCCCTTGAGTGACGCTGGGAACGCGCGTTAAAGTTGTTACAAACCTTGAATCGATTGTTTTTGACAACCCTTTTTTGATTAACATCTCCTCAATTGGTGATAGACAATTTGTTGGTGGCTTGAGGAGTTTTGCAGGAGAACCATCGCACAAACGCTCTCCTTGAAATGCTTCAAGAAGGTGACGGATATCGTCTCCTTTTATTGTCTTCATTTTGCGAGTACCTTCTAACTCAGCAGCTTTGCAAAGTTCTTTTCGAGCACGATTGGTTACTCCAGAGAAATTGTTGAGTAAAAAGTGATTTAGATTGAGGTCTTTGGATTCTGAAACCATACGTTGCAATTGTCCAAGTTCAATGCCATGTGGATGTGGTTTGATACTTTCGACCTTTGTAGGTAGGCGTTCAGTAACTCGATTCCAGTGATGTTTTACTCCCTCGGGGTCGATGAAGGTAATTTCAGCATGAGGGTTCACAATACTTGTCATACGAAGATATTGCCATACACTTTGGCGTCCTTTCTGATACTTCGCTTTCATTTCTGCCGTGATTTCTGTTCCATGTTCTTTTGAAGAACCATCTTCTTGATACCAAATTTCTCGACCTGCATTGGCCTTTGTAGCTTTATTTTTACGAGTGTCAAGCCCGATATCCACAACTGCAGCAGTAGGTTCAGTAGCTATTTTTGAACGAACATGAGTTGTTCGACCGGTCGTCAATTGGCAATACATCACGACTCCAGTAATCCCAATACCCTGTTGACCTCTTGATTGACGAATGGCATGAAATCGAGAACCGAAGAGCAATTGCCCGAATACCTTCTCAATACTTTTCTGAGGTATGCCTGGACCGTTGTCTTCGACAACGAGGCGAATGATGTCTTTTTTTACATCAATTTTGGATATTTGGATGCGGATTGTTGGAAGAATTCGTGCTTCTTCACATGCATCAAGAGCGTTATCAACCGCTTCTTTAACGGCAGTAATCAACGAACGTGCGAGTGAATCGAACCCCAAGAAGTGCTTGTTTTTCTCAAAAAATTCAGAGATGGCCACCTGTTTTTGATTTGATGCGAGTTTTTGTGCTATGCCAGCCATACGACTTCCTCCATGCAGGTCCTCCTCCGTCCGAATGACGTCGGGCCTGTGTGGTAAGTCACCTTGCCTATCGACGGTTCTTAATGTCTAAGACGCCAAGGCACCGGTAAGAACGATTTTTTCACATTGGAAAGGACTTCGTCAGTTGAACAGGCCTTTTTCCCACGATGTAATTACGCCGGTGAATGCAGATGCAGCCACCGTCAGAGGGCTAGCCAAATACAATTTTCCGGGCCCAGAGCGGCCTTGGAAATTTCTGTTGATTGCAGAGACAGTAACTTGTTCCGGCGTGATTGAGACGCCGGGGCCAGCACCGATACAAGCTCCACAACCAGGGTCGATGAGTTTTACACCAACTCGTTCAAACAATTCATGCCATCCATTACGAACGGCCAAATCTTTGACGATTCCAGAACCGTACTGGATGTAAAAATCAACACCATCTTTCACCAGCAACCCAGCGTCTTCGGCAGCTTTGCAAACTTTGGCATAGTAGGCAACATCATCTGCTTTACCAGCTGTACATGAGCCACCATATGCGATATCAATACTGACTTGCCCTATATCAGCCACATCCGCACCGTTGGTCGGGTCGCTTGGGATTCCCTTGTTTGGATCACCTGGATGTGCAACCATTGGTTGAATTTCAGACATGTTGATGACATGGATGCCTCCGTCATAATGGGCATCAGGATCTGCACGAACAGAACGCATCTTCTGCTCATTTCTGTCCAAATGTGGTTGGGACTCAAGCATCCAATCCAAAAGAAGTTCGTCGGAGTCGCAAATTCCAGTTCTGCCCGAGCATTCCGTTGCCATATTACAGAGCGTAGCTCTTTCGTCGACCGAAAGACTCGCAAGTCCCGAACCGCCAAATTCCATGCTTCGGTTGAGGGTTAGTTCTTTTCGAGCATGGTCGGCCAAGATGTAGAGAATCACATCTTTTGCAGTACAACCGGGAACCAGAGTACCAACCAATTCAAACCGGATTGATTCTGGAACCTTGACAAAAGTGAATCCTGCGCTGATTAGGTTCGCATATTCAGTTGCACCAACTCCCCAAGTAAGTGCATTTGAAGCGCCACCCATGCAGGTGTGAGAGTCAGTGGCTTGGATGAAATCTCCAATTTCAATAAATTCTTCACGAGCAACCTGATGACAGATTCCTGGCGAAACACCATCCTTGGCTGAGTAGTCTCGAACGGATGTATGGCGTTGGAAGGCCACCTGTAAGTCGCGCAACGTCTGTACTTTGTGCATGAAAGGAACAAATTTCGGGTTGTGATGCGCATACAACAGATGATCTTCAAACACCGCAAATTTACTTGGATTCGGTAGTGAGTAATCCGAACCGTACTCTTGTTCCAGGAATGTGTGCACTTGGGCCGTAGTAAATTCATGCGAATAACCTCCTTGGACTTGGGCGATAACAGGATCATTTGGTTTGACACATTGTCCTTCTTTTTGGCCCACTAAATTCCGTGCAATGATTTTCTCAGCCATTGTCATTGGACGCGTAGGGGTATTGATTGCTGGGAGCGAGATTTCATCTCTTTTGAGGGCCTTGGCAAAAGGAAACAGCCCGCCTTTCTCAAGAATAATTTGAGTCACGTCATCGTATTGCGATGTAAATTCAGAAAGTTCGATTTCTTCTCCTCGTTGTAGACGTTCCAACATTGCATGATCGCCCATCAGTTGACCCAGGTTGATGTTGTTCCTTTCATGGATCGGTGCGAACGAGGCAGCGATGACAATGTTGATTCCAGCCCAGCGCTCACATTGTGCGGCAGTCTCTCTTGACGAACCAGTTCCTTTCCGTTGGCCTGAAACAATGACTTCAAAATTACCTTTTTTGAGTGCATTTTCGTTGAACACGCGCATACCGTTATGCATTAATCCCGCATACGCATTCTTTGAAATCTCTTCTGGGTCGTGGTCAAAGCAAACCCATGCAGGAGTCATCACGTCCGTATTGATGTCGTCGAGCAATTCGTCGACCGAAAGGTCTTCCATCCTTAGATTCAATCCCTCGTACAGTTGTTTCTTGATGAGTTCAAGGTCTTTTGTTAGGAAAAGTACTCTTTTTTTAGGGTTCAGAGCGATTTTTGCTGGCGGCCAGTGTTCTCGCATGTCCCCTCACCGAACCGTTTCAAGTGCTCAGTGTTCATAACCGGTTCGGGAAAAAATTTTGATGGACTCGAAATGAAATACCTGAAAAAACTCAATTTTTAGCACATACAAGTTTAAGTTGATTGCCGCTTATGTTTAAATATAGTTACTTATCGGAGTATAATAAGGTTCCCCTAATTGTTGAGCATTGAGGCTTGCAGTGGGGGACAAATGAGGAATTGGAATGGATGAACAACAAGTAGAAGATATCGTAAAGTGCAGCGACTGTGGAAGTCGAAATCTAACCCGTGACGAGACACGTGGAGAAGTCATTTGTGAAGACTGTGGCTTGGTCCTTGAAGACAATGTCATTGACCAAGGTGCTGAATGGCGAGTGTTTTCGCCTGAACAAGGCGACCAGCGAGCACGTACCGGTGCGCCAATGACCGTCATGTTGCACGACAAGGGTTTGTCAACCGATATTGATTGGCAGAACAAAGATTACTCTGGAAAAACCATTAATTCACGTTATCGTTCCCAGTTTTATCGCATGCGAAAGTGGCAGAAAAGAAGTCGAGTTTCAAATGCAACTGAAAGAAATTTGGCAATGGCTCTAGCAGAACTTGACCGAATGGCCAGCCGACTTGAGTTGCCAAAGTCTGTCCGAGAGGCAGCTGCGGTAAATTACAAGAAAGCAGTGGATAAGCGTTTGATACGAGGCCGTTCGATCGAAGGAGTCGCTGCTGCATCGCTTTATGCTGCTTGCCGACAGTGTGGTGTACCTCGTACACTCGATGAGATTGGACAAGCCTCAAGAACAGGTCGCAAAGAAATCGGTAGAACTTATCGATTCATGGTTCGAGAATTGAAGATGAAGATTATGCCGACAGGTCCAGAAGATTACATCTCTCGATTCTGTTCCGGCTTAGGTCTTGACGCTGAAGTAGAAGCAAAGGCATACGAACTGATTAAGGCGGCTCAAGAAAAAGAGTTGACCAGCGGCCGAGGCCCTACCGGGATTGCAGCTTCTATCATCTATATCGCATCGGTTTTGTGCGGAAAGCGCAGAACACAACGCGAAGTTGCAGAAGTAGCCGGTGTCACGGAAGTAACAATTCGAAATCGCTACAAGGAACTTATTCAAAACCTCAATATTGAACTTGATATTTGATTGAGCCCTTGGATTCCTTGAGGTTTCGCTATGGGTAGAGAGCGTTCGAAGTTGTCAGACCGTGTCTTTGAGGCGGTTGCAACAGGCCTTGTTGAAGCCATGGAGCGAGGGACTTCTGCATGGCCCTTGCCTCAACCCCCAATCACCGACCCGGATTTCCCTCCCATACAACCAACATCTCCAGCGCAGGTCATTGAACAAGCTCTCGGCATCCTCCAGATGGACCGCGCTATGTTTGAATCGAATCTCAACAATGTCGTTGACCTTATTGTTCCTCATCGAATGAATTTGAGTGATGACCCGTTTGAAGTTCATCAAAAATGGCTTCATCGACGGGTTGACAAGGTTGCTGAACGTTTGTTGTTTGCAGTTGCTACCGATTGGCTTTCTCAAGCCTTTGATCAGGCTGCCCCAAATACAGACCGCTGGTGGCTTTCTATCGCTCTCATCAATGGCCTCTCAACAGTTCCAAACGGTCAACCTATTCACCAAGGGTATCACTTGTTGGAGTCAATTGCTTTGGCAGAGCGCCCAGGAACTTGGCACACTCAACCCGATGTTGGGCCACATCAACTTGGTTGGAATCCACATGCTGTGATTCCACGAAACACGGGAGTTGTGGCTCATGATGCTGGAGTTGAGGCTGCTCGATGGTTGATTGAAAGACTCGAAAATGATTCAGCTGATCGCCGTCTCTTGTTGATGGAATGGGTGCGCCTTTTGCTGCACAGGCCAAACTTGGTTTCTCCTCTCGATTTGCAATCACTATTGTTGCGCAGGGCATCAGATACAGAAGTTGAGATTGCTGCAAGAGTGATTCTTTGTCTTGCAAAAACAATTGAATTTGACCGTCAAGTCGGTCTTGAACTTGCTCAACGCCTGCACAACCGAAAAGAAATCCTCATTCGTAGAGGGATGGCAGATGTACTTACTCGAATGTTCCGTCGTCTTGAGTGGGATGCTGTTCCTTTTCTCGAAGAGATGCTTCAAGATGAAGACGAAGGTGTTCTAGCTGCCGCCAGTTCCACGGTTGGAGATTTACGGTTCCTCGATTCAAAACTTTGGGCAGACACCATGGTCGAACTGTCGCAACACCCCCTCGCCCTTGTTCGTCGGAATCTTGTACCTTTTTTGCGAGACTATATTGAGCAGTATCCTGATGATAAGCGAAATCTGCTCCCAATTCTTTGGCAAGACGGTGATGAGGTTGTGCGCACTCGGATGAGAGAATTGTTGATGAGAATGGAGGAGGTTTCTCCAAAACATTTTGCTGGTCGCCTTGAAGATTTCAAAAAACTAGGGTGTGATTTGGACGGCTTGTGGGACCCTCTCACACTCCGCCGCCCTGAACGCAGTCAACTGTGGAAAGCATGGTTGGCTGGAGATGGGCCACAACCTCAGGCTCCACAATCTCCTCCACCTCTTCACAGTGACATGGACGATTCTGGAGAATTACCACCGGTCGAGGAAGCATACGAAATACTGGATCAGCAGCTCGGATTTATTGATGATTAGTTATTCTTCTTCACTTGACTGAGCAAGAGGGCCTACGGTGAGCAGACCAACATAGACTGCATTGAGAACAGTCATCAGTCCTAAGAGTGTGAGAATCATTCCGGTAGGCTCTGGAACATACTGATTTAGGCCGAATACGGTGAGGAATTTAACAGAGAAAAGAAACACCAAACCCACGGCGAAAACGGTTTTCCATGTCTGTTCTGGAGTTTCCCACAAGTCGATAGTAGGCGCGATTCCCTTTCGTTTAAAGGCCCATCGAAACCATCCAAGATACAGGCAGGATAAACCGGCTAAACCGACCATACCTCTGGAAAAAGACCTTGAATTCCAGGGGCCCTCGGGCGTGAGGTCAACAAAGGATTGAGCGACCAACAGAGTGCCGATGACAGCAAACCATCGCCACTCGACAGTTCTGCCCATAGTCCAATGCAGAAGGGCTACGCTTGAAAGCCTACGCCATACAGCGGGTGCTATGGCGGCAGTTCGAGATGCTTTGCTTGTTGCTGGTGGACTTGGTACACGAATGTTGCCAACAAGCGCTTCAGTCCCAAAGGAAGCACTTCCTCTTGTTGACGTTCCAGCTCTGATTCATTTGGCTCGTGAAGCAGTCGCTGCAGGCGTGCAATGCCTACATATCATCTCCTCTCCACGTAAAGACCTGACTGCTTTACTCGGCGACCACTCTTGGCTTCAAGGTCGTCGTCCAGACCTTGATCAAACACTTCTCTCACCTTTTTCAGATATCAAAGTCAAGGTGCATATTCAGCATGAACCGCTTGGGCTTGGAAACGCAATTGAAACAGCTTTGGACGACGTTTCGGGCCCTTTCTTGGTTTTGCTCGGCGACAATATACTTCTTGATTCGCATACTCCAACGAACGAATTCATTCCCTCAAATGCGAGTAAGAAACTTGTTGAGAATTTTGAAAAAAATGGTTTGCCTTGTGCAGGCCTACTGGCTATCTCGCCACATGAAGTATCCAATTACGGTGTCGTGCGCCTAGAAGGTGAACGAATTCAGGAAATCTGTGAAAAACCAAATGTTGAGGATGCACCGTCAAATCTTGTGATGTGTGGCCGATACTTGTTTACGCCAGATGCCAAATCGTTGTTGCAGAAATACGATGTTAAATCACACGGTGAACTCCAATCAATTGTGTTGCAACAACACTGGATGAACAATGATGGTCTGCTTGGAGTCGAATTGAAAGGTTACCAGTGGTATGATTCTGGAAAACCATTGCCATGGTTGCAGGCTCAAGTTGACCATGCGTTGCGTCGTAGCGATACAGCACCTGCAATGGAAGCATGGCTTCGGGCAAGATTGGATGAACTCTAACGTTGGCCAGGTTTCCAAAACGTAAGTGGTATCGGACTTTCATTCTGAGCTTTACGCAGTGCTAGATGGTCTGCTCGCTCATTCCATCGGTGCCCTCGATGAGCTCGAACATGTTCCCAAGAAAGCGGCCGTAGTTCGCTTACCGTATCCCAGAGAGATTGAACATGAGCCACGAGCTCCCGATTCGCTTTGGCTTTCCAAGCACCGCATGCAAGATTGCCTGCGTACTGTGAATCAGCCCGAATAATTGCCGGCTCATCACCACCTTCAATGAGTAACCAGCGCAGAGCAGCGGCGAACCCTGATAGTTCGGCAGTATTGTTTGAACCGATTTGAGCACCGATGTAATCGTCTTGCAATTCATCGGTAATGACATGGTCTGCAAATTCTTCATGTAGTTCACCAGAACCTCTTCCAAGACCGTTATCGCCGACAACAATTACAACGGCCCATGCGGCAGGGGTTTCGGCGTCAACATTTTGATTTCCGAGACAGGAACCGTCGACATAGAGGCTCCAAGTGTTCTCAGTCACACCGTTCACTCGCCAATTTCTGCTTTGTAATCAGCAGCACTCATGAGAGTGGACAGCGCATCTGGATTTTCAAGTTTCATTCGAATTATCCAACCGGCTCCATAGGGGTCGCTGTTCATCAATTCAGGTTCGTCTTCAAGCGATTCATTCACTGCAGTAATTTCTCCAGCCAATGGTGCAAAAATAGGAGATGCAGATTTTACAGATTCGACAATTGCAAACTCGTCCATATCTCCAAGGGTTTCTCCACCGTCTGGAAGTTCGATGTAAACAATATCCGTTAATGCATTTTGAGCGTGGTCTGTAATTCCGATGATGACCTCATCCCCTTCCACTCGAATCCATTCGTGTTCTTTTGTGTAAAATTGTCCTTCTGGAACTTCACTCATCTTACCGTCTCCGCTTTGGCCAGTCAACGATATCTCATGAAGTCACCGATGCATTAGATTCCCGTATTATTCAGTTATCGTGAGTTACGAATGCAGCCTGTCAAAACCGCAAATTGGGCGTCTAATGTGTCGCGCTTCTTATTAGCGGAACAAGTCCGCTTCGGTTTGAAGTCGAGCGACTTCAAGGGATGGGACCCTCATGAGCAGAGCATTTAGAGAAGGCGTAGCAAAAAACAGGAGAATACATGCACCGGTGCGCCGCCGTAATTGGAGTCCAGTACGAGACCTTCAAGGTTTGAAAACTCGAACACAACTCATCGGTTCTGAAATGGGGCCCATGGTTGAGGTTCCTGCAATGGTTCGAATAGAAAACGAACATTGGGTCTTTGAACGGATTGAAAACGGCGTGTTGTACAATCTGACACATAAACTCATTCTTCATGAAGAAGGCAATCAAAAAGTGATAGGTGGAACCACTGACATGAGAACTGCTATGCAAGTAGCTCAGTGTATGGCACAGAAAGAAAACAGGATTGTAATGATACAACCAATTTAATGTGGACTCAGAACAAGTCCATTATCCAAGAAATAACGCCTTGATTTACAAGGTAGAAAAAAGTTCCAATACCGATACAGGCAGCATAAACTTGGAAAGGTGTGATCTTCCAAGCATCTTCTGATTCTTCGTCGAAATATCGAATAAGACCTGCAGCCTGTTGAATACCGCTACCGTCGGATTTCTTCTTCGAAGCCATGTGGAACAATCACTGCGAGTTGCCACCCCTTTATCAACGCGACGCGGCGATAAAATCTATTCCTCTTCTCTGTTTTGTGTCAAATCCACGAAGGCAACGTCCTCTTCTTCAACATCGTAAGACAATACGTGGCCTTGCGGGTTGTTGTTCTCAACTGTTCGATTTTGTGTTTCGGCTTGGTCAGGGTCAGCTAGGATAAACGAAGCCTCAGCACGAGCCATTGCGCGTTCAAATCCTGGTGCATTTCCATCGGCGAGTGCTCCACGAGCAACACCAAGATCATACAATGCATCATCAATAGACTGTGCAGCTTGTTCCTGCGACCAATTTTCTGAATTTTCACTTAATTTGATTCTTTCTTCGACTTTTCTACCTTGTTCCTCTAAGGCGAATAGTTGCTCTTGGAAGACTGCATCGGCCATCTCAAGAGCCTTTTTCCACTCCAATTCATTTGATTTGCTTGTAATGACATCGGATTTTTTTGCGAAAAATCGGCCAGCAGCATTTGTATGAGCCATTTCCCATGGGCGCCGTGGAAGAGAGGCGACTAAATCATACAGTAGCCGAGAACAGGACTTTGATGAACCATAGAGTTGGATAGTGTTGATGTAGCCAGAATTAAACAAACCCAGTCCCCAATACGGTTCTGAAGAGATACGAACTTCCAATCCTCCACTTCGCGTCTCAAAAGCCCACTTCTGTTCATTGAACTTCGGCGGTTGAGTAAAGAGGGGAGTCTCCGGGTGTTCTAGATGTGCTAAAATATGTGTTGCAACATCACCCAGATAGACGACTTTACTTGGCAAATTAAACGATTTAGGCCTGAGCAATCCTGTTTCATTTTGAACGCGATGTCCTGCATTTGCTTTTCCCACTTGAGCATACACGACCACAGTACTGCGGTCGGTCGCATAGTTGCCCATACCCTTCGCGAGGATTCAAACATCATCAATCCAACGCTTCGACTCTTTCATAACAAGAGAAGTATTGATGAATCGGACACGTTATGGTCTCAACAGTGAGCCAATGTCAAAGAAGGGGAATTCAAAAATCGAAGCGTTAACAGCACTACCTGGGATAGGCGCCGCAACTGCTAAAAAATTGATTTCAGCAAAGATTGATTCTGTTTCTAAAGTAGCTTCTGCGGGTTCAAAAAAATTGCAAGATGCTGGATTAAGTGCAGCCGTAGCAAAGAAGGTTTCTGCTGCGGCTAAAGCCGCAGACAAGGCCGCTGGAGTTGCTAAGAAAACCTCCAAGAAAGCCAAGTCAGCTGCAAAGTCAACAGCTTCCAAATCGAAAAAGGCAGCCACAACCGTTGCATCAAAAGCGAAATCGAAAGCAAAGAAAGCAGCATCCAAAACCAAAGATGTAGCTAAAAAAGTTGTCGAAAAGACGGCCTCAACAACCCCCGGTAAAAAGACCGTTAAATCATCAAAGTCCGATGACGGGAGGAAAGGGGTCACGCTACGGGTTCCTCGAAGTGTGAAAGATATGCCTTGGTTCAACAAGAAGTAATCCACTTCATTTCTCCGTTAGCATTGAAAACCGTCTTCTCTCACAGTTTCTCATGCCTCGACGGAAATATGGGCGCTTACGCAAAACCGTCGAAATGCCTTCAAAGGAAAAATGCTCTCGATGCCGTTCGGGAAAATATTGCCCAATTGAGGGGCATAGCGGGCAAGAAATCAAACCTCATAGAGAATGGACAGGGCCGCCAACTGTGAAAAAACGCCCGAAGAAAACAAAATGAACTATTCTATGCCCACAGAACTNGTTGATGGTGTGGATTCTATCAACTCATCAGGGGATTTTTCGGTGGCTGTGGCAGCCTCTTCCAATTTTTCTCTGGTTGCTTGAGCGCGGTGATAGACTTCGCGCAATGTTTGGTCTGAAATTTCAAGATACACTCGTGTTGTAGCNATACTGGAGTGTCCAAGAAGACGCTGGATAGTCACCAAATCCGCTCCTCTTTCAAGAAGCCCTGTAGCGAAATTATGCCTCAACACATGGGGTGTTAATTTCCCTTTAGGGAGACCGGCTTCAGTCGCCAATCTGTCCATGAGTCGTTGTACTCCTCGTGGTTGCAAGCGTCTTCCAGCAGAATTGAGGAGGAATGCGAAATCATCATTTCTCACTCGAGCTTCACGAATTGGAATCCAGGCATCTATCCTTTCCAAAGTTCTCTTCGTGAAAAGTACGATACGGTCTTTATCGCCTTTTCCGCCGTATACACGTGCAGAACCATCTTCAAGATCGATGTCGTTGCTGTTAAGGTTGCAGACTTCACTTACTCGTAGACCCGTATCAAGCATCATCGTGACAATAATCGAGGCAGCAGGGTCTTCACTTTTTGCAGCAGCATCCAAAACCATCGTCATCTCTCTTTTGTTGAGAGTTCGGGGGAGTCTTTTTCCTGAGCGAGCACGAACCAAATGGTCAGGCCAACGATGCCCAAGCCATTTCAACAGATGTCTTGCAGCCGCCAAGCGGGCATTGTATGTTGTAGGGCGTAGGTCTGAAAGGCTGTGCGTCCATCGGTCGATACGTCCATTTAGAGGTTCCATTCTTTGAGCGAGGTCAAGAACACTTAGGCCTTGGAAATCTGCCTCACTGAACACAGATTCGCCAGGTAATGTGGTTTCGATAAGACCTCGCAGACCACTCGCATAGGATTTTTGGGTGTTTTCAGACTTGTTTTCTGACCTCAGGGTTTGCATGTAGCAATCGACCCAAGGTAGATTCTGCATGTGCACAAGCCGTGGTGGAAGNGAGACAGAGGCTTCNCTCAACCTCATTTGGCTCGGCCTCAANGCCTTGCGANTTCGCTCCTCTCTTCTCCGCATATTCATTGGCGTTCACCGCCTCCCGCCTAAGCGGGTGTGCATCCCGTGCTCCGTAGAGCAGACAACATGAAAATGAACTACCATATCAAACCACCGCGCGAAACCTCGAACGGGAAAAGCAGTATTCAACTGCTTCTTCAACGCCGAATCATGCATTGGTCTCTTCTCTATCAGGGAGAGAAAGGGCTTTCTGTGGTACATCAAGCATTGCTTGACGCANTGAACTTCTCAATTCTGTGAGCTCGCCATAACAAATCAGTACATCCTCATAACGCAGTTGAATTTCGTTGCTTGGATTCCACATCAATTCATTTTCACGNGAAAGGGCAAAGACAGGTATTTCAGAATTTGAGTTAAACAAACTNTCAAGCGGTTGTCCAACCAACTGAGGATGGTTGCGTATNTGCAGCGAAAGNACACCNGAGCCAGGGACNGTTCTCAGCAACTGGTCNAAATCGACATCCGAAAATGCGGTTTCGGATGTCACATAATCGATAATTTCGCTCGCAACATTGACTTCACTCGCTTTTTCAATNCCCTCAAGTCCTGGGGANGAATTTACTTCAAGCACGAGCGGACCATTTTTTGCTTCCANCAAATCGACACCNGCAATATGCAGTCCTAGAACTCGNGCAGCACGGCAAGCCGCTTCTTCGTATTCTGGTAGGAGCTCTACCTTTTCAACCGTCCCGTTTAGATGGTAATTGCTCCGGAACTCTCTCCCTCTCGCTCGTCGACGCATACTTGCTACAACTCTATCGCCAACAACCAAGGCTCGAATATCCTTGCCGTGCGATTCAGCAATATATTCTTGAATCAAGACCGCTCGACCCGTGAGCAATAANCCCTCAACAAGGTTCTGTGCTTCGCGAATTGTATGNCGAAGGAATACGCCTTGACCTTGCGTTCCTTGAGTAACCTTGACCACAACTGGAAGGCCACCAACGAATTCAACGGCGGTTTCAACATCGATGATGTCACGAACATAGGTCGTGCGCGGTACAGGAATACGATTTCGAGCAAGAATTTGCGAGGCATGAAGTTTGTCCCTGCTTTGGAGAATTCCAGTACCAGTATTTGCAGTCCATATTCCAAGTTGTTCAAGATGACGAAGAACCGCTACGCCGTGTTTGGTAATGGAGTGCCCAATCCGTGGAATGACGGCATCGTAATTGAACGGCTTACCGTTGTGTAAAACATCTATTGTTCCATCAGCAACAAACAGTGAAAATTTCATTGGGTCTGCTACATAAGGTTCCAGTCCACGTTTTTTTGCCTCTTCGACAAGTCTTCGAGTGCTGTAGAGACGGGGCCCTCTCGAAAGTATAGCAAGTCGGAGACCGGTGTTCGAATCGCCAACTTTGTCAGTCTTCTCCGAAGCGCCCTCCATGCTGCACGCTATTCCTCCGCGCCTTTCAAGTGCTCGCTTGAAATCGGGGTAAACATGTCCGAAGCAGATGAGCAGGCTGAAACCGAACATGTCTCTGAAGATTTAGACCATGAAGAGGTCGCTGAAAACCTCACTCTAGAACAGCGACAAACCGAGCTCAAAAAATCTCGGTGGAATGTTTTTCTTTGGCTTGGTATTGCAGTTTTGATGTTCTCTTTTGCTCTGTTTCCTATGCCGTTTGATGCCGATTATGACAATTTCACCAACTCTGCTGAAAAGGACATCGGATTTGTTTGGGGTCCATCTTTGCCTGGTGAAGATTTCTTGGATGCATCAATTCGACTTGATGTGACAGCAACAAACCCGCCGCGATGGTCAAACACAAGTATCAACGCCTTTGTTCTTCAATTGAACGATTGCCAGCAACAACTCGCACCGTTTACCGAAGAAGCCAAACTTGGTACCAATCATGCCTATCAATTCCAGAGTTTGGGAGATTTGATTGAGGGTGAAGAATATACGTTTGACTTTTCGGTTGACATTGGCCAATACTGCATTATTGTTCAATATTATAACGAAACAAGTGGAGAAGTAAACGGCAAGGACAGCAACGATTTGTCGGTTGATGGCAAGGTCTGGTCTAGCCAATCGATTGGTGGATTGCTTGGAATCCTCTGTCTCTCCTTATCTGGCTTCGCATTTATTGGCGCTCAGAAACACGGTAAGCACGTCAAGTCACTTCTTGAAAACGGAGACGAATCCACAGAAGAGAAGGTCCTCTCATCGATTTCTGAGGCGAGAATCGCTGCGGGCCCATCAGGGGCACCACCTTCGGCCCCGGGGCCGACGGGTCCTCCTTCTGGACCAACNGGACCTCCAGCTGCAACTGGNCCCTCAGGCCCTCCTTCATCGGCTGAAGCGCNTCNAACCNCTCCTNCAGTTGAACAAGCGCCGCCCGAACCCGTGATTGATACAGCGCCTGNAACTCAGCAAGATGACGGGTCAGTTTTTGAAGCAGCAGAAGGCGGTTATTTTTACAAAAAATTAGCAGATGGCAACTATGAGCAGACCGTTTACGTACAAGGCCCAGATGGAACATATTCTCCATATCAGGGTTAAGCCCTTGTCAGTTTGTTTGACAAAATCGGCGTTTTTTGAGAAGCATTTGGGGTCATACTTGAAAGGGAAAGGCGACAGGCCCAATGTGAGGCTTTGTTATGTCGGCTAAAGAAACCTCATCTTTGACCGTTGCAAAACTCAAAGCATTGTGCATTTTGAATGACCTTCCAACTTCCGGTAAAAAGTCAGATTTGGTCGACCGTCTTCTCGAATTTGGACTCTCGGCCAAAGAGGTTGGCTTACCTGTCAAAGAAAAATTATCGACTGAAGAAACGGTTTCCGAGAAGAAAACACAATCGGAGGCTACCGAGGAAGTAGTGCTTTCTCTTGAAGACGAAGACACGCTTACTCCGGCCTTTGATGCATCTGAA
This sequence comes from Methanobacteriota archaeon, assembly GCA_002687075.1. Taxonomy (GTDB): domain Archaea; phylum Thermoplasmatota; class Poseidoniia; order Poseidoniales; family Poseidoniaceae; genus MGIIa-L1. Next base: position 34,625 of record NYZH01000013.1, read on the forward strand.
CCGAATGAGGATTCAACTCCAATTGTCTCTCCAAAAGAACAAATCCTCGAGGCTGAGATTTTGGATGCTGAATTCATTCCTGCCGAACCGAAGAAATTAGAAAAGTCAGTCGATTCCAAATCTCGGAAAAAAGAATTGGGTGAAAGTCCGAGCACACTCTTGGATATTGTTCGTAAACCTCAGGTTGCAGCGGTTTTACTGACAGTCATCATTCTCGGCGCTGGCGGCTATTATTACTTTGAAAACCAACTCGATTCCTTCACAGCAGATCAACTGCGCTATGGAGACAGCATGCAATATTTGATTTCCGGTGAAAATGAAGACGGTCTTGCATCGTTCATGGCAACTGAAGGTTTTGTTGAACTGGTAATGGACCAAATTGAAACAGAAGATGAAATTTGTAAAATTTCGCTTGAATTTGGGGGCACTGGTAGCCTTTCGATTACAGATGGGGGCGCTGAAGAACTGGCCAATGAAGGCGGGTCTAAGGACCGTTTAGGAGCTGTCCGAGTCGTTGGTGGGATGGGTGCTGAATGGCTCTCTGTCGAAACGGTGAATTCCAATAGCTTGCAGCCATTTCGTGTTCATCGCCATTTATCGATTGGAAACATTTGCGACATTGGAGCGATTACAGCCTCTGGAACTGCTGATTTGACTTCAACTCAGTATACTGAACTGCGAAATCAAGATACGAAAGCAACAAAATTGGATTGGGGCTTTGATTTGCCCTCTCCAATAGGCAAATATGAGGGTACCACGATGACCTATGGCGTAGGAGGATTATTAGGTGGCCTAGAGACACTGGCTCCAGGTTTAGCTTTGATGATGCAGCCGGTAGAAATCCAGGAATTGTTTGCGAACGATCTCATCGATCACGGTGCATCGGGGAGTAATCTCGGTTGGGACTGGCGAGTGCTGGGTTCAGACGTCACAGCACAAGGGAACCCCGCTTGGAAAATAGTAGCCACTCATCATGACATTGAGGCGTATTGTTTGGGTTCTGCAACAATGAACTTGTGGGTTGAGTCCGGAAATCCATGGGCTGCAAAACAAACTGTAGACGTTCTCATTTCCGAAAACCAAGTTGGACAGTCAGGCTGTTCTCCAACATCACAATTGTTGAATGATTATGTTCTCCCTGAAGGAGAACTTGAACTGCATCATACTTTCACCAAATCATCCCTTCAACGCGGACAAAAACAACTTGACTTGGGCAGGACGTATGCATCGATTCCTTTAGCAAATCAACTTGGCCCCGACAGCAATGAATTGGAATCGTGGTCTGAATATGACCTCCATATGCCGGATGATTCAACCCTTCGCCAACATACATTTGAGGACGCAATCACTTGCTTAACTACCCACTGGCCAAACACCATCGCCCCTGCTGCTACCAGAGCGATGGAAGAGAACGGATACATTTGGAGAGGGGTTACTACCCAAATCTCTCCTACGATTTCCCAATGGAACTTGTCGTGGGTTGCATCCGATGAGCAGGCAGGCTGGGTTCAATTCAATCTCACTGGACAACCAAGTCCAGAGACATGCCAATTTGAAGAACGCGGAGTCCTTTCTGATACATCTCACAATAGAGAATCAATACCCAAAACATTGAATCTCACATCCTTAGAATCTAGGTTGAGCGATTCATCAAGATATCCGGTTCTTACGGGTAATGATCGATTCTTCACGTCATCAGGAACATATCATGACGATATTCAAGTTGGGTACTTGATTGCTGTACCCGGGAACGATATTGGCTCATTGCTCTCTCAGATTGGAGATGGTGGTGAAGGAGCAGTTACCATGGATTTGTCAAAAACTTGGGAGGAATCAGGCAAAACCAAGCAATTGAATCTTCTTGCAGATGCAGAAGAAGGCCGCCTTGTAGGATGGAGCCTTCTGTCCTATTCAGAGTAATTATCTCCATTTGTCGGAATCCCATTGATTGTTCGACGGCGGAACGTACTCTCCAACATCGTTGAATTGTGGGGCGCTGGGTATGCTGCCGATGGTCGCAGGAGGTAGAGCAAAACCTTGCGGGGCCCTTTTTGGTCTTGATACGGCTTTGGGCGAACTGTTTCTCCGAGTAAGCACAAGGACCAGCACCAAGACTGCTACAATGACACTCAACACAATGACCAAGCCATATGTTTCGAGTATGGAGACTTCGTCACCGTCGCCTGCTTCATTGACAATTTCTGAATCCTCTGCAGCAGCGGGTTCAACAGGATTCCAAACTGTGTAAAACACCATCCAGTTTGTCTCTAAAAAGGTAGCATCTTCAAACAGCACTGCCTTCATCTCGTACGGGTTCGATGTGCCGTTTAGGGCACACAATTCTACTGAAAGTGGAGTGCTTTGCACTGTACAATTATGCATCTCTTCTGTGAACGTAAATCCTTGATGTATCACGGTGTCGTTTCTGTACCAGAGCACGGTAAGATTGAGTCGCTCAATATCTTCTTGTTGGAGAGCAATATCAAGACCGAGCTCTAATTCTTGGTCCGTTGCATTGATAATGACATAGGACATTAACGGTGATGGAGTTATGTATTCTTGTCTGTTCACCTCTTCATCAATCTCTAGGTCACAATCATCGTCCAGTCCGTTCCACATTTCTTTGGCATCCGGGTACATTTGGGAATTGTTATCATTGCAGTCCCTAAACCAATAGAACCCATCCAAATCCGCGTCTGGGTCGAAAATCAATGGGTTTGATTGTGTCGATAGGACTTCTCTTCCATCATTTAGACCGTCACCGTCGGTATCGTTGTTGAAAGGGTCAGTCCCCAAGTCAAGAAACTCTTCGAAGTCGAGTAAACCATCCATGTCGGCATCTGTGCCATTGAAGTCCTCATCGATTTCAGAATCGCAATCATTGTCGATGAGGTCAAGAAGTTCTTGGGCATCTGGGAAAATGCTTGCGTTCGTATCGTTACAATCTTGGAACCAATAGAACCCATCCATGTCAGTATCGTTGTCTTTAACCAAAGCATCGGTCGAATAAATCAAAATTTCTTCTCCGTCGTCCAACAGGTCTCCATCGGTATCAGCCATGCTGATGCTCGTTCCGAAAAGATGGTATTCGCCAAAATCAGATAGACCGTCTCCGTCGGTATCGGTTGAATTGAAACCTTCATCCCATTGACCATCGCAATCGTCGTCTACGCCGTTGAGAAGCTCTATTGCTCCGGGATATATTTGAGGGTTTGAATCGTTGCAGTCATTAAACCAGTAATACCCATCTAAATCGAGATTTGGGTCCGCAACGTTAGGGTCACTTCCGTATAGGAGCACTTCTTCACCGTCAGTGAGTAAATCGCCATCGGTGTCTGGGTTGAGTGGGTCCGTTCCATTGACATATATCTCTACGCCATCGGATAATCCATCAGCATCACTGTCTGCAACCAGCGGATTTGTCCCGTAGAGAAGGACTTCATCGCCGTCTCCTACAGTATCATCATCGCTGTCGTAGTCCTCAGGATCTGTACCGTAGACATTGGTTTCATTTGCGTTGGTTAGATTGTCACCATCTGTATCAATATCAAGTTCGGTCCCATAGACGACCAATTCCCAAGTATCAAGAGTTCCTACATCGTTGTTGCCTTGGTCTTCGACGGTTAGTGTCCATTCACCACGGCTGTCTTCGTCCCAATTATGAACGGTAGAAAACCTCCAATCGCTGAAATCGTTTCCATCATCATCATGCTTTTCGCTAAGTACGCTTTGAGTACCTGAAGGGCTTGTTAGTATGATTTCGAGGTCTCCTCTAAACTCGTGTGTTATGTCGACAATAACGTCCACATTTTCTACCAGGATTGGTTCAGTAACCGTTGTGTTTACCGACACATAATTTGGACTGTTATCGGGAATATTGCATTGTGTGCAAGTGAGAGTGCCGGATGAAAATGAAGTTTCCACATCGACATTAGACCAATTTTCAGCCAGTGCGACTGCAGCCCCAGCGTCAATGACTCCAAATCCGTATTTATGGCTAACATCGTGGTTGGCGCCGTTTGTTCCCCACGATGAATCTAAGGCATCATTTTGGCGAGATGAGTGTACAAGAATGTGCTGCACATCTCTCCAAGTAAGATTTGAATTGGCTTCAAGCATCAATGCTATGACGCCCGAAACCAATGGCGTTGCAGAGGAGGTGCCTCCGTATGTGTTGGTATAGTCGCCAGTTGTGTATCCTTCTGAACCTTCAATATCGGTTGTAGTGATGGCTTCTCCATCGCCGTTTGAAGGAGCAGCAACAAGAATATTAGCGCCAGGCTCAGCGTAATAGGATTGCACCCCATTGTGTGTTACAGCCGTTACTGCGATTGTATATCTTAGATTTGCGTATCCATCGTAATTGGAATTATCATCGTCATCTAAACCGTTTCCTGCAGCCCACGTAATGATGTTTCCAAGACCGTTTCTACCAATTTGAACGTCGTTTTCCATCGCAGCCAACATCAGCGGACCTGGACCCTGAAGTGTTTCACCGTCATCACTTGGCCCCCATGAGTTTGAGTAAATATCGATATTTTGGCGCTCATGGGACAGTGCAGAAGATTCGCGGGTGTCGGTTGTGCTGCAAGAAATAAGTTGCAATCCAGCAAGGCCGGCTCTTGGAGCGGAGCCACTGATGCCGATGTTGTTGTTTCCAACGCCGGCAGCGACGCCTGCAGCAGCGGTACCGTGCGCTCGTGGTTTGGAACTTGTTGGTTCAGGAGTGGGGTCTCCATCGTTACTACAGTAATCGTAATCGAGGGATGATTCGTAGTAATTATCAAGATCAGGATGGTTCCAATCCAGTCCGTCATCAACGATTCCGATGACAATTCCACTACCTTTGTAGGTGTTCCAAGCGCCGGTAATGTTGACATCTTCACCGCTCACTCCGCCGGTTTGTCCAGTATTCTGAAGGTGCCATTGGTCGGAGAATTTTGGGTCGTTGGGCACCCAACGTGGATGCATTTCATTCTCAATCAGTGGATATGCCGCTTCAATTTCACCTTCAAGAATCATTGTTGTGAATTTTTGTGAAGCGGTTTGAGGGTCAGCATCAACGATCCATGCTCCTTGAAGTTCATCAGCCGCAATGCCTTGTTGGTATTGTGAAATGACGACCCACTGTTGTGCGGAATGAAGTTGTTCTTGAGTGTAGGTCGAAAGGTCGCTTTTTTGCCTCAAAGACGCCTGTACCGCTGGCGAATACGTCTCGATAACTGTGTTTTCCTCGACTATGTCAGTAGAAGAATTGGATGCTTGAGAGTGCGTAGCGGTAGCGATGGGTGCGCACATCGAGGCCAACAACACAAACAGTATTGTTACGACGCGCATATCTGTCGGTTGAATTGGTTCCATATTAGCACTATCTCCTCAGTGATTCCATGTTTCCTGATAAACGGATTGAGGCTTCTAAGAGCGATTCATTTGGTTTTTTGAGTGAGCGGATGTAGTTGGCTATCGTATGATGAGAGTGCTTCAGATCGTCGAGAGAACCGACCCATTCTAGAGCATTTTTTGGTTTTTCAAGCGCGACAGAATCTGAATCATAAACGCTCCATTCAGAACAACCATCTCCTGAATTTGAAGCAATTTGAATACACCATTGTTGCGGAAGCGGTGAGTTTGAACACCGAAGGTTATGCCGTTCACTGTATCGAACAATGCAATCATTGGAAACGAAGGTGACGCCCATTTCGTTTAATGCTTCGATAGACGCCTCATCCTCGGCACCATGCTGAAACCATACAAGGGGGAAATTTTTTTTCTCAAATCGCAAAATAAGATTTTTTACCACTTTTCGTGCTCTTTCTGGAGCGAGAAAAAGTACCACGACCTCGGGAGTTAAACCATCATCGAGATTTGGCCGAATGGGAAAACCGTCGATTGTCGCTCCGGCATCATTTGGATGGACAGGGGCAACCGCCCACCCCCGTCGTTTAAGTTCGTGAACAGCGGTATGTGCAGGTTTGTCTTTTTTCAATCCAGCTCCGAAGATGTGGATTGTTTGAGCGGACGACAGAGTTGTCGAAAGCAGCTCAAGCGCATCAACATCGCTGACGTTCATGGGCCAATTTTCATTAACGCACTTATCAAAACTTGTTCATGTGTGTCGACACCATTTCATCTGTATGTTTCAAATCATTTTACCTCTAGGGACTTCCATGACCGACCAAAAGCGCCCTCCCCACGACCGTGGACATGAGTTGTGGACTGCTGAAGGAGGGCCATCTCGGACGTTATTGGCAAGCATCGACCGGTGGGTCAACGCTCTGCTAGCAGACGACGGNATCACNNTGCCTTTCATGGGAGGTTCACAAAAAATTGACGCTGTAATTCTTGCACGTTCCGACGGTATAGTCGTTGGAACCGCAGCAATTGACCATATGATACAGATTTGGGCTCCTTCTCTCAAAATTTCATGGAAGGCAGGGGATGGAAAAAAGGTTTCAAAAGGCGATGAAATCGCAGTTGTAAGTGGTGAAAGAGATACCCTGCTTGGTATGGAACGGAGTATGTTGAATCTCCTTGGGCAATTATCGGGAATCGCTACTGAGGCAAAGCGATGGTCGGCCCTAGCGCCTGGTCAAATTGCATGTACTCGCAAGACTACATGGGGTTTGCTGGATAAATGGGCTGTTCATTTAGGCGGCGGCCTCACCCACCGTCTTCATTTGTATGACGCCAAGATGTTGAAGGAAAATGACCTTGCTTCGATGTATGAAGAACATGACGATCATTCAAGTAGAATCGTTGCATTCCTTCAAGAAATTTCAAACGAGAATTGTGGGGCGTTTCTTGAAGTGGAAGTTCGTGAAGAGAAAGAAGCAATTATGGCAGCAGCAGCGTGGGCTCAACGCCAGGATGAAGACAAGCCAAAATTGGTCATAATGCTCGATAATTTTGGGCCGGAACGTAGCCGCGATGTTGCATCACAATTAACGGAAATGGGGCTGCGAGAGCACGTTTATTTGGAAGCCAGCGGAGGCATAGTCTTCTCTCAACTCGACGAATGGCAAGAAAGTGGAATCGATGTTTTATCGACCAGCGCAGTCAACCGCGGTGTCCCTCCACTCGATTTATCGATGATTGTCGACGGTGCTTGAGGGAGTCCCATGACCAAAATCGCGGCAGATCCTTCTCACCCAAGGTATCAGTCTCTACTGCTTAGGCATCGGTTAGAAGAGGCAGAAAAGAAGGGGATGCTTGCAGGAAGCGCTTTGATTGCACACGGCCGTGGCGAAGCTTTCGACTACTTACTTGGCGAACAAACCATTCCAAGTGCGATGAACGCAACTCAACATGCCCTCTNNCTCCTTCAATCGGCTCGAAGACCTGTTATCAGTTTGAACGGAAATGCGGTTGCTCTTGCTGGGAAGGAATTGCTGCAACTCGCACACAAATTGAACTGTGCAGTCGAGGTTAACATTTTCTATCGTACACCCGAACGCATGGAATCTTTGCTCAATCACCTTGCAGAAATCAATCAACAGGAATCTCTCGGAGTCGAGGTTTTGGGAGCAGAACCAGATGCTCGAATTCCAGGNTTGGAGGGGCCTCGAGCGAGTTGCACACGNAGTGGAATTTATGATGCAGACGTTATTCTTGTGCCTCTTGAAGATGGAGANCGTTGCGAAGCGCTTGTAGCCATGGGCAAAACAGTGGTCGTCATCGATTTAAATCCGTTATCTCGTACCGCACAAACAGCATCCGTGACAATTGTAGACGAATTGACTCGAGTGGTTACGAACATGATTTTTTTGCTCGACTCATCTAAAAAAACCACACCTATAGATTCGTATGATAATCAAGAGATTGTTCGACAATCTCTTGACCATATCTTGACCTTTTTTGAATCATAACCTCATTTTACTTACGTAAACAGCGTTTTTTCAGTTTTGCCGGCAAACATTTTTTATTACAGTTTTTTGAATAATTTGCCAAATGGGCGAGAATCCACCATTGAATCCTAAAAAAAATAAGTTTGGGACATCAGTTTCGTTTGACCTTGAAGAATCACCGGCTCCAAAGCGACGTGAAAAGAAGCAACCTGAGCAAAATTTAGAGGTAGCAGTTGAGGATGTCAAACCCTCCTCTGCTGAAGTTGAATGCCCGGGCTGCGGCCATGGACTTTCGGAAGATGAATGGCTTGAAGCATTGGTTGGTTTTGTTTCAGGAGTGAGAGATTTTGAACTCGGCAATCCTGTACGCGCTCGAATTGTTCAAACTTTGAGAAATTCGGTGAGCAATATGGATACCCCACATCCTCGAGATGTATGGGAGGTGAGTATTGTGAATCGTTTGATGGAAGAAATAAAACGCATTGTGCAGGCCGAAGTTCTTCGAATATCCAACGATGAGATGGAACAGAAATTTTCAATTACCGAGGTTCAAGAAATGATTGAAGCTACTGAGAGAGAAACTCGAATGTCGATGGTAAATGAGGTATGGGGCGAAGCAGTTGTACAGGTTCAAGCTGCATTAGAGCCCGAGTTACGTAAACAAATAGAAAGCGAATTGTGGGTGGAATTTGAGGCAGAACTTCGCCGGCGCCAAGCNTCTTAGAAGCGTTCTTGCAATTTAGTNGAAAGACGTTCTGCTATACTTTTACCAATTCCTGAACAGGATGCATCTCCACCCAAATCATAGGTGAGTCCCTTTCCTTGTTTCAAGTGATCTGCAACGCTCTCATCAATCAATGAGCCGATTTGAATGAGTTCTTGGTCGTTGTTCTTACGTCCAAGCCAATCCATCATGAGTTGGATAGAGTTGATGCTTGCGATAGGATTCACTTTGTTCAATCCTGCATATTTTGGAGAAGAACCGTGGACAGGCTCAAAGAAAGCATTTGAATCTCCGATGTTGCCGGATGCAGCCATCCCCATGCCTCCTTGAAGTACCGCTCCGAGGTCAGTGGCTATGTCTCCAAACATGTTTGAAGTAACGACGACATCGTAACTTTCAGGGCTTCGAGTAAGCCATTGAGTGAACGCGTCAATGAATCCATAGTCCAATTCAGTGTTTGGATAGTTTTGTGCAACTTTCTCAAATGTACGTCGGAACAATTGACAACCGCGAGTAACGTTTGACTTGTCGATACACGACACACGCTTTTTTCCATCAATAGGTGCNCCGTTNCGTGTCTCTGCGATTTCAAAACCCATTCGAATGAGTCGTTCACTTCCGTGTTCGGAGATTGGTCGAGGGTCATAGGCGATTTCACCTTCCAGTCCTGGGAAAGTCATTTCTGGGGGTTCGTAGGGAGGACGCCCCATTGCGCGGTCTGCACTTCTTCGAAGTAAAGAATGATACAAACCCTCAGTATTTTCGCGCAGAATGGTCATGTCAACCATTCCTGGTTGCCATATTTGAGTGAATTTGCCATGGACTTTGTGCGGTACTCCCTCATAGAGTTTAATTGGCCTTAGATTCGCATAAAGATCCAGTCCGCTACGAAGGCCTAGGATGACTGAGCCACCAGCAAGGTCGCCGTTCGGCAAAAATGCTCCAGGGTGACCGATTGCTCCCAGATAGATGGCGTCGGCTTCATCGCGACAGAAATCGAACGAACCTTCCGCCCATTCTTCACCGGTTTCTTTGTAGTGTTGTCCTCCACACTGGATGACGGTTTGTTCAAATCCTTGATTCGTGTTTTGCTCTATGGTATCAAGAATACGTTGGGCTTCAAGTGCCACTTCTCGTCCTGTTCCATCGCCCGGTAAAACGCCAATTCGATAGTCAGCCATGTTTTTTCGCACGGGCAACCCCTACATGAATACGCCCCCCTTTGAGCAATGATATTCATGTTCAGAACAAACGGAATTTTCACGGTTGGCGCTTGTAAAAGGGGGATGACCATTGGAAACCATTTCCGCACTAGAACTGAGCACAGCGAATGGTTTCTGCAATGGAATCAAAGGTTTGAATCCTACGCGAGNATTCATAGGCCGTCAAGTGGGAGAGCACTGAACATGAGTGACAAAAGGCCCAAAGTTTCCGATGGTCAAATTTCGGTAGATATGTTNCCCTNNGAGGTCCAACAATTGGTCGAAGTCATGAGCGGATTAAACCCAGAATGGGCCCTCGAAAAGTGGATGAGCGAGCAGGCTTCCAACATGTTGGAACTCATCCGAGGAGATTTGGGGCGTGAGCAAATGCTGATTGAGCAACGACTTCACAGACTTCACGCAATTCAGGGGAGGCTTGAGAAGGAGAAAATTGGATTCGACCCCCAACAGAGGAACATCTTTGACTGCTTTGATCTTGAAGTCGACTCGAGTTTGAAGGGNCTCGGTCAACGAACCGCCAACAGTCAAGATTCCATACANACTCCNNCNATACAAGAAGAATCTCTTCATCCAGTCAACACATTCATTGAATTGTTGCCCGACGACGAGAGCGACGATCCATTGCTGGCAGTCGTNTGTCAAAAACTTCTCATCCATGTTGAATCGGAACTCGGTAAAGGCCTTCCATGTGCNACTCTNGAGACTATTTTCAAGGAACTCTCTTCAAGCGGTATTAGNCCTGAAGAGATTGATGAGGCTCTCGATTATTCATTGATGAACGGCACATTGCTTGAGATTGATGATGATTGTTTTGTTCCTTTAAATTGATGCCGGTATATTGACACCCAACCGCCTCTTGGACGGTGCATGGCGACAAAAAAAGAAGGTGCTCAGCGACTTCTTGACACGCTTGAGTCGAAGAAGAAACTCAAGCNANGATTGATGTTCGCTCTTGGCCAAGCATTTGCTGTTTCTGCGTGCATATGGTATTTTTCTGGTTTTTGGCAGTTCGCAGTTGCTGCAATTCTTGTGTTTGGGTTGTTGATACAATTCGCTCTTGAGCGAATGTCAAACAGTATTGAAGCCAGCCGCATTCAGGCGGTATCAGACTTGGGTTGGAAGGAACAACATTTGAGTGATGAAGAGTACAGAACTCGTATAGAAAAGATACTCGGGCAGTGAGGGATTACTATGCTTGACCCAGGGGCTTATTTCCTCCAACAAATCAAACTTGAAGACAAAAGAACGATGCAGTTGAAGCGATTTATTCAGTTTTCATTGTGTTTCTCATTTCTTTTTCTTTATGTTCTTGCTGAAATTATTGGAGGCACTCCACTTCAGCTGTTTCNTTTTTCGGTTGTTGTCTTTGTTGCGATACTCACCGCCATCTTTTCCTCAAAAAAAGCCGCAAACGACCGCCTGGATTCATTGCTTGCGTTGCTCGAAGTAGACCCAGAAATTTTTGAACATTCATCGCGACGTGATTTGGTTATGGATGCGGCCCTTTCAGGTGCCTTTGAAACGGTGCAGGTCTCAAAAAATCAGCAGCAGATACGCGGTTCTGACGAAAAAGGGTTCACCTCGGGCAAAATAGAATCTCAGCTTAGTAATGCAATTCCTAGAAGAGATGCATCGATTTCAGAATCAGCATATGTCGGTTTGGAGGATAATCTTCGACCTTCAGAACTCTTGGTGACTGAAGCAAATTTACGATACGAGGCAATGGCTCAGAAACGTTGGGAGGATTCAGAATCCTCCGATGTCGATCTTGTTGAGGCAGGAGTTGAACGTCTTGGAGATTTGGTTCAAACAGATTGGTTTGAAAAAAATGCGAAAGAGGGTGTCGTCCAAGCATTGATGGATTCTGTTAAGGACGAGGATGAATTGTGAGGCAAGCACAATAAGTACAACCCTTTGCGATGAGATATGTTGACGACTGCCATCTTGGTCGCAGGCGGTCATGGAAGTCGCTTACATCCTTTCACGCATTACACTCAAAAGACACTCTTACCTTTGTACAACCGCCCGGTAATTGATTTTGCCTTGGGGACTATACGTAGAGCAGGAATACAAAATATTACGATTGTTTCAAATCAATTCATTGGCCAAATTGCCCAACATATTGGTTCGGGCATGGATGGGGAGAAAATCCATTATGTTCTGGAAGAGGAACCTCTAGGTGTAGCCGCAGCATTGAATCTCGCTCGACCTTACAACCAAGATTGTCGAGTTCTAGTCTATTTTTCCGACAACATCACCACCCTCGAACTTTCTGATGAAGTATCGCGATTTGCGGCTGCTGAAAGCAACCCAGGTTGTGTTCTACTGGCGCGAGAAGAACAGAACCCTCAAGCATTCGGAGTTGCTGTTGTCAATGAAAGTGGAGAGGTGATTGATATTGTTGAAAAGCCCCAAAACCCACCCTCTAATCTCGCAATCGGTGGCATCTATCTTTTCGACGAGAATTTTTGGGACTATCTTGATTCGGCGGTTCTAGAGCATGGACAGAAAGTTTCCATTTCCGATGTCACACGGCAATACGTACAAATTGGTAAGGCAAGGTTGCTTAGTGTTGGAGAGGAAACCTGGGTCGATTGTGGTACGCCTGATTCACTGCTCATGGCCAGCCAGATGGTAAAAGACGGCAAATTAAATCCACATCCTCACCGTTAGATTTGCATTACACTCAAGACCTACGGCTACTGCCCTTGGGTTATGAAGGTTGGAATAATCGGTGCTGGAATGGTCGGAGGAGCCATTGAACATTGTTTTGCTGAAGCTCATGAATTGTTTGTTCACGACCCTGCCCGAGGGACAGATCTTTCAATCGTTGTCGATAACGTTGATTTTGCTTACATTGCTGTTCCCACCCCCCCGCATCCCGTAACAGGCGCATGCGATACCAGAATTGTTGAGGAGACCTTGAATGCCTTGCCGGATGGCTTCACTGCGGTCATAAAGAGCACTGTAGTCCCTGGAACCACTCAACGTTATCATGAGCAATATCCGAATCTTAAGATTGCATATTCACCCGAATTTCTCGTTGAAAGGCAGCGTTTAGAGGATTTTTCCAATCAAGATATTTTAGTCTGCGGGACTCATCATTCTGATGTCGCTGAACGGGTGTTTCAACAACATAGGGATGCAGGAGTTTTGCGAAAGGATCAAACGTACCAAGTAACACCAACACAAGCAGAACTGGTCAAGTACACCAAGAATACCTTTTATGCATTAAAAGTGACTTTTGCCAATCAACTTTTCGACATATGTCAAGGGCTTGGAGAAGATTGGTACACGATTCGTGACATCATTACGGCTGAACAGGCCCAACCAATTGGGCCTTCGCATTTGGACCCAATTTTTGGCTTGTATCGAGGTTTTGGAGGGAAGTGTTTGCCAAAAGATTCTCTCGCACTCGGGGTTCTAGCAGAAGAATTGGGTTGTAAATACGAATTGCTGGATGCGATGCAGCAAGATAACGAACGATTACGGAAAATACTAACCGGCAAAGCGAGTGATGTTGTTACGAACGATGATTAGTATGGAATCCGAATCCACCTTTTCCAATGTTGCTCCTCGTGGCTCACTTCAGAGATTTGGTCTTGCAGGAGCGTTTAACAGTTTAATTTTCTTTATACTTTGGGAGTTGTTTCGATTTTTTTCCTCAAACGACAAGGCGAGTATACAATTTGCATGGGGGGCGGCTTGGGCCCTAGCATCGTTATTGGCACATTTTGTTCACAGATGGTTCACTTTTGACAAAAGAAAGTCCGTGCAATGGACGATTGGCTCTTCCACAATTGCTTACGCATTCAGCCTTACAGGTTCGACATTTACGATTGGTTTGGCTGCCACTCAAAGCAGCGGAACTTTACGAATGCTGGGAATTCTGAACATGCTTGTATGGGGCCTTATTATTTGGGTTATCCTGCGTATTCTTGTCTTTCAATACAAAACTGAAGATTAAACTGCATGAGTCTCGAGCAACTCGATGCTGACCACTTGAAGCGCCTTCTCGTGTGTGGCTTCCAAATCGATGGGACATCCGAGTCCTGCTTGGACTGCGGCTAACCACGTTCTTGCACATACGCACCAAGAGTCCCCCGGCTTAAGTCCAGGAAATGAGAACTGTGGCGCTGGTGTAATGAGGTCGTTGCCTTGAGAATTTGCGAAATCAAGAAATTCCTTTGTTACAACACAGCACACGGTATGTGAACCGCGGTCATTATCGTCCGTGTTGCATGAACCATCTCGATACCACCCTGTCATCGGGTCACACGAGCAGGAGTCTAACGGTTGGCCTAATACATTGAGACTGGCATCCATGGTGTTCTCAGCAACCGCTCAGTCATCAAGGCTTGCATTGTCCCGTGCTCGTTGAAAACCTCTCCTTTGTGAGTGAAAACGGCGTTGGGTTCTAAGTCTATGTCGAATACGGGGGTACAATGCTGCCCGATACCGTACACAAACTCCCTCGCGATGAACGTTTTGCCTATGCTCGTCTACTGGCGTTCATGACTCGTGTCGACAATGAACTCACTGTCGATGAAATGGCTATGTTTGAGCAACGCCTCGGCACAGCACTTCTTTCGCCAACTCAAAGAAAGTCGATTCGAAACGCATTGAAAACACCGCCTTCGTTGGAAGAATGTTTGGAGGGCATGGGGGAAGAGACGGCCCGTCTTGCTTTACGTGATGCAACTTTAATGGCTTCTGCTGATGGTAATGTTGATGATGATGAAAAAGAAGTGCTGCAAAGCATCATAGAGTATTTTGGATGGGCTCCAGAATCCATGGAACGTCTTCTCAAATGGACTTCTGAAGGTTACCTTTGGATGCAACAAGGTTACGATATTTTGAATGAAATATCGGAGTGAGGCACGTGTACCTGGACCTCGCCGTAGACTTTGCACAAGAAGATGTGAAAGGTTATGCCGAAATTATGGTCATCGTAGCGTCAGCTGATGGTGCCTTAGTCAAGGAGGAACTGGCAATTATTGAGGCTCTTATGGGTCGTAGCATGATGCATCCTGAGATGCGAGTCGATATTCGAAATATGCTTGAATCGCCTCCGGCTTTGGACTTGGTTCTTGCCAAATTGAACCCTGTTGTACTGAAGGTGGCTCTTCGAGATGCAATACTTGTTGCAGCAGTTGACGGAGAATACGATTCATCAGAACTGAAAGTCATCAAAGCACTTGCAAAGGCTGCGGGAGTTCGTAAAAATGAACTTTCAGAACTTTTTGAGTGGGTAAAGGCAGGATGGGAATGGCATAATGAGAGTTTTCAACACCTCGGACTTGTCTAAATTTATCCTTTTTTTGGATATTTCAAAATCCTGTTTTGAAGGGTCACATTCAAACCGGACAAGCCAGCCCGCTTGGTTAGGTGGGGCCCATGCAGAGCGGAGTTAGCGGATGGTATGCACGACTAGATAGATGCCTAGAAGATCGCACCGAACAAATACAAATGTGGCTTGCTGCATGGGAAAAATCTCTCCTTGTTCATCAACCGATAGCTGCTCTTCTCCCAGAAGACTGGCCAACTTTGCCTGCCAACCTCCTCACTGACCCCGGGCATGTTCTCGACCATTTACTCGCTCGTCACGATGCAGAAGCAGATGGCCGCTCACCTCGAGGCGCTCACCCGACTCCTCCGCGTTTGGCTGATGCCGTGATTGCATCCGAATTGCTTGAAAGCCTCACTCGCCCAAAGACCCCTACACAAACATCATCAATGCATTTGAACAACCTGCCCCCAGGTTTTCGACAACATATTGAGAAACTGAATCTCCCACAACATGCTCAAGAGCCGGAAGTCGACGATGAATTGGAATTCAAACGCGTTGAACAGGGCCTAAGGACACTCAGCGGCATCCCGCTCCCAGTAGCAGACACCTCATGTGGCGGCGGAATTTTTCATGCCCGCTTGGTTCGACGTCATGCTGAAAGTCATTCAGACAGTACAGAAGAGCGTAAAATTTCGGACACTCGCCTGCTGCTCTCATCTTTCCAGTTAATTGACAACGATGAACTCGTAATTAAGTCCACTCGCCAGCGGTTGTTGCTTGAATGCATACGCTTTGATCTTGTGAGTTTGAAGTCGGACAAACCGGGATGCCTTCCTCGCAAAGAGGCTGAAGATTTGCTTCAACAAGCAGTTCGCTGCGGTGACACGCTACAAGGCGAGTGGTTGTGGGACCGTGCTCCTCAGTTGATAGTCACCAACCCTCCTTGGCTGAGAATCAAAGATAGGTTTAGAGGTATGGAAGAAGGTAGCAAGTTACGTCGCGAACTTGGTGAACAACTTCGTGCCTTGAACGATAATGGAGTTCAAAGGTTTTCTACTATGCGAGGCAATGTCAATCTTTACCGATTGTTTATTGAGCGCGGACTACAAATTCTCGAAGAAGGAGGCCGTCTTCGCCTCATTGCACCCGACAGCATCCTTAGAGAACAATCGTCTCACCCGTTGCGACAACTTTTGGTCGAAAAACATGGATGGAGCGATATATGGGCTATTGAAGAAGCAAACCATCTGTTCCCAGGCATGACTCAAGGGGTTGCAGTCTTGGGTATTACAGCGAAAACAGATTGTGAAAAATTGGTTGTTTTCGGTCCAATTAGCCGTGCGGATTTACGTCGTGACCAACAAGGGCTCTCCAACAGAGTTCCTTCATTTGAAATGGAAACTGAGCGGTGGATGGCTTGGGCCAAGGATACTTGGGCAATTCCGCGATTGCCTCGAGACAGAGTCGAGCGAAAGCAAACTCTAGAGATTCTCGATCGACTTGCGACTCTCCCTCGAATGGGCGAGCCGCAACACGCTATTGCTACCAACGGCCACACAGTACGTGTTCGTGTTGGAGAAATTGATCAAACCGCTCATTCAAAATCTATTGAAACATGGGTGAAGGGACGAGGTTCGCGACCGTTTATTCGTGGTGTCCACTTTTCAGAAGACGATGAAGGCAAAGTTTTCGTCCGACATCCTGCTTTCCGAACAGATATACCTTCTCGGGCAAATGAGCGCCAACTGGCAATGTGGTGTGGAGGACCAGATCCTAAGTACGGTCCACGCCTTGCTTGTCAAGCGATTGTCAACGCTCACCAAGAGCGCCGCCTTCGCTGGGCTGTCATCCCAGCAGGTTGCGTTTTGGGCAACAGTGTGAATCACATCGAACTTCATTCAGACATACAAGCTCGTCTGGTCAACAGCCATGGCACGCTGGAAAAAGCTCTCCACTGGATGTGCGAATTGCTTAACGCTAACGATCTTGATGAATGGGCTCGTGCATGGTCAGCAAACAATAACGTCAACAACTATGAATTGGAAATGTTACCGCTTGAAGTAAGCTCAGAAATTCCGGAATTCGTAATTTCGGTACAGTAATGCCGTATCTCTCACGGAACATTTTACCTTGAACAATCCATTTCGGACGTAGATGAGTACGACATTGTTTATTACTGATAAGCCACTGGGATGTTTGTAGCGATTAGCGGAGTGATTTAAGTGGGCATTCATCCGAAAATCGGCATTACTGGTTTACCTCGTAGCGGTAAATCTGCGGTAATGGAAAAGGTTTTGGAAATGCTTCGAGACGAGCGCACTCGAGAAATTCAACTTCGCGGAACCATTACTGATGCCCCGATTATTGGTGGGATGCGCACTGAACCGATTATGGATGGCAGCGAACGACTTGGTTACAGTGTGTTCAACATTGTTACTGGAGAAAATGCAATTATG
Organism: Methanobacteriota archaeon; assembly: GCA_002687075.1. GTDB lineage: Archaea > Thermoplasmatota > Poseidoniia > Poseidoniales > Poseidoniaceae > MGIIa-L1. The sequence goes on from NYZH01000013.1 coordinate 52,162, forward strand.
GCTCACAAGAATATCGATTCACGATTGCGGGTCCTTGGCTATGGCATCGATACAGAGGCCTTGGAAAAAATCTCAATCCCCGCCATTGAATATGCTCGTGATGAGTGTGAAGTTTTGGTTATTGATGAAATTGGAAAATTTGCAGTTGAAAGCGAGGCTTTTGTCAACACAGTCAGAAGCGCTCTTGAAGTCGACAAACCGACACTCCTGACTCTGCACAAAAAGAGCCGCCATCCACTGTTGCAAGACATACGCCGCCGTGATGACGGCAGAATCCTCGAAGTTACCCCAGTTAATCGAGCATTGCTTCCTTACAAGATTCACAAGTTGATGAGAGAAACATACTGAAAAGTGTGCGTTGGGTTCATTGCCTTGTTCTTTCACGGCCCTAATATGAGTAACCCCTCGCAGTTGGCCTCGACACTGCTGTTTGGAACCGGCATTGGCTGCTTTTTGATTACAGGCTTCGGGTTTCTCCTCGGGCGTATTTCGACTGAAAGTTTGGAAACAGGAATCATTTTCCCAATTTTGGGTCTCCTTTTCATCGCTCTCTCGCGTTCAATTGACACCGGACACGGTTTTCTTTCGGATTCGTTTCCTTCAGAGGACGATCAACAACTTGTTGACAGGGTTCGTAGTGAACTTGAAACAACTCGAAAAGAGAATCTTGTTGGTTCAGCGTGGGCCGAACTTGAAGCAGCGGTTCTTGAGTCCGAATTGAGCGAGGAGTGAATCAATTCCCTGCAGCAGAAATTTCCCGCATATGCAGCGATAAACCGATTGTGACGATTCCCCCTGGAATCCAACCGAGCAGTAGAGCTCCCAAGAACGGCTCTGAGGAGAAGAACGGTACAATTGAAGTTGCAAGAATTGCAACAATAAAGGGGATGAGGACAAAGGATTTGGAAGGCGTAGTACAGTCTTTTTCAATGACCCATGGTATCAACGATGAAAACGGAAGTGCAATCCAAATCGCAGGTATGAGGTACAAGGCAAACGGGGTGAACATGCAGAGAAGGACAGGTGCAAATGTTAGTGTCATTTTCATCCACCATAACTCAGGCCTTGGAGCGGCATCAAATCCAAGAGTAGGTAAATATTGAACGAACATTGTACCAGCAAATGCAATTGCAGCAATCCAAACGCCAAACGTGTATGGTCCTAAATCGGGGCCAAAAACTCCGAGCGCATCCAAGTGCATCGGAGTCAGAACCAGCGTAATCAAACCGAACACTGCTGACAAAACGAGAATACCAAAACTTCGATTTTCACCGTGATTTAATTCAGAATCAAAACGCACTGAGGGTTGTAAAATTAGTCCTAAGCAAATTCCGATATGAACGAGAAGTACGAGCGGCAAAGCATCATCGCCCTCGATGAATTGGTGTATTCCACTCTTGCCCAAATCGAACCTCGCCGAAAGAAACAGCAATGAAAGAGCGCATAATGTCAGAACTTTTGCTCTCGCCCTTCGGGAGATTTTGTTAAAGGAGTCGCCCGATAGAAATAAGGTTGTTACGGCAAAGAGTTCGCCGTTAAACATCAACAATGCAAAAATCAATCCAACGGGGATGAAAGAACTCCATTCGGGAATCTCTCCGATGGTTTGGATTGGAAGTGGCTCAGAACGAGCATATGCGTCTTCCGGGAAGAAAAGTGCGGATGAAGCAAGCAAAATGAAAGCGGAGAACATCATAATCCGGTTTCGAAATGCGATTTGAAGTTCTTCTCGAACATGCTTCAAACTTGGTAATCTATGACTCATGATGGCGAAGATAAGGACAATCAAAACCATGATTTCAATCCCGCCGTCGCCGGTTAACAAGAGTTTGAAATCCTGAATCGATGAACTCCCCTTGCCTAAATAACGGGTGATTTCGTTGTGCGAGGTATCTCTCGTAGCGATGGCCTGAATGCGAAAAAAGATCATTATGAGAACCTGGGCCGGCGGTAACCAACGAAGGAGTAGGGTGGCCTTTTTCCAACCACCTGAATCATACCCAAGCAGCCTTCTTTCGAGAGGACTGTAGAAAATCCAAGCCAATAAACTGAAAACGAAGACCGGCAAAAACCACGGCATCGTATCAGCCAACATGGTTTGGTGGGTGAGGGCCAAGCCCTTGAGCATGGCGGAAGCAACTTAGGCGGGAGGCGTGACCCGCTGGACATGTCCCGGGACGAATGGCAAGAGCAAGACTTGCTCGTCGTGTCCCGTGATACGCCGTTAACAAATTTGGCAGCCAATCTCGGATACGACCTCGAATCTTGGCTTCACTGCGCAACCACATCTCTTCCAGAAACTCTACGAATTACTCGCGACCGTAGCGATAGGGAATGGACAGAGAAGTTGTTACGTCAACTTGGAGGTAAGCCGCTGGAGTGGGCACATAACGAGTTTGCTTGGCAAATGCCATTTGCTCGAGGTCAAGCACCCGACTCGCACAGTAAACACATCTTGACACTTCTCCATGAGACCGGACGAATCACTCGTCAAGAAGCGGCTAGTATGCTCCCTGTTGCAGTATTGGACCCTCAACCCGGACAATTAATTCTTGATTTGTGTGCTGCTCCTGGGTCTAAAGCCACTCAAATTGCTGAGGCTATTGCTCCATCTGGAGTTGTTGTTGCGAATGAGCCGATATCCGGGCGAGCCAATATGCTCGTTTCGAACAGAGGTAGATTGTCGTGTTCAAACATGCTCATCAATCAACAAGATGGTCGTCATATGGGTAGAATTCCTCCCCCTGGTTACGATGGTATTGTTGCAGACGTGCCTTGTACAGGTTCTGCTACATCGCGAAAAAACAGAAATGTATGGTGGAAATGGTCCCCCAAAGAGAGTCGAACTTTGTTTCGACTTCAGGTTGAAATTACAACTCGTGGCGCCAACTTACTTCGCCCCGGGGGAAAAATGGTCTATTCAACTTGCAGTATTGACCCTTGTGAAAATGAAGCAGTCGTTGCTCAACTTTTGCGTGATTTGCCGTTTTTGGAGTTGATTGAAATCAATCAAGATGACTTTTCTGGTTTGGAAATGCGACCCGGTCTCGCTGATTGGGATGTCCTTGACCAAATGGCCAAACCAATGGAACGTGGTGAAGAAATACCGAACGCCCCTTTCCTCCATTCATCCCATCTTAGTCCGGCTGCTCGAAGTCATTGGGCAAGTAAACTCGATGAACACATAGATTCGGCGCACGAGAAGGAAATTGAGAAACAGCTTGTCAAGTGCCGTCGTCTCGTTCATCACGATAACGATACAGGCGGATTTTTTGTTGCCTTGTTTCGTCACCGATTGGATGCAACACCCGAAGCTGTCGCACGGACATTCATCCGCAAACATCAACCATCCTCAGATTCGGGGTGGACGCCTCTCGTACTGGATCACCCACATCCAAATCGCCATACGATCTATGCAGCACCGGCCGAGGTAATTGATGAAGCATCATCTCGGTACGGGATTGATTCTGAGAAATATTCATGGTGGCTACGGGGAAGGCGACTCAACATTGCTCCTAAAATGGTTGAAGAACGAATTTTCAATCAACAATGTCCGAACAAGCGCGGCAATCTCTGGCCAGCAGGCACGTTTCATCCGCTCAAATTAATCCATGCAGGTTTGCCAGCGTTTACGAAGAAAAAGGGAGATTGGCGCACCCGTCAGGAAGCAATCCCAAGACTTCAATCAATTATCTCATCGACAAAGTTCCCCGTTTCTGTAGAGGTATTATGCTCGCTGTTGAAGGGATGGGCTCCGCTTATCGAAGAGTACAATGAAATTCATCCAAGAATTGATACTACAGGTCCACTTCTTCTCTCTTGTGAATTACCTGGCGGTGAAGAACTTATCTCGGCTTGGGTTGGTGCTCGATTGACCTTGATGATTGATGACAAAGGACGTGATATTTTGAGACTTAAACTTGGCCTTCCTTTCATAGACGACGATTCGGAGGAATAATTTTGCGCATTCACCAAACTTTGATTGTTGTAGCGTTCCTTCTCCTACTGCCTTCAATTTCCGCAAGCAATGAGCAGCAGGGTATTGATTTGGTTGCTTCAAGTCCCCTTTCTCAACAATTGGATTCAGATGTCGTTTTGTGTGAGAAATTTCTTCCTCAACAAGGACCTTACCCGTACTCAGAATCAACCGATATGGTGCAATTATCGTGGTGGAGTTGGAGCGATGAAACAAACTCAAACTGGCCCGATGATGATGCCCATGCGCGTTTTGGTGAACTGAGCCTCCAAAACGGGACCACAGCATTGTATAATGAAGAAGCAGTTCAAAATCAGGACATAGCCGAAGGAATTCTTCTTGGGCGTCAACATGCAACAACTCAAACAGCACTTACGCTCGACGGTTCGGTAGAAATTGCAAGTGATGAAAATGGGCAGTGGTTTGTCCGCATTCCAGTAGAGATGTCGACTTTGGTGAACCTAAGCAACAACACAATACTGTACATCTTCTTGTCAGAAGATATCGCCACTGACCAACACCAACGCACAGCTCACCACCTCATACGAGATATGCAGCCCGAAATACGTTTTTCCAATCAAGTGGGAAACAAGACCAACACGACATGGGTTCTTTCATCTGAGCATTTGACTGCTGCCGGGATTGACTTACAGGAAAACCCGTACGGTTGGCACATCACACTTGCTTTCTTTGGAGAAGTAGAGGGAGATTCGACCAATCGATTGCTGGCTTTGTACCATCAACCGCTTCCAAACAGATGGCATTCAAGCACCACCGGCGACTTCGCTCTTCCGTTGTTTCTTCTTGTGCTTTCAGCAGTGTTGGCATCCAGCGCAGTTTTGAATGCGATGAAGCGGGAGAAGGGGATGCCGAAACTGAATGCCTCATGGAAGACAATACACCCTCCAGTGGCCCATTTTTCCTTCGAGGCAGGGTCTCTTCCAGTTCATCTAAAGTCCTGCGAAACCGAATTGCCTTGGGGCATTAAAGGAGGTTTCAAAGCCAAACGAATCCCAAGCAATACCACGCACGAGTTCATTCTCCGATTTCGAGAACTGCAGCCATGCGACTGCCAGGTTTCCCTCGCATTGGAGGTTGAGGAGCTTGGTAGTTGGACCCAATATCTGCGCCTTGTCAATCCAGAAATAATTTCTGAAAATGAGAAGCGAAGTGTTGAAATTAACAACCTCCAAGGAGAGATTGGTGAGCATGATGAATCTTGATGACACTGACCGCGCTTTACTGGCTGCAATGCTTGAAGACGCTCGAATCAGCCAACGAGCGCTGGCTCGCAAAGTCGGTATTGCACAAGGCACTGTACTCAACCGCATCCGAAGGATGGAAAACATGGGGCTCATCAAAGGATACAGTGTGGTCTTGGACCCTGCATCGATGGGTTGGAGTATGACCATTATGGCTGGGCTGCGAATCGTCAAAGGCAGAATGATTGATGTCCAACGCCGAATTGCAGCAGACCCCCGAGTGTTTGCAGTCTACGATGTAACTGGAGACTGGGACTCAATGGTTTTGGCTCGCGTCAAGAACCGCGAGGACCTCGATGATTTGACGAAAACGGTGTTCACTCTTGATGGCGTTTCCCGCTCCTATACACATGTCGTACTCAATACCGTCAAAGAGGATGGAATGCCTCGCCCCCCGAACGATTCATAGTTCGGTTGGATGAGGGTCTTCGAGTAGTATGAAAGGCAGCAAATCTTGAGCCAAACCACTCATCGCTTCAACAACCCTCGTTTCAGGTTTGAGGGCTTTCAGCAATTGATTTCGAAGCGCATCACTCACCTTTACATCTAAACTCTCCAACCGTTGAGTCAATTTCCTTTGCAATTGTCCACCGGTTCGGTCCCAATCCATGAGTATACAAATTGACGGACCTCCATTGAGTCCTCTGGTGCCGTATTTATCGTACAAGTAGGCAACCAAACGACTCACTTCCCAGCCACGATTGAGAACCTCAACCGGTCCAGTAAATCCTAGAGCCTCCAATGCAAAACGGTCTCTCTTTCCTTCAACAACAAGGGGCCAGTTCTCTTCACGATTTTTCTTACGCGCTTCACCTAGCGCAACTCCGGCAAGAGCAAAACGTTGGGCAGCATTTCCACTGCCTAAAGGTGAACGATGTTTTTGATCCCTAATTCCAATCCCTCAATTCAGAATCCAACGACTCCTCCTAAAATACAACTTTTTCTCGACATATATCAACTTGACAATGTTCGGCTCATCCTCGGCCTAGAAAACAAGCCTTAATAAGGGCGGATTATCGGTTAGTCTTTTAGTCAGCAATTCGCTGTACTGCGAGCATGCCATTCAGGGTGCAAACCCGGGTGCCTCCATGCCGTATTCTCCAAGGGTTTAAGGGTGGTATCGCCGGCCCCAACTTTGAGGGTGGCTATGCCTGCTGAAGACACTGTTTTCAATGTCCTGTATGACAAATATATGTTTTGGAGTATCGTTGTTGGTATCTTTACCTTCGGCTGGATGTTCCTGGCAATGATTCGATATCGCGATGGCGTCGAACCCGTCGAGAATATGGAAAAGTACCACATTGAAGTTGGCTCATTCCCTGTTGATAGTCACAACACCAAACTCGAAGTTATGTTTTATGTCCTGCCAACAATACTTGTTGTTTGGCTAACAATGATGGCTCTTGCCTCGAACACCGCGGTTTGGACAATCCCACAAGATGAAGACACATTCAATGTTGATGTTGTTGGGAAACAATGGTTTTGGGAATTCCATTATCAAGACCAGTTAACTTGGGAAGACGACCCTCGAGCCACCCATATCGACGTTAACTGGACGGGTGGCATGCTCATGGTTCACGCGCATGGTTCCGATGCTACGAATGTAACCGTTGAAGTCGACGGAGTTGAACAAGAATATTCCATAGACCTAGCTGCCGAGATGCTTTCGATTTCGGGTAACTATTTTGACCCAAATCTCCACAGTGTAGTCACGGTTTTTGATGCAAACGACAATCTCTTGCACACATGGGAGCACTTGCCCAATGGGACCATTCTGTCAACCGCAGGTGGCCAACACCTTATCATCCCATGCGACGAATCCTCGACCCTTGACCTACATTCTCGCCCCCATGATGAATCCAATCCAGCATATGTGGGTGTCCAGCACTCGTTTTGGCTGCCTGAATGGGGAGTTAAAGAAGACTTAGTACCTGGTCTTGAAAGCGGTACTGTGATGACCTTTGAGCCAGACGATTCAGGTACATTCCCAATTCGTTGTGCAGAATATTGCGGCCTTGACCACTCGAAGATGATTGGCCACATCGACATCGTCGCTAGAGATGGTGAAACCTGTGATGCCGATGTCGGGATTCAAAAAACGGTTTCTCATTCGGACCATGCTTCTACAGGAGATGAGCACTGATGAAGAAACGAGTTACTGTTTTGTCCCTTATCCTGTTGATGCTTGTAGCCGCTCCTCAATTTGAAGCAATGCCAACTGGAATTGGTAGTGCTGCAGACGGCGGTTGCAGTTGCCACGGTGGTGCCGCAGCGGATACTCAAGTACTTGTCACCGGCCTTCCTGAATCATTCAACGCCAGTGAAACATACACATTCACGGTAACAGTCCAAAACGATGCTATGGAATTGTACAACGGCGGCGTTACAGAGGCAGATGGCACTGGATGGAACGGCAATGCTGGTGGATTCAGAATCCTCTCTACCGGTGGAATGGTGTCGACTGTGGACGAGACTCTTGGCCATGAGATGGACGGCGGACTCACCCATACTGCGGCTGGAAATACCGTTCGAACTTGGGATTTCGAGTGGGTTGCGCCTGCGGATGACTCCAAAGTAGTCGAATTTACAATCTATGGGAACGCCGTTAATGGAGGAGCAGGTTCTGGTGGAGATTATTGGAATCAAGCCGATATTGTGATTCCTGGTTTGAATGCCGGAGACGTCGGCCCGACAGCTCGTGCATTGGTCGTCTTACTTACTGCAATCGGATTGTCTCTAGGAATGGTCCTTCTTGGCGTTATGTGGGTCTTTTACACACGTTCGCCAGAGACCTTCACCATCTCCAACTTTTGGGCTTATCTCAAGCCATGGTTGACAACAACTGATCACAAGGAAGTAGGTATACTGTATTTCTTGTACGGATTCATCTTCTTCCTGGTTGGTGGTGTACTTGCCTTGCTGTTCAGAATACAGCTGGCATTACCCGAAAACTCATTTTTGAGCGAGACCGAATACAACTCCTTCTTTACCCTTCACGGAACGACGATGATTTTCCTCGCTGCAATGCCTATGATTGCTGGTTTCATGAACTATGTCTTGCCGTTGCAGATTGGCGCTAAGGATTTGGCCTTCCCCCGAATTAACGCAATGGGGCTTTGGATTTTGGTATTCTCTAGCCCCCTCATTTACACAGGCATTTGGTCCGGTGAAGGTGCGGATATCACTTGGGTTATGTATCCACCATACTCATCACTCACCGAATCCAATCTTGGCGCTGAAATGGCTCAGTACGGTTCCAATCCTGGTACAACTGCATTCATATCTGGAATGCTGATGCTTGGAGCATCATCAACACTCGGTGGTGTAAATTTCATTACTACAGTTTTCACCATGCGCGCTCCGGGTGTAGGCTTTATGCAAATGCCATTGTTCTCATGGTCGGTTTTCGTGAGTGTGTTCATGTTGTACATGTCGCTCCCAGCCTTCATCATCGGCGTGGCTTTCCTTCTCTTTGACCACACCATTGGGACGGTCTTTTTCACATCGGGTGGCGACAGTCTGTTGTTCCAGCACTTGTTCTGGTTCTTCGGTCATCCCGAAGTTTATGTTGTCATTGTTCCCGCATTCGGAATTGTTTCAGAAGTTTTAGCAACCAGTGCTCGTCGCTCGATTTTTGGTTACAAATCAATGGTCATTGCAATGGCCGGTATTGGCGTCGTTGGTTTCATTGTATGGGGCCACCACATGTTGACTTCAGGTATGGACCCATTCTGGAGAGCTGCATTTATGATTACAACGATGGCTGTAGCGATTCCTACGGGTGCGAAAATCTTCAATTGGCTCGCGACCTTGTGGGGCGGTAGCCTTGTTATGAGAACTCACACCTTGTGGTCACTCGGATTCCTCATTACGTTCACACTTGGAGGAATTTCAGGTATGTTCTTCCCAGTGGCAGGTATGGATATTCACTTCCACGACTCTTACTTCGTGGTCGCACACTTCCATTATGTGTTCATCGGAGGAACGGTCTTTGCACTGTTTTCAGGAGTGTACTATTGGTATCCTAAAGCGACAGGCCGAAAACTCGATGAGACGCTGGGACTTTGGCACTTCCTGATTGGATTCTCGGCGTACAATGCGACATTCTGGCCTATGCACGCCTTGGGAATCATGGGTATGCCTCGTCGAACGCACAGCTATACTGTTGAAAGTGGGTTTGCAGAATACAATATGGTTGTGAGCATTTTCTCGTTCATATTCGGTCTAAGCCAACTTCTGCTGGTTTGGAACATTATCAAATCCAACAGAAGCGGCGAACCTGCAGGCAACGACCCCTGGGGTGGCTGGTCACTTGAGTGGGCTACGACATCGCCTCCGCCGACACCTTCGTTCAAGGAAGGAGATTACTTCCACACTATTCTCAAGGGAGAACAAGGCGATAAAAACGAAGAATTCGGCCACCATCCCGATAAGAAATCCATTGGCGAGACCATTTGGAAGGCTACACCGAAGGGGGCAGAAGAATGAGTGGTTCTGGGGCTCATGTTGAGAATGGAATTTGGATGCGCGCAGTGATGATGGGTGGAATAATCCTCACCATAGGCGTGTTGCTGTTTGCAACTCTTGGTGTTGCTATCGCCAACGGTAAGCACGATACTTGGAAACAGCTCGAAGATGACTATCACCATGAAGAAGAATTACTTGCCGCAAAAGGTAATCTCACGGATGCAGATGTCAAACATCTTGATCACATGCATCATGAGGAAATCGATGCTCACTTGTCTTACTTGACATACAGAGTCGCTGGAATCACCATCCTTCTCATGTCGATTACCTATGCATCCTTTATTGGCATTGGAGGATTCCTAAATGCCAGTAAACCTGAAGGCGACCATGGGGATGGTCATGACGACCATGATGAACATGAACACCACGGTTCATCCTCTCCGATTATTTTCTCTTTTGGTATTCTTCTCTTCTTGATGGGTTTGCCTGATTTCATCGTTGCTTGTAAAGCGCTGTTGAATTCAGAAGTTTCTGCAGACTTAGGAATGTTGGGATTGAGTTCAATCGGACTCGTTACAATCATGATTGCTGTTTCAAACTGGTGGTTTGAGGATTTGCCGTTTAATGGACATGGCGAGCAAATTGCGACATCATGGCCATTCGAAGGTGAACATATCCGTAAGGCAGGATTGTGGGTATTCATCATGTCTGAAATTATGGTTTTCGCTACATTCTTTTCCTCGTATTTGAGAATGCGAACCGAATGGTGTACTGACTGGGCCATCCGTGATGGCGTAGAGGCGTGTAAGGATGTTCCTGAAGGTACAGTCGTCACTGCTTCAGATTTACTGCGTTATGATGTTAGTACTCTTATGCCGGGTGCAATCAACACATTTGCTTTGATTATTTCTTCATACACAATTGTCTTGGCACTCAAGACAGCTAAAGACGCTCATTGGGAACCGTCCACTGGATTCATGGGCAAACTTATGCCGACCAGAAAGGCTGCTGTGCGAAACTACCTCATTGCAACACTTGCTCTTGGTTCTCTGTTCATCGTTCTCAAACTTGTTGAATGGAGCCATCTTGTCGCAGAAGGATTTGACGTTGGAACCGTTCAAGGTTCCATTTTCTACATTGCAACCGGTGCACACGGATTGCACGTATTCATTGGCTTGCTTGTGATGCTGTATCTTGTGTTCAAGGCTGATACCGTTGGCTATGATGAAGACAATGCACAAGGAATCGAATACTTTGGTCTTTACTGGCACTTTGTTGATCTCGCTTGGGTAGTTATATTCCCAGCATTCTATTTGTATTGAGGTGAAAAAATGGGCGAACATGTTGAATTTATGGGCAAAGACATCTACTTTTGGAACTTTATTGTACTGATGTTCTTCACATTGTTTGAAGTTGGTGCAGTGTTTTTTGAGGTCATCCCAGGTACTGACATCGAAATAACAAAAATGTCGGTTTGGCTGATTCTCATTGTTGTTGGCATTATCAAAGGATACGGAATCGCTGCATTTTTCATGCACTTGAGAGATGACCCACGGATATACACTCGAACGGCTTTGTTCCCGGTCTTGTTTGTACTGTTGATGCTTTGGGGCATTGGGCTCTCCAACCCGGCAGGTGTAACTGACCTTCCAAGTTGGTGTACTCCGAATTGGGATTACGCAGAGACTCGCTGAAACCCTACACATGTGGTTGAAAGGGTTGAATAGTGAAGGCAACGACCCGCACATGATGAACACAAAGGGCGCAGCGACTATTCTGGCGGCACTTCTCCTTCTTCTTGCTTCAGTACCACTTGCTTCAGCGTACAAAGGACATCAATTGTCCCGTGCAGAAGTTGTTGATTTTACTTTGATTGACCAAGACAATTCAAACTTCACTTTTTCACAGAGCCTTAGCGATGTTCACGTTATTGCGTTCGTTTTCACTCGCTGCCCAGACGTTTGTCCTGTTATTACGCAGTCTCTCAAATTGGTCCAAGATGGTCTTTCAGAATCGGATGCCAGAGAAGTCAAATTTGTATCGATCACAGTGGACCCTGAATACGATACGCCGGAGCAACTCAAATCCTTCACAGAACACCATGGTGTATCTTGGACTCATCTTACTGGAGATCGGGAGGTTTTGGATACAGTTTACAATTCGTTTGGCATTATTGTTGAGCAAGAAGTCATTGAAGCTCACATCGCCAACGAAGACCCCACAGTCACGTATGTTGATGTACATGGTAATTCTTCTGAGATGATGTTTGCATCAAGCGGTTGGGCGATAAATGAAATGATTGCTGAGGAAGCCAATTGGACTTTCAATGCATCGTATATTCAAGGCAGCCATATTGTTTCTGGAATAAACGGTATTGATTCTCCAGCGGACTTCTCTTGGAATTGGACTTCGTATGTGTATGATGAAACCGCAATGGTTTGGCAGAAGTCAACCCTTGGAATTGACAGCGTGGAAGATATTGAAAGCAGTAATCTCTTGTGGGCTCCTTCAACTGTGAATGTTTCAGAAAAGTCTGCGCCACCTCTTGATAACAACGCTCCAACACTTGAAATCGTCTACCCTGACAACACCACTGAAAATCATACCTTGGAATCTGAATTCAATGCCTATCATTTAACCAAAGGTGCATTCTCAAGTGTCGGGATGAACACCTCGTTTGATAGTGGTCTAAACAACAGCCATATCTTGACCTCGATTGACGATGTTGACAACCCGAGTAATGAGTCTTGGACTTGGACGCTGTATTCATGGAACAAAACCAGTTCAGCATGGGAAGAGCCACAACTTGGTCTGGATGATATTGTGGACCCGGGGTACATTGCTTGGGCGCCCAATACAACCAATACCTCTGAAATTCCAATGCCAGAATCTTTGCGACCCAAAGACCCTATGGCAGCTCAAGTTTGTAATGGACATGGATGGGAGATGGGTTCGGGTAAAAGTAAGCACTGCATGTGTGATGAGGGATATGAGTGGCCAGAAGGAGACATGCTTTCCTGCGTGAGTGTGAATGAAGAAGAGAGTGAATATACTGTGGGCCACTCGACAATCACGTTCATTATGGACGGAATGAAACCGAAGATTGCTTGGACAGGTGATTCATGGGCTGCTGATGATTTCCGTGCTGATTTAGAACAAGTCATTGATTCACAAACCTCAGCTTCGTCTTCCTCATCAGTACCTGGCATGACCTTTTTGCTCACGGTTTCGGGAATTACCTTTGCCGCAGCATTCATTCGAATCGGAGCAACCAATGAACAAGATGAAGCGTAAGGCTCATATTGAATCGTCATCCGACGCTCAATTGCGATAACGGAGTTTTGTACTCCGGCAATCTGCAGAGATCGCATAGCCCGGTAGTGCGGTGGACTTGAAATCCACTGTCCCTTGGACACGGGGGTTCGAATCCCTCTCTCTGCGCCTTTTCGAATCATGGTTTTTTGCTGGCTCAATGACGGAAGAGTTCTCAAACTAAAGCATCCCTCGAGCAAATATGCGCAGAGGTCGGTTGGCCGTTTTCCTCGTCCTCAGCATGGCGCTTGCTGGCTGTTTAGGGCCTACTACGGCATCCTGGGGCAAAGGTGGTGGGGAAATTCATGTTGAAGTCACCGAGGACTCCACCGTTATTCGTACTGGCTTGGGACCTGACATCCAAACCTTTGATGACCTTCAAGCAGTAGGTTGTGCAACAGAATCAGGCGAACTTGGTACAAACACGACGACTCCGTTGCGTTTCCCTGGATATTTAGCCTCCAGTAACTTCTACTCGTCGCATTCTGCACTTGGTGGCGCCAACGGTCTTGATTACGCCGTTTCGGCCAGCGTAGCAATACAAAGTATGTCCTTTGACTCAGTCAAAACCATACCTGAAGGGGAAGGTCCTCGAGTTGAAGTAAAGAATTGGGACATGCCCCTTAATCCTGAAACCGGTTCCGGAACTGTTGATTTGGACGAAATCGACCGAGACAGCGACTCCCAATGGTACATTCTTGGACTGATTCCGACATCTGAAAATATCCATGACGGAATGGTCTCACTTGCAGAATGGCACCAACCCGTATCTATCTCTGGATACCTTGTCCAAGGTAATTCCACTGGCAATGCGCCAGGATACTACAATTCCCAAACTGCAGAATCCGACTGCGGCCTTTCGATTGGAACCAGCAACAGCGAGCGCATTTTCGTACTTGTCACTTCAATTGAACTGAAAAATGGAGCAGTCGTAAGTTCCGATGGTGAGTCTGACGATGAATGGGTTTACGGCGACGTCCCAGTATTTGGCCGAGCAGGTTTCATTTTGTTTTTCCTCGTCGTTGGAGTTGGAGGTAGCGTTGGTGCATTTATCCTCTCGAAGATGTTCGTGCTTCAAGGTGCAAAATCAACGATGAAAACATTGCTCGGCAAGTCTGGTATGGATGCAATTAAGCAGGTGAAAAAGGATGTCAAATCAGCTAAATCAGCCGGCTTGTCTTCTCCATCCGATCGAAAGAAAGAGATGCGAAAACAGACTCCAAAAGCAGCACCAGAGAAGAAAAAGAAATCCTCCGAACCAGCGCTAGCAGGATTTGATTTGGACAGCGTACTTTCATCCGCACCAAGTACAAGTCAAAACACTGAATTTGGTGGAAAAGGCTCTTCGGTCATTATGACAGAAGAATCAAAGCAAATGGATAGAGAACTGAAAGAACAATCCCCCGAACCCGTCTCTTCAGTCCCTTCCTCAATTCGTTCAACAGTTCCTCCTCGCCAGACAAGTTCCAATGTCTCCAGCAGCGTTTCGACTCCTTCTCAAGCATCAGAACATTACTCCTCTTCAGCTCCAGCGTCTACAAAGAAGTCAACCAAAGGGCCACCGAAGAGAAAAACGGTTCGAAAGAGGAGGGCTACGGTGAAACAATCTGAGCCCGAGGAACAACCTCAACCGAAGCAGGCTGCACGTGAAACATACTCAGAGCCCGAAGAAGAGTTTTCAGATTTCTCATTCTGAACCGGGCACGCAGATTCGAACGGCATTGGGTAAAACTTCCATCGATAGTGGGGTAGAACCTATATTTTCTCCGTCGACATTTATTGCGGTAGGTTTTGGTGTTTCGATTGATAATGTTGTGAATCTGTGATAATCGACTTGCGGATGAAACACATGTCTTCCCTCACTTTTTAGCATACCAAATGCTTTGAGGACATCTCGGCGCGTCATTTTCTTCAAGATTCCAATATCCATGAGACCATCATCAAGCGATGCGCCGGGGGCTAAAGGTAGCATTGAGCCGCCGGTTTGGCTGTTCTGAATGAGAAACAACGTGTAATCATCATCCATTTCTGTTCCGTCGATTGTTAGTGTTGCATGTCGGCGGTTGTTTGCCATAATCGCCATAAGAATTCCAACATCATACCGAATTGGGCCCATCCACCGCATTTTTTCTGCCTTTATGGTAGAATCTACACCCAACCCCCAGGTCACGAGATTGTGACTGTATCGTACCGTGTGTCCATTTTCAGAGCCTGGCAACCCGTTCACCATTTCGACCTTTGCAAGGTCAAGATTTTGATATGAACCGCGAACGATTGCATCAACTGCCTGTTGCGTTGAAGAAATGCCGAGGTCATTTGCCATTGAGTTCCCAGTCCCTGCAGGAATCAGTGCAAAAAAGTCATCTTGCCCTAAATCCGCCTTCATCCGTCCAGTTATGACTTCTGATAAACTTCCATCTCCTCCAACCACTGCAAAGACACTCTTGCGAGGAGCCTCAAGGTTTTGTGCGATTTCAAGCAAATGGCCACTGTATGATGAGAGATGGAGCTCAACCGTTTTGCCAGCCTCTTCGAGCAAGGTTTTGGCGAGCTCGCCGATTCGCTCACCCTTTTTCTTACCGGAATACGGATTGACAAAAAGGTGAACATGACTGAGTTCATTCACTTGAGTTGGTTTTTGAGAAAAAACATCTGCATAAACGGGTCGGTGCACTTTCTTTTTCTTCTTGCTCGTAGTATCGGGTTGGAACTTGAGAGCAGACGGCTTCCGGTCTGCTCCATCATCAGTCATATTTGGCACAAGCAGGAGTTTGGTTTCAAACCTTCTCTTGGATGGTCAAATCTCAATTATGCAGAACAGGTTAGAATCCATTCGCAATGCATAAACACTCGCCTCGCTGTTCGTATTTATGCAGTGCAGCCTTTTAGGTGTCGACTTTACGATGAAATGCAAGGTGTCTTGAACTGGTCTCCAGTGGACGGTCCATGGCGAGTTCTTGGACTGCGAACCAAAAGGGGTTCATGCAACGAGCACTCAAGGTGGCTGAACGCGGCAGAGGAAAAGTTAGTCCGAACCCACTGGTGGGTTGCGTACTGGTCAAGGATGGTCAGATTATCGCTGAAGGGTGGCATGACCATCTTGGCGGGCTACATGCAGAACAAATGGCGATTCACGATGCAGAAGAGAATGGATTTTCTCCGAACGGTGCAACCGCATACGTCACTTTGGAACCGTGCAATCACTTTGGACGCACTCCGCCTTGTACTGAAGCATTGATGTGGGCTGGAGTGAATGAAGTCATTGTGGCACATGTGGACCCGAACCCAACGGTTCGAGGCTCTGGATTGCAAGCCCTTGAAGCAGCAGGAATCAAAGTAGCGCATGGACTGTTACAGTCAGAAGCCAGTGAACAAATGCGTCCATTCCTGCATTGGTGCACTCACCGAAGACCATTGGTTACCGTCAAGCTTGCAGTCGATATCAACGGTTCAGTCGATGACCGTTCAGATTCTCCTAAGCGTTTCACATCAAGTGAATGCCTCGATGAGGTTCACGCATTACGAAAAGAATGCGATGCAATTCTTGTTGGAGTGGAGACTGTAGTCCGAGACGACCCATCCTTAACGGTGCGAAGAGTTGAGACTCATCGTCAACCGCTTCGGGTTGTTCTTGATCCAAACCAGCGCACCCCCTCAGAGGCTGTTTTGTTGAACGATGGTTTTGAAACACTTGTGATGGGAAAGGGATTCAGTTCATTGCCAAGGATGCTTGATCAATTAGGAGACAGAGAAATTCAGCGTTTGATGGTTGAAGGGGGGCCCACGACGATTGCTTCGTTCCTCGACCAACAACTGGTTGATGAGTTCTATCTGATACGTTCAGATGTTACCCATCAGTCACCCATCCCCTCAAATATTGATTCGCAAAGACTAACTTCGGCTGGTTTGTTTTTGACATCAACAGAAACTTGGGGCGAGGAAGTCGTTGAACTGTGGGCTAAACCACAGGAATCTTGACTAAAGCAATTCAAGCGAGGTTAAAGCCTCGTGGATATACAGTACGCCACTTGTGATAATGGCAACTAGAATGCCGTTGCGAATTCTGTTTGATTTCCATTTTTTCAACCAGCGTTTGCCCAATTGGACGCCAAGAATTGCTGCAAGGACAAGACCTACAATGAGCCATCCAGCCTCAAGAACCTGCCATCCTTCAAGCGCTACATAGACGGGAATACGAGTAAGGTCGACCACTAAAGCAAGAACCGCTGCAGTTGCAGCATATTGTGTTTTATCAGGCAAGCGTTTCTGAAGGAACATTGCACGTAGCGCACCTTGATGCCCGGTAAGACCCCCAAAAAACCCAGAACCAAATCCTCCTATCCGGTCTTCGGTATCCGGTAGCCGAATGTTCGTCCATCGTTCGGTGATGGAAAGAATCGGCAACACAATCAGAGCGATTCCAACAAGAAGCAACAACAAGTCCGACTCAACGATTGTATTCAGTGCTGCTCCAGTGAGGGCGCCAATGACCATTGCCCATCCAAATCTTCGGACTGATGAGTAATCGACGCTCTCTTTGAGAACCTTGAGTTTCCATGCGTTATGAGAGCCGTGCACTATTGCTACTACGGCAACGGCTTCGTGAGGGCTTAGCCAAAGAAAAACTACGGGCGTAATCATGGTCGCAAGACCAAACCCGGCCGGTACAGTCAGTGCCGCAGCGAAGAATGTTGCAATAAGGCTGAACAGAAGCAGTCCAGCATCCATGTTGCTTCTACTGGAATAGAATTGATAGTATTTCGGGAAATCTATACGTGGTTATTTCTCATAACCCCGCTAATAAAAAAAATCAACAGCCTCTTGACCAAGAAATGTATCTTCATTTCAAACACTGTTCGTTCGACCACTGGTTCTATGGGTCTTCTTGCATTAAGTGGCGTGTTGCATGGAAACTGGATGACAGTTGAAAACGCACCTTCAGAGTAGCGACGGATTCATCAATCTCCGCCTTTTGGTCGGGATATGCACATCAGTCATCAAACTCCACAGGGTGAAGAAGCCTATCCGACAGAAATCCCACAATTTGGTCTTGGTGTGTTCTTGATGTCAGAACCTGGTGAATGCAAATCTTCAGTTTTAGCAGCCTTAGAAGCGGGTTACACGCATATCGACACTGCACGTGCTTATTCAAACGAGCACGAAGTAGGTCAAGCTTTGAAAGAAGCAGGTGTGGAACGTTCATCGGTGTTCATTACCACCAAACTTCGCCGTGGTCACGCTGTGGGTTACGAAGATACGGTTGAACACTGCAAGAAGTCACTCGAGTTACTCGATACCGAATACATCGATTTGTATCTTGTTCACGCTCCCCCAGAGAACCCTGAACACCGCGCACCGGTTTGGAAAGCGATGGAACATTGTTTGGAGCAAGGTTGGGTGAAAGCCATTGGTGTCTCGAATTACGGCCCTGCCCATCTTGAAGCAATGAAACAATACGCATCTTACATGCCCAGTGTGAACCAAGTTGAATTCAACCCGTGGCTTCAACGACCACACTTGAAACAAGCAACAGAGGCAGTAGGGGCCAAGGTAATGGCCTATTCGCCACTTGCTCGAGGTCACAAGGTTGACGACCCTGAATTGGGCATGATTGCCGAGCGCCTAGGTTGCACTCCAGCTCAAGTGGCAATCAAATTCTGCTACGATGAAGGATGCATTACGATTCCAAAATCGAGTAATCCTTCCCGCATAATTGAAAATATTGCATCTCTAGATGTTGATATCTCAGGCGAAATCGACGCTATACGTGGCCTTGAATGCGATTATATCTCAGGATGGGACCCAACTACAGAGCCTTGAGATAAACCAAAGAGCAGTAGCCGTTCTCGGCAGTTCATGGCCGCCATCAATCTGGCAGAGAAACTGACCCGCTTCAATGACCATTGGAGCCCTCGAGTCGTTGCAGAAATGAACGATTACCAACTTAAGTTAGTAAAAATCGAGGGCGGATTTGTCTGGCATAATCATGAACACACCGATGAGGTATTTCTCGTCATTAAGGGGTCCATGTGCATCGAAATGGAGGATGAAACCGTGCAACTTCACGAAGGCGAAATGTACGTTGTACCCAAAGGTGTGATGCACAAGCCGTATGCCGAAGAAGAGTGTCATGTCATGCTCGTTGAGCCCCGAGAAGTGGTGAATACAGGTGAAACCGGTGGAGAGTTAACCGCAGAAAACGATGTCTGGGTGTGAGGCTATGAGTGAGTCGCTTATCGATGCCGATATTCGTCAAGCGCGTACGCTCCCTTCACGGTTTTACACTGAGCCAGAACAATTCAACCGGCTGAAAAGTGTTTTTTCAGGATGGCAATTTGCGGCTCACATCTCGGAATTGGCGGCCCATACGATACAACCACTCGGACATATTGAGGCCATCAATGGAGAATCGATGATATTGGTGCAAGGCGATGAAACTCGATGCATGTCAAATGTCTGCACTCACCGAGGAATGCGTTTAGCACTCGAGCCTTGCACCAAGAAATCCCTGCAATGTCGCTATCACGGGCGCACGTTCAACTTGGATGGAAGCTTTCGACATATGGCTGAGTTTGAACAGGTCTACAATTTCCCCGATGAGGGCGATGACCTACCTCAATTCCCACTCAAGCATTGGATGGGGATGTTCTTCACTGCTCAGGGTGAAGGAATGGACTTGCCTTGGAAGATGCTTGAAGAGCGTTTGGGATTCCTGAATCCTGAATCCTTCACACACGATGAAACTCGAGACAGAGACCACAGTGTTGATGCCAATTGGCTGCTCTATGTTGACAATTTTTTGGAAGGTTTTCACATACCTTATGTTCATCCTGAACTCAACCAAGCACTCGATTATTCAGGCTATGTCACTGAGACCTTTGATGGCGGTGTCATGCAAATTGGGAAAGCGATGGAGGGGGATGTCAAGTTCGATTTACCCGAAGGTCATCCCGATGAAGGCCAAGATATTGCGGCCTACTATCTGTGGCTCTTCCCCAACATGATGTTTAATTTCTACCCCTGGGGGTTGTCGCTCAACGTCGTTGTTCCAGTTTCACACAACACCTGCAGAGTGCTTTATCGCGGGTATGTTCGTGATGCAGAATTGGCCAACAAGGGTGCCGGTTCTGTGCTTGATACCGTTGAAGACCAAGACCAGTGGGTCATTGAAGAAGTGCAAAGAGGGATGGAGTCAAGTGTTTATGACCGTGGAAGGTATTCGCCAACGAAGGAACAAGGTGTTCACCATTTTCATCGTATGCTTGCTCGATTTCTTACGCCTCAGGAACCGTGAACCAACTGTGCAAACATTGACTTTGCACCCTCACTCGCCCGAGTCATGCGCTCGTCGGTGCCTTAATCGATGTTTTAGTTTGGCCCAGTGAGCATGAAGCTGCATGAAGACGGACAATAGTTTGGCTTGTTCAAACAATTTTATCGATTCTTAAGATAATCTTCGCCGTACCACGACCATTGTTCCATCGTCCAGCCCGGGGGTAAACCTTCAGGTGGGAGTGGAGGTGCGAGTGAGGTTTGTTGAACCATTGGAGGAAGCACAAGAGGCTGACTTTGTACCATAGAGTTGCCACGACGACGACTTACAGCAAACATTCCAACCAGAAGCGAAAGGACGACGATGACAGCCAGTACCGTGATGATGTTTCCTTTACTTGAAGAATCAGCAGCAAGATATCGGTCTGCATCTGTGGGGTATGAATCTCCTTCATCAGACCATCCATCACCGTCAGAATCGATGCATCCGATTCTGTCTTTTGTCGAAGTCCCCTTTTCATCGGGGCAATCATCCGAGACATTTGTTCCAACTTGGTCCGGATATCCGTCGGTATCGATATCGGACCAGAATCGCACATCGTCAGCAAAAGCGTCGAGATAGTCATCCCAACCGTCGCCGTCCGAATCAGGACAACCGAGCCGTTCTTGTGAAGAGAGCCCGAAAAGCCCGGGGCAGTCATCGGCAAAATTACCGAGCGGTGAATCCCCGTATCCGTCAAGATCGTCATCAGCATGTTGTGTCGAATCGTTTAGGAAAGCATCTCCTTCATCGGACCAGCCATCTGCATCTGTATCCAAGCAACCAAATCGGTCTTCAGTTGAAGTGCCGTAAAGAAGTGGACACACATCTGCTTCAAATCCGTTTTGTGCATCGCCAAAACCATCCCCGTCTTGGTCTGAATGTTGACTTCGAACAGTTACAAATGCATCTGCACCATCATCTGTGGTCCAACTTGTATCCGGGTCGGACCAGCCGTCTTTGTCCGAATCAACACAGCCGTTACGGTCTTCAAACGACAGCCCAGGAACCGTAGGGCAGGCGTCTCCATCGACCCCACTCACTTCGTCTCCAAATCCATCAGCATCTGAATCAGCCCACTGAGTGGATTCTGTAGGAAAAACGTCAACACTATCGGCGTATCCATCACCATCGGTGTCTGTGCACCCCAAAAGAGCCCCCAATGAACTGCTACCAGGACTTTCTGGACAGTCGTCGACTGCATCTGCGGTCCCATCGTTATCATCATCAATATCTTCGGTTGCATCTTCACAACCGTCTTGATCGGCATCGTTAGAAGGGATTGAGGAAAATGAGGGAGAACTCATTGGGCATTCGTCAACTTCAGTAGAGGAAATTGAACACGCCCAAACAGCGCTACTTTCTAGACCATCACAAATCCGGTCATCATCATCATCAAGGTCTTCTCCAGCGTCTCTACAGCCATCCATGTCGTAGTCAGTGGCGGTAGTGGAAACCCATTGCAAGTCACCATTAGGGCATCGGTCAAGGCCGTCAAGCACCATGTCATTGTCGTCATCATCGTCTTCGGTTAAATCTGCACAACCGTCCATGTCATGGTCTGTTTGAGCCGTGGATGTCCATGACAAGTTACCTAATTGGCATTCATCGTCAATATCCAAAACCGAATCGTTATCATCGTCCTCATCGCAGGCATCGCCTTTTGAATCACCATCATAATTGATTTGGGCGGCATTTGGTATGAACGGGCAATTGTCAATCTCATTGCCAATACCATCGCCGTCCTCGTCTGCCATCGGGTCGATTCTAACGACCTCATCTCTGGCGTTATCGACATAGTAGATGTGACCATCAGGGCCAATTTCAATGCCCATAATGTAGACGGCACTGGTTTGGATTGAGTCCGCTTCTGCACCGCCTTTACCATCAGAATCCAGTTCATATGCGGTGATTTTACCGTCTCCAAATGTTGAAACAAACAATTGATTACCTTCGAGTGCAATTCCCGTAGGACGGTCAAGTCCAGTATCCAGAACACCCCATTCAACATCGGTAATTTCAGAATACTCAGCCAACGGTTCGAGCCGTGTAGGACTGTTCATGATGTTCTGTGTTGAAACTGTTGGGTCATCGGTGTTTACCCACAATACGCGATTAGCACCGGCATCTGCAATGTAGAGTATACCAGAAGTTTTGTCCAAGACCATGTGACCTGGGATGCCGTAAGCATGGGTGAGCGTGATATCTGCGTAACGTCGAACAATAGCATCAGAGTGGTCGTCCATACCCGTATCGTGGTCTTCTTGGAAGTCGTAGTAAACCAATTCTCCATAGTATCCATCGTTGTACCAATATGCATTTTCTGAGTCATGAGCAATTCCAACACCGTAAGGGGACTCATGATTCATGTCGATGTGACTCCCTAGGAGATTGTCGTTCTGATGCTCACGAGCAAAATGGCTCAAGGATGATGGCCAAAGAGTAGGACCCATGAAGTTGTTTGGCTCTTGAGAACCAATTTGGCCACAGTACGTGTTACGTGTTTCTTGCGCTGAGCCCCACTGCCAGTCGAATTCCTCGTGATAGGCGCCAAACGCTATAGCGCTCACTTCTTCAAGAAAGTGATTGCGATGTGAATCCCGTCGGTTTTCAGAATATTGCGTTTCAAGTCCAGTGTTGTGAACGATAGTTATGCTGTCTGTAGCCCGATTTGCGACCCACAACTCGTTCGCTCTTCCAGGATGGAATTCCAAATCTCGTGGGTCATCCAAGTCGTCGGAGGCATCTGCGATAACGACCTCATTGAACACAACTCCAAATTGTTCAACATCTGCCGTTTCTCTTGATTCAACCGCATAGGAAGGTATTGCAAACAAGAGAATGCTTAGCAACATGAGTGTAGCAAGTTTGTTCATCATTACCTCCGAAATTGCAATACTCTTTGATACCTTGCTTTTGTTTCGTCAATTGTTCGGCAAACTTTGCGCATCATTTTCTCCAGCACTCGTTAACAGCTGCAATGAGGTGTCAAAAATGACCCACATAAAGCCCATTCAAACCTAAATTGTATTCGCATGGGTGCCTTTGTGAATGCAAATATTCGCTAAACTTTTTGCCAATCAGAACCATTCCACCATCGAGAGGTGCCATCGTCCATTCTCCTCCAGGTGTGGCCATTTTCATCAGTCCATTGCTGAACAACTGTTGCTTCAGCAACATCATTCGATACTTGTTCTGCTTCATCAGAATCAAAGATGTTCTCAAGTTCTTTCGTTCGTTCAGTAGAGATTTTGAGAGCATTTGCAGTAGCTCGTAGAATATTTCGTTCCGTGGTTGTAATTACTCCGTCCTGCTTTGCTGCTGAATAGGCCTCTAAATATGAGAATTCAGCATCTGTATACGCAGAAGGCATAATCTTGGTGCTGAACCTATCCAATGTAGAAATTACCGGTTTGCGAATAATCAATGCGCTTGCCCCCAAAAGAACACCGCCAAACATTCCGTAACCGATGAATGATTCCATAAGTTCGCTTCCAACCAAGAAGAGAATTGCCCCGAAACCTGCAAACATCGAGTTTCTAAATGTACGCCGAAGCGTTGAATCGATGCCGAGGACAGTATCTTTCATTGTTGCATGGGCAAACATCATTCCTTCGAAGGCAAACGGCAATACCATCATGTAACCGATGAGCATCCAACCATAATCAGAGAGAACCTGGGCCAGTGTTGGGTTTTCATCAAGACCATCAACAAGTGCATCTCCAAGCGATGGCGGTGAGCCTCCGTGTAATGCAGGAATGATAAGGAACATCAAAGCAAACAGGAACAT
>NYZH01000048.1 GCA_002687075.1 Methanobacteriota archaeon
GAAATTGGGCCTTACTTCCAAGAACCATCGGTTCAAACACCTACGATTGAAGTCCCTGGAAGCTGGCTTGGTTCGATGATCATCGATCAAATCTTACCTCATGGTTATGCCTTTGCTCAAATTTCCGTATCTGGTACGGGCAGGTCAAATCATTGCATGGATTTGATGGGTAACGCGGAGCAATTAGGAAACGATGCCGCAGTACGCTGGTTAGCTGAGCAAAATTGGAGCAATGGAAACGTTGGTTTGATTGGTAAATCGTACGATGGTTCAACGCCTTGGCAGGCGGCTATGTTTGGGAACGAACATGACTACCTCAAGACAATCGTACCAATTTCAGGACTCATTGGTGTCAAAGAGTTGATGTGGAGAAATGGGAGCGCAGAGGCCCGTGCACCAATCATGCACAACGGTGTTTATGGCTCATATGGAATCGATGGCGATGAAGAAGATTACCAAAACATATGCCCTGATTATCTGATTGGACCAGGAACCGGAACATCGGCCTATTTGTTGGGTTCGGAAGTTTTTGGAGACTACTGGGCTGAGCGATACTTCCTCGATCGAGTTCTCGAAAACTATCAAGGATCNGTCTATCTNATTCAAGGAATGCATGATTGGAACGTCGACCCACACATGGCCGTTCCCACTATGAACGCACTCATTGATGCTGGAATTGAGGCGAAAGGGTTGTTTGGACAATGGGATCACGATTACCCCGACCGTCCTGAACAATTGTTTGAACGCAGCGACTTAGGTGGCAGAGGCGGGGAAGCATTCCCCCAGATGATTCGATACGATTGGATGCAAGATNTGCTTGAATGGTTCGAGTATTATCTACAAGAACGCGGACCACAGCCCGGACAATGGATAGAGGTGCAAGACAATTATGGTGAGTGGCGAATCGAATCACGCTACCCACCTGCCGATGCCACAGAATGGGTTGCTTCACTTGGCGGAGAGTTGTCCAACGTGGGAGGTTCATTGACCATTCTCCCGGATGCTTCATCAGGACCTGTATGGGAGACAGAACCGCTCACTGAAACACTACGTGTNGTCGGCACGCCTAGACTTCATGTCGACGTTACAACAGCAAGCGTCGGCGGTCAAATTTATGCACTCCTCGAGGATTGTTTCGAAGGGACATGCATCCACGTTGGCCATGCTATAATGGATCTGCGATACTATGCAGGCGGTGATGACATTCAAACATGGCTCCCAGTTCTAGAGACCATTAATGCCAAAATGGAATTCATGCCACTTGATGCTATGATCGAAGAAGGTCATACAATTCGAGTCTCCCTTGCTTCAACTGGTGAAGATTATTTGCCTGCAAGCACATCCTCTATCGTTACGATCCAAGAAGGTGAAAGTTCAACACTGCAGCTGGACATCATTGACAAGCAATCTGATGAACGATTGTACTTCATTCCACCAATTTGTGAGCACGAGTTGTGCTCTTAGGATTCCAAAGTGTGAAGATACATCCTGAGAGGATCATTAGGCATGCATAAGCCAATATTCCTTGTTGTAAATTGACGTAGTCGTGTTCAACGAGATAACCTGCAGATATNGTCGAAATAACCTGACCAAGAGATAACAGAAGCATATCTGTTGAGAATACACGTCCGCGCATCTCGTCCTCAACCCATTGTTGGGTGAGCACTGTGGACAACACCCAGTTTCCACCACTCGCTGTATGGGCAAGCGTTACCAAGGCCAGTGTGAGTAAAAGTGGTCCATTCAAGCTGAAACCGACCAGGAGGTAAAACAAGCCGCTCACAACAATGAGTAATCCAATGAGTCGCGGCCATTTTTCCGGATTTTTGAANAATCTACGTGCAAGTATCGGGCCAATACCCGTACCGACCCCACGTGCAAAGAAGAAGATTCCAAAACCGAGAGCGGCGCCTACAAACTCAATATCATTGCCAGCAAGAACGAGGAACACACCTGCTAAACCACCTCCAGCGATGTTCCAGGATGTTTTTGCGAATATGATACGAAACAATCGCGGGTCTGATTTGATTCTCTTTTGGCCGATCCATATATCCTTGAGTGCTGAAGTGATGATCGAACCAGAAGACTTTTTGTCATAGGTCTGTGGTACACTGAGAGGAATTAGTAGGATTGTTCCTATGAGAAACGTGACAGAGTCGATAACAAAGGCTACGTTGACGCCAAATTCGGATACAACCAATCCTCCAGCAAAAGCACCCAAACAGAGTGCTGTCGACCACGTAGCACTGTCCAATGCATTGGCCGTTGTCAAATCTTCACTGCGAACAATGTTCGGAAGTGCTGCACGTTCAGCAGTGACGTACAAACCATGCATTGCCATCATTCCTCCAGAACAAAGGAACATCCACCACATGTCTTCGGGGCCGTCGACAGCGATGAAAACAAGTGCCAGAAACATCTGCAATATATTGGTANTAATCATCAATTTCTTTCGGTTTACTCGATCTGCGAGTAACCCAAAAAATGGTTGCATAAGAGCGAAACATCCCATTCGCACGGCCATCAGAATTCCAAGCAAGAGCTCAGAATCGGTGTATTTGAGAATCAAGAGAAACAGTGCGATGGTATTGAACCATTCACCAAACATCGAAATGAATGCAGCAATCCAAAATTGACGATACGTTTTGTTCTCGCGAACGAGTCGGACATAGGCGTTATCCCTCATACCGCCTCACTTATTCCTCTTCAAACGAATCGACTGGGTTGGAAAGAGAGACCTCAATCCATTTTGACGTAGGTGTGTTAGAAATCTTGGCTGTTGATTCAAGAGGTACGAGTTCGTTCGCTTCTGGGAAATACGCTGCTAAATTTCGATGAGGAATCTCGTAAGGCACGACAATCCACTGCTTCGAGAGCCGCTTTGTTCCTTGATAATGGCTGGTAATGTCCACAACGTCTCTGGTTTTTAGCCCATATTCGCTCATATCTAGTGCGTTCATGAAGAGTACTCGACGATTTCCATGGATACCTCTGTACCTGTCATGCAATCCGTAGATTGTTGTGTTGTATTGATCATGGCTGCGAATTGTCATTAACACAAAACGATCTTCAGGCAACGTTACATCTGGCAAGGCATGTACCGTGAACAAAGCCTTGCTCGTTGGTGTCGAGAATTCACAAGAATCTCTGGGTGGATTTGGTAACAAAAACCCGGATGGTTTGCGTACTCGTTCGTTGTAATTTTCAAACCCATTCAAAGCCTTTGACATAATATCCCGAATTGCATCGTAATTATCTGCGCATGATGTCCAATCCAGTACATCTGGACAAAGTAATTGTCCGAGTTGGGCGACAAGCGCAGGTTCACTCATTAATCCAGTTGAGACTGGCTTGAGATTTCCCTTCGAGCGATGTACAACACCCATCGAGTTTTCCACGGTGACAAATTGCTCTCCTGATGATTGGACGTCCAATTCTGTACGGCCAAGAACAGGTAAAATCAATGCCGTTTCTCCTGTAACCAGATGGCTGCGGTTCAATTTTGTCGAGATCTGAACTGTCAAACCTACGGTTTGCATGGCTTTTGCAGTTCTTGGTGTATCAGGTGTTGCGGATAAGAAATTACCACCCATACAGATGAGAACGTCAACGTCACCATCTTCCATCGCGTGAATTGAATGTACAACATCATAACCATGTTTCCGTGGCAACTCAAATTGCAACCCCTGTTCCAGCTTGGCAAGGAATGATTCATTCGGTGCCTCCCAAATACCAACTGTTCGATCGCCTTGAACATTTGAATGGCCGCGGACTGGACATACGCCTGCACCTGGACGACCGATATGTCCGCCCATGAGGAGGAGGTTAACAACCTCTTGAATGACTGCAACTCCATTTTTGTGTTGTGTCAAACCCATTGCCCAACAAGCTATGGTGGCTTTGGATTCAGCGCACATTTGTGCAATTTCGTGAATCATCTCACGTTTGATTCCACATTCATTGACGATTTGCTGCCAATNTTGGGCGGATAGGCTTGATTCAAATTCTTCAAATGCTTCTGTCTTTGAGGCTATGAATTCTCGATCGATTGCACCCAACGACAGGAGTTGCTTCATGACACCTTTCAGTAGCGCAGCATCGCCTCCAATGCGCACAGGAACATGTAAATCAGCCAATTGTGTCGATTTGACGTCACCCGTCATGTAATCTTGTGGATGCTTAAATCGCTTCAANCCCGTTTCTGGTAGTGGATTAATGCTGATGATTTTTGCNCCCCTTTTCTTTGCATCGCGTAATGCAGTCAGCATTCTTGGGTGATTTGTACCNGGATTTTGACCGATAACGAGAATNAGATCAGAATGATTGAAATCCTCAAGATGGACCGTGCCTTTTCCTATGCCTATGGTTTGTGTCAAAGCCTTGCCACTTGATTCGTGACACATATTCGAGCAATCAGGTAAGTTGTTTGTTCCTAATGCTCGAACCAATGCTTGGTAAAGAAATGCAGCCTCGTTTGACGTTCTACCAGATGTGTAGTAAACACCACGTTCTGGAGAATCCATGGACTGAATTGAGGAAGCAATACGTTGGAAGGCATCGTCCCATTCGATTGGAGTGTAATGAGTGGCATTTGCCTCCAAAATCATAGGTCGAGCAATTCGGCCTTGACTGTTCAACCAATAATCGGATTTTTCCAGTAGTTCGGCAACAGAATATTTCTGGAAGAAGGAAGCATTGACCTTCGCTTTCATTGCTTCGTCTGCCACAGCTTTGGCGCCATTCTCGCAAAATTCGAATGATGTTCGATGGTCAGGATCTGGCCAAGCACAACCAGGACAGTCAAAACCATCTTTTTGGTTTACCATGAGGAGTGATTGCACGGTTCTTGTTGCACCCATCTTCCGAATTCCATGATTCATCGAAGAGATTGCAGCAGGTACGCCAGCNGCAGTGGATTTGACTTTTGATAGTCTCAACCGATTGGAATCGAGAGGCGTCCTACCATCCACGCTCTTCTTCATGGTTCGTGGAAATCAATGGGCTTCATCAATGCTTGGAGGTTTACGGCACTAATATCCAACTTTCCAAGCACCTCGCTCAGTAACGAAACCGTACAATGTTAGGTTATGTTCACGTGCCAAACTTACCGCTGCAGATGAGAATGCACCAAAAGATGCGATGGCTGGAATTCCAACCCGTACACATTTTGCTACGATGTCCCAACCACATCTTCCCGATAAAAGGAGCATAGAATTCTCAAAGACTGTTGATTCAGAGAGGATGGCTTTGCCGATGGTCTTGTCCACGGCATTGTGACGCCCGATGTCTTCTGATACATGATCTATTGATCCGTTAACCGAGAAGAGTGCGGTTCCATGACAGCCACCACTTTGACGGAAAAGTGGCATTGAACGTGTCAGTAGTTCCAATGCGTTTGTTAGCATGGGCAAATCAATATCTGAAAATCTTGAGTCATGTTGAATTGGTTCGTCACGGGCAACGTTCAAATCGGGATGATTGCAAGCGCCACAAGAACTTGTGACAATCTGCTGTCGTGGTTTGATAGTTACAGAGCCATCGTAGAGAACTTGAACATAAGAACTGTCTTGAACATGAAGACAGTCAACTGATGGTTTTTGATCGATGTAACCTTCTGAGTAAAGATGTCCGGCATGCAGTGCAATGAGGTCCGTTGGTGTTGCTAGCAATGTGGAGTACACTTCGTACTGACCTAATTTGTTCAGTGCGTGCAATTCGACTGCAGCTTCCTTGACAATTGTTTCTTTTTGTATCGAAGTCCCTTCTACCGATAGGCGCATCAGTGGTACTTCTGCATATGCATCATTCATCGTGCTCCACCTCTATGTCAAAAAACTCAAACTGCAGTGATACGAGTTCAGCAGAACTTTTCGCTTCAGCATATGCTTCAAGAGGTTCCTTATTGAGTTCGAGAAAACGTTCACCCCACCTAAATTTACTCAACAATTCCTTGCATTGATCCACTCGCCCCAACAAATACAGGGACGCTGCAAGGGCTTCCACAGTTGATAGTTTTCCAGGCTTCCCCCAATTCACTGGATTTGCAGCCAAGAGCAATGGCAACATGCGAGGTTGCAATCGTGTACGTCGCATGACGTGTTCAACGGATTCTTCAATNTGTGCCCAGGAGCAATCGAGTCCAACCAATGCACTGTGTGAGTCGAAGATTTCTCGATCTTCCGGCCCTAGCACTTTCCCACATAGTGGTTCCAAGATAATTCCTTTTTTTGGAAGTCGCCTGAAATCCTTGTGCAATCGTAACAATTCATCTTTGGATGCGCGTACGGCCGTGTTCTTTTTTGGGTCGTCTTGTGCAAGCCAAATTGCATGAACTGGAATGTCCATACACTCACCGTAAGTCTTTGAGATAATCTCCGATGGTCATCCCACGACTGTTTGAGGATTGACCAATCATCGATTGATGATCACTGCTTGCTTCAACCATCAATTCTATTCCAAGAATCATTTCGAACTTTCTGATGACAGAATCTGCAGGAGGTTTGCCCGATTCTGCAGATTTAATCACNTTGATAGTTTCAGCCATACGTTGACCCAACTGGGCCTGTGTCCAGCCTTTACTTTCACGGGCTGTCAGAATCAATTTAGCAAAATTGTCTGCTAGTTCTTTCTCTTGCTTGTTCATGATGTTGTTCTTATTCAAGCGACGAGGGTTTGGTTTTCCAGCGGGCCTACGCCGTGCTTGGGCTAAGCCAGGAGCTTCTTGTTTGGGTTCGAGGTTCATTTGTCCTATGCACCTCTGGCAAATCGCCAACATCGCTTTGTTGACGCGATGCTCGCGAGTTGAAACCTTTGTCGCACCACACAATTCGCAATCACCCATCGTATCCCCGTGGTTTGCTTGCATCGACAATTGATGAACCCTTCGCTGTTGTCTCGAAAAACAAACGATGAGTTGATACACTGCTGGCTCAAGGAAGACTTGATTGCGATGGGNACGGATGTGGATCGAAACTTGGACTCTGTGAACAACCACAGAGACGATGATTTCCAGAAACTCGAGGCAGAGTATCGCCGTTTGCAAGAGAAAACCCAAGAATTGATCAGTGAAAGGACTCACATTGAATCTGAGCTTCGCAACGTCAAAAAACAAGCAGGACGGCTTGAAGAAGAAGTGCGCCACCTGCGTGCACCTCCACTGATTGTCGGAACGTTACAAGATGTTCTGGATCCCGAAAGAGCCATNGTGCGTTCTTCCAATGGTACTGTGTTTCAAGTATCTCTTAACCAACGAATCGAACCTGACCTTCTCAAGCCAGGAACACGAGTCGCACTTAACCAAGATTCACTCTCACTTGTCGAGGTTCTTCATGATGCATGGGATCCAATCGTTAGCGGGTCAGAGATGGTTGAAAAACCAGACATAACCTATGATATGGTCGCTGGTTTGGATGATGAAATTCTATCGGTACGAGAGGCAATTGAACTGCCGCTCACCAAACCTCAATTGTTCACAAAAGTTGGGATTAAACCNCCAAAGGGNGTTTTNCTTGTTGGGCCTCCAGGTTGTGGAAAGACATTGCTTGCCAANGCGGTTGCTCANCATACNAATGCNACGTTCATACGGATGGTCGGTTCAGAGCTCGCTCAGAAATACATTGGTGAAGGTGGTCGTCTTGTTCGCGAATTGTTTTCACTGGCGAAGGATAAATCACCATCCATTATTTTCCTTGACGAAATTGACGCCATTGGCGCAAAGCGATTGGATGGCTCAACAAGTGGAGACCGAGAAGTTCAACGCACGCTCATGCAGCTTCTCGCAGAATTGGATGGTTTTGATGAATTGGAGCATGTGAAGATTATTGCTGCAACAAACCGCCCTGACATTCTTGATGATGCGCTCCTCCGTCCAGGTCGATTTGATCGAATCATCGAAATTCCAATTCCAGAAGAGGAGTCACGACACGCAATTCTCAGCCTTCACTTATCAAGTATGAACACCAAAGGCGTTCGTTTGAAGGCGGTTGCACGCGCTACCACAGGATTCAGCGGGGCTGAATTGAAGGCAACCTGTGTTGAAGCTGGTATGATTGCCATTCGATCAGACCGAGATACAGTACTTCATTCAGATGTTATGCTCGCCATTGAACGACTGAACAAGAAGAAGTCAAAATCAGGCAGCATGTCCTCGCCAGAAGGATTGTACGGGTGAATGTTCAAAGTCCGACGTGAGAACCGCTTGGCATGTCGAAAGCCA
>NYZH01000014.1 GCA_002687075.1 Methanobacteriota archaeon
CGTACGTAGCCATAATTTTGGAAAGTTGAGGTGCATCATCGCGAGAAACGAGACTCCATGCCTCACCTTTGCGCCCGATACGCCCTGTACGACCAACTCTGTGAATGAAGGAGTCTAAATCTGCAGGAAGGTCGTAGTTGACAACAAGAGTAATTCCATCAACATCTATTCCACGTGCAGCGACATCTGTAGCAACAATGGTCTTGACTTCTCCTTCTTTGAAACGATTGAGGATTCGTTCGCGTTGATTTTGATTCAAATCCCCATGAAGTCCTTCGGCATCGAATCGATGCTTTTTGAGTCTTTGAACAGCCAAATCCACCATTCTCTTGGTATTACAAAAAATGATTGTTTGGTCATTCTCTTCCATACGAATCAGCAAACGCCCAAGAGCCCACAATTTGTTTGCACGGCCGACACTTACGCTGAACATTTCGATTGGAGGAATATCGAGTTCTTCCGAGTTGGTCAACACAAATTCTGGGTCGTTCATAAATTCATGAGCAGCATCAATAATTTCTTGTGGGAAGGTGGCTGAGAAAAGAAGAGTTTGTTCACGGTTGTTCATGCGTTCAACGACCCACATTATGTCGGGGAAGAAACCCATGTCGAGCATTCGATCGGCCTCATCGAGACAAAACAACACTGGTGAATCGAGATTGATGTGACCCCTTTCGGTCATGTCCATTACACGCCCTGGGGTTCCGACAATGATATCGACTCCATCGGAGAGTTTCTTTGCCTGCTTTTCAAGATCAGTACCGCCGTATACAGTCTGAATGGAAAGTCCTGAATCTCCTTGCAAAGTTTGGAATTCTTCGGCCACTTGGTTGGCTAATTCACGCGTTGGTGCCAAAATTAGAGCCTGAAGTTGACCCGTCGGCTGGCATCGCTCAAGAATTGGAATTCCAAAAGCCGCTGTTTTTCCAGAACCAGTTCGCGCCTGGCCGATGACGTCTCGTCCTTGGCGAGCAAGTGGAATCGTATCTTTCTGAACTTGAGTAGCGAATTCCCATTCAATGGCACTCAAGCCACCGAGAATGTTTTCGGGCAAGTCCCAAGAATCGAAGCGGGTTTTTGTGAACATTTCATCATCTCCGTCTCGGGGTATCGAGTGGGTCGCCGAGACGGTGGCAACCCCATCGTGTGGAATCAGAAGTTATCGCGTTCTTTAATTTCGGCTTGGAGTTCACCCATCCAATACTTACGTGCATTTTCTCGGGTGAGTGGGCGTCGCATCTGTCGAACATGCTCCAGAATATATTGTCTAAACTTGAGAGACTTGTTTCGGTTAATGCCTTTCGGGGTAATTCCATCCCATAGGCGTTCGAACTGCTCGGCCTTATCATTGAATGCTTCATCCATCATATTCACCTCTAAGCAATCGGCCCACTGACCGTCCCCTCTTAACCATACCGACATGGGATGTGACAATTCAAGAGCAAAAATTTGAATTCAATCAAAAATATTCTTCATCACCATCGCTGTCATCGATGTCAAAATCGTCATCGTACCCCATCATTTCATCTTGGGTTACTGCTCGATAAAGTGGCTCTGTTGTAGCCTTTTTTGGGGACTTTTCGGCTTCTTTATCCTTCGATTGAACTGTTTTCTCGGAGGACAACTGCCCGACGACTGGCGTATCAAGAGACCGTATTGGCTCCATTCCGACGCGTTGTCCTTGAGCTTCTGCAACTTCTCGGTCCAGAGCAGGAACCGGTGCAGAAGGAGCAAGTTGTGCATTTTTCTGAGCTTCTGTTCCATCAAGTGAAGCATCGAAGGCCATTTCCTTAAGCGAAGCAATGATTCTTTTGTCCGTTTCTTCGTTGAGTAATTCGTTCGCCATAGTGCGCAATACCTCTTCACCAAACAATCGAGGAAGCATATCGATGCATGCCAAGCGGACTTTGACATCCTTCGATTTCGTGCCTCGAACAACCAATTCACGTGCTCGCCCATGGTCAGTATCGAGCGTTTGAACTGCCTTTATGGCCGAGAGACGCACTTCAGAATCTGGGTCGACCAGGGCTCGCTCAGCAAACAAAGTGGCCATCCTTGATTCCTTTCGTGCAAGTGCCGGCAAATTTTTTGCGGCAACTCTTCGCACCTCCACTTCAGAATCATTCAATGACCAAGAAATCAAATCCCAAACAGCAGAATCCCCTTTGTTCACGATACGTTTCAGCAAGGCAGTGCCCTTTTTACGGAGTACCATTTCTTCCTCAAGCAGCAATGAATCAACGTGGTCTACAACTACTTCGGGCCATGTATCGCACAAGCCTTTCAACCCAGCCCAAGCAGCGTCACTTCTGTATTGAACGGTTGAACGCAATTCATTTGCTAAAATGGAATGTACTCCTGAAGGGAAAACTGGAGAGGTGGTGGTCAAGCAACGACTGGCTGCTTTTCGGACATCGACATGATCGTCGTCCAATAAAACGGAAAGCCAATCAAACAATTCATCAGATTTCAAAATCGCAACTTCTGGGAGTACATTGAGGGCTGCAACCCGTTCAGCAACAACATCTGATTCAAGATAACTGAGCAGTAATGAATGAGCCTGATGTATACGTACGCCATGAAAACGGCCAAGAGCCCGTAGTGCGTCTACACGAGTGAGGGCAACGGATTTGCTGTTCCAACGAATTGTCGTAGTTTCGATTTCTTTGTTCAGCAGTGCGAAGACATCATGGTCAGTTAGTGCTGTCCATGGCCCTGATTCTGTTTTGATTTTTTTCGTCGATTTACGTTGTTTGGTAACGGCAATTGGTAGCCCAGTACGCGGGTCTCTCGCTACATATTCACGCGTCATAACTGGCTCCCTCCGGTGGTCGCATAGTCTCAAACTGCATGAACCTATGGCTCCACTCACTTTCAATTGATGACGACAGTTCTTGAACTCTCAGATGTTCAACATACTCCTTGATGCTTAAGTTCTTGAACATGAAGCCGGTAAATGTACCATGTCGAGTGACGATGTTGAAGACGTTCGCAGAGTTCTCGCTATCTGTTTTCGGAATGGAGAACCACTCCATGCTCTCGACTTAGAGCGTATTTTGTCTTTCGACATGGAATGGATTACTCCTGATGAGGCAGAAGGTGCTGTNCAAGAACTTGTTGCCAAAGGATGGCTTTCAGGCGATGAGAATGCGTTGAAGCCAACTGTTGCTCTCGAAGGAGTGCGTTCTCCTCTTGGCTGGTTTCCTCGCCCATCTCGATTGCTTCAACCTGTGGCAGCAGTTCAAGACATTGATTCCGACCCAGTCCCAACAAAAGCACAAGCAGAAATCGAATCAAAGGTAGAAAANGTGGCNTCAAGTCCTNCCTCTCCAATCAGCAATTCGGACCCAAGAATGCGCCTTGTTGCTCGCCTCACCAAATTTATCGCCAAATCATCAGAAATTTCACTTGAAGAAGTTGAACGTCGAGCGCAAAGGAAACACGGAGCACTCGGTTACGCTACCACTTGGATGTGTTTGGCGCTGGTTGCTCGAGAGCAGGGTCTAGCGATGAAAGAGATTATTGAAGCGCTTTCAACACTTTAGTTAAGCTTCCAAAACGAGGTCTTCGTTCACTTCTACAACTTCTTCTTGGTTCCGCGCTAAAAGTTCGATTAAGACCGGTAACAACAACAAAGCTAACAGCAAAGAAAAGAACACGGTAACTGCCGTAATTAATCCGAAATCTTGAATCACTGGCATTGGTGAAAACAGCAACACTAAGAATCCAAAAGCAGTCGTTAGGGCACTCATAATGAGGGCAACACCTGTTGTTGAAAGGGCTGCTCTTAATGCATCCCAGTGATTGTCTCTCCGAGAAAGTTCAACTTCGATTCTGCGCCACATGTGTATTGAATAATCGATTCCAATACCAATGGTCAGCGCAGTTACCATCACAGTCAACACGTTCCATTTTAGACCCAAGACAATCATCGAACCAGCCACCCAAAGAGAAGCAATCGCGACTGGCAACAATACAGCCACAGCGGGTACAACACGTCGAGTGAGGACGAACAGAACAAGACAAGACACGCTAAGCGAAATCGCAGTTGAACGAATCTGCGAAGAATTCAAACCATCCAACACAGATTGCAAAATGACCAAATCACCTGTCACGTGCAAATCAGCATGTCCATCCAAATTATTCCTTAATGTACCAGACTGAGATGCAGTTCCGAGTTGCTCTTCGATACTCGCAATGACAATTTGTGATTCTGCTGATGTCGAGGCTTCGACACGAACTTCAGTTCTCAGATAGACAATTTCTCCATCCGATAGATGAACTGTTTGAGAGACTCGTTGGGCCCAAGTTTCTCCGGTGAGAGCATCTGCTACAGATTCATTCGCTAAAAGGGAGGTGAATATGGGTGCAAGGTCACATCCAAGTTGAGTATCTTTGATGAATACATCTCCAGCATAAATCTCCAAATTATGGAGGTCACCGAGCGATGAATTTCTCAATATCGCATCTCTAAGAACAACATATGGACCCTCGTATGATGGAGCAGGAGGTGAGTCATCGGTACCAACAACATAGTGATTGGTCTCCAAGTCGATATGCAGCCCTCGTAACTCATTCAACATTAACGAATCACCAGGAATACTCGAAGTGGATTCTGCAGGCTCAAACAAGATGTAAATCAATTTCCAACCTGCACTATCGTATCCCTTGTCCATCTCATCTCGAACAGTCATTATCTCCATTTCTTCATCGACAAAGTCTGCCAAATCGAAATCAGTTTCCAATGACAATGCACCAAAGAGAGATACGCCAGAAATCAATATCGCTGCTAAAAGTACCATGACCTGTTGCTTTTGTTGCACCGCAACAATGGAGCCAACCAATCGAGGCATGGTAATTGAGTGGACAGTAGGAACACTGGAAATCTTATTCCGAACAACATGCAATGAACCGACAATGATTGTCGATGAGGTAAAGGCACACAACACTCCGAATGCAAGAGCATAGCCAAAGGTTGCCAATGGTGGCAGAGGAGAAATGATGTTTGCAAGGAAGGCTGCAACAGTAGTAACAACTGCTAGTGAGAGAGGTACTGACAGTCGAGCACATGAGCGCAACCATGCTTCAGCTGGGTCTTCAACATCTTTACGAATCGCAGAAAAAGCCCTCTGCAAATGTATTGCATAATCAATTCCAAGTCCAAGCACGAGTGGAGCAACTGCAACCTCAAGTGCAGTAAATCGGACACCAAGCAAGTTGAGAATTCCATATGTCCAAACCAAGGCGAATGACAAGCCGATAAGCGGGAATGCTACATCGTTTATTGACCGGAAAGCAATAGCCAAAAGAACAACAACAACGACCAAGGCCAAAACGACCAATAAAGCGAGGTTATCAAAGGTGCCTTGGTCGATGTCAAAGGAAATTAAATCGAGTGAAGCAACTCCATATTGAAGTCCCGAATCTTCTGAAAGTGTTCGAAATTCAACACGTAATTGATCTTGAATCACTTTCCTTTCTTCTTCTGGCATTTCGGGGTCAATTTCGAGCACCCACAGGGTCGAAGTGGCACGAGGCGCCCCGTCACCGGTTCCGTTCTTTAGATATGTACACGTGTCGTCGATGTTCAAATCGGTGTTCAACAATGCTGAGGAGGCGTATCTTGCTGCTGAAAGCAATTGGTCATCGGCAGTAAGCGTACATTCGGTATCATCATCAAACAGGAGATCAAGTATTTCGGTCCACGATGTTATGGCATTCAAACTGGTTCCGTTGCCCTCTTCATCCAATGCAAGTTGAACAATTCCAGGTGCTGTAGTCCATACATCAACCGCATCTTGCCGTTTTTCAGATGCATTTTCCATGTGCGAAAGATGTTCATCCATAAGCTTCAAATTTTCTATAGAAAGGATATTGCTGCCGTCATCTGCAGTCACATGTACAAACATCGGTCGGGCTTCATTTGGGAAATACTCGTGAATTCGATCATGGGCATCTCGGGCTTCTGAGTCGGGAGCAAAATCCCCAAGATCGGTATTGAATGTTGGCGGTGATACGACCAAATGTGCTGAAAGAGCAACTGTGCACAGAACGACTACCAACAAAAAAACAGGCGCCAATTGTTTGAATCGGGATGACCATTGTGCCATCTGTTCTTCCAACACAGAGGTATCCATTGGTCGTGCGAAGTCAAGACACTAAAAAAGAAGCGGGGTTGATTTGTACGGGTATCGGTAGTTCTCGTCACACAAATCATTCGATTCAACAAGGCCCTCACCGGACATGGATAAGGTTCAAGAGAAGTAGGCGGGTGGGTTGGCTGATTGCAATGCCCATCAAGGTCCTCCTCCATGAAAAAAATGAACTGCGCTTGAGAGTTGTTGGCGAAAGTCACACCGCCTTGCAAATGCTTCGAGAACGTCTCAACAACAACAGTAAAGTGGAATATGCAAACTATTTCCCTGGCCATCCAGAACTTGATGACCCCGAATTCTACATCCGAACCTCTGGCAAAAATGCTTCCGAGAAGGTATTGAAAGACATTGTTTCGGGAATCTCATCAGAATTCTCAAGCATCAGCCTCTGAATGGGGTCTTACGGTGACGAACTGGACAGATTCTCTGGCAGAATCTATCGGGCTTGAAGGATATTCTACTGCCACATCTGGAATAGGTGGGGTGCTGAAGGCACGTGTGGCGGATTTTCGGGTTGAGGAAATTTCTACACCTATACATCTCGATAACCGTGGGAGGTTCACGGTTGCTAAGGTCATGCTAACGAATTGGGAAACAAACAGGTTTTGCAATACTCTTGCAAAGACGCTCTCAATCCCTCGAAATAGAATCTTCTTTGCTGGAACAAAAGACAAGAGGGCAGTTACTCAGCAACTGTTTGTCATTGACGCACCGAAAGCGAAAGTCGCCGCAGTTGAGATACCTGATGTAGAAATTGAAATTCTTGGCCGTACACACCAAAAAATTGGATTTGGAAACCATCGAGGAAACAGATTTACAATCGTTGTTCGGGGTTGTGCTCACCAAGATGGCTCACCCATGACTCTTGAAGATGCTTTGCAAGAAGTCGAAAGAATCCAAAAAGAAATGGCAGATAAATTGGGAGAAAACAAGTTCCCGAACTGGATTGGTCCTCAAAGATTTGGCTCTGGAAGGCCTGTAACTGCAGAAGTTGGCCGGCATGTCATTGAAGGAAACTGGGAAAAAGCGGTTTTAGCATATATCGCAATGGAAGGAAAATCGGAGAATGAAGATGTTGCTGAGTTTCGCAGACATGTTCGCGAAAATGGACCCACTCAAGAAGGTCTTGAACTTGCACCGCGCTGGTTGGGCTTCGAACGTAAAATGCTCGAACATCTTCTCCATCGTCCCGACGACTATGTTGGTGCATTTCGAAAACTCCCCGGCAACCTTCAATTGATGACGATACATGCTTTACAATCGGTAGTGTTCAACAAGTCTCTCCATGCTCGGCTTGAGGCGCAACACCCCATCAGCTGGCCTGTTGCCGGTGACCTAGTCGGCAGAATTGATGAAAAAGGTCAACTTGACGCTTCGAGTTGTGTGATTGTCGAAGAACGGACATTACCTCGAATCATTCGCAATTGTAAACTTGGTCGCTTATCCCCAACAGGGCCATTACCTGGAACTGAGATTAAAACATGTGAAGGTGAAAGTGGAATTATTGAGCAAAATACGATTTCTCAAATGGGTCTCCATGAAGCAGATTGGAATATTGAGGAAATCCCGCGACTCTCAACACGCGGCACTCGCAGGTCTTTGGTCACGAGTTTCAGTGAAATAAGCATAGATGCAGTTCCTCTTGCAAACGATGAAACGATGGGCGAACGTTGGAAATCGGGCCCAAGAGAAAACAGTCGATGGCATCCTGAAGGGGCGTGTGTTCGATTCAGATTTACGCTATCATCAGGAAGTTATGCAACAACACTGCTTCGTGAGTTTATGCAGTGTCCGCTGAATCAACTTTGATTCACAGCAGACCCATGGAGAGAACTTCAATCTCTCCGACGCCGCTGATTGCAGAAATCTTGCTCTCAAGTGCGTCGGCAAGTCCTTCACCGTCATCCATGACTACATGGACTTGAACGAATTTAAGACCGAATGCCAAAGGCTTTACTTCAACCGATTGAACATTGTAAATGTCATCGCTGAGTGCTTGAACAGATGCTGCAATAGCCTCCGCGTTAACATCCTCAACTTCAGCGTCAGGATTTATCTTGTATGTCATCGCTACCATACCCATACAATCACCTCAGGGCCCCTGATATTCACATTGAGCGCAGGTGTAGAGAACACCTTGGTTGCGACATCGTGGGCTGCGGCCAATCGATACTTCGTCGCAACCAGGACAGGGGAATGATGTTGAGCCGGTCTCTTCAAGTGGAACACCGGATGATGTACAATTTGCTGCTCTGTCTGCCATAACTACTCCTCAGGAACATTTGGCCCACGCCCTCCCCTTCTTTATGGTTGTGTGCCCAACTCCTCCAAACAAGGAATTCAATATCGCTGATTTCATTAAGAAAAATATCCTCATCGATGAAGTATCTGCATCGTTCCATTTTTACCGGTACTCACCACCAACTCTCCGTTTCTTGAACGGCACCAACCGGACTCAATTCTCAATACATCACCCACCTTGACCTTCTCGGTTTGCTCATTCACAGAACCACTCCAACAATCCCAGTCTCGTCTCTACCGCATGCAGCAGCAACAGGACCAACATACTGATCCGAATAGACCATCCTGCGTGGATAAACCCGAAGCAGGACCAGTTCTATTCTGTGCACGGGTGAATCGGCGACCAGTTCAGATACTTTCTGACGATACGCTTGTGTTTTCTTCGTTCTATGGGTTGATTTCGATTGTCTCATAGAAGAAAGAACATCCTCAACGCTCTTCAATCTATTCGACTTTCTTCTTTTTCATCACTCGAAAAGAAGACGAGACAATTTCGGGTGCCTCTTCAATATCATCTCCTCCAAGTTTAACATTGAGGGCTGTTTCATAATTCTCGAGAATGCTTACCTTCTTGAATTTCCAGGGCATAAAGTTTCGACAAACCAAATACACCTCTGATGATGAGTTTCGTGAGGCGTGTGGCGAAAATCTTCGAACATCGGAAAAGAACGGTTTCACAACTTGTATCAACTCTTCAACTCCGACTCCTTGGAAAAGTTTCGTCACAAAAGAGCCGCCTTTACACAAGAGTGGTAATGAAAAATCAAAAACGAGAGCTACTAATGTCATTGCTACGGCTTGGTCCATGTCCCATTTACCGGTAATGTTCGGAGAAATATCAGACACTACTGAATTCAACGGCCTTTGGTCAAGCTCATCTAGAACACGTTGTTGTGTATGAGGGTCGGTGATGTCGCCGACCAGTAAAATTGAACCATCGACTGGTTGGCAGGCTTCTAAATCAACACCGATAACCCAGCCATCCTCTCCTACCAGTTCAGTCGCAACTTGGGCCCAACCGCCGGGGTGGCAGCCCACATCCAGAACAATATCACCCTCGCGAAGGAGATTAAATCGCTCTTGAATTTGTTTTAACTTGAATGCTGAGCGGGCACGATAGCCGCTTGCTTTCGCTTGACGCCGCCAGGAATCACGCTTGTGATTTTCAATCCAGTGGTCCGCCATACAATGCCTCCATGTTGTTGGCGTAAACTCATGTTGAAGAAACCTCCCTCTCATTTCAAGCGAATCTAAAGGATGAAGGGGGTCGGCACCTTCGCTACACACAAGGAGGACAAGAATATGAAAAGTGCAGGCTTTGCTTTCTTTGCATTGCTCATGCTGGTATGCAGCAGTCTTGCATCCAACCCAGTAATGGCGGTCGTTATTGACCCATCCAACGGACTTGATGAAGTTGAAATTACCGAAAAGATGGGACGAACTTTGCTTATTGAAGAAGTCACTACCACCTGGTGTCCGACATGTGCAGACATCGATCCCTATCTCAAAGGTGTTGCAGATGCTCATGGCTCACGGATTGCAATGGTTGCATACCACCCGACAGACGGCGAAGATGCTTTTCAACCTGAAGCGGCTCAACATCGCATTGAACGGCTGGGAATTGAACATGGAAATTCACTCCCATCACCCACATTTTTTGTTGAAGGGATGAATCCTCGCACTGGAGTTGATGCTTGGAGTGATGTTCAGAGAGATATCCTCAATGCAGAAACAGTTCGCCAGGATACATCAACGCTCCAATTTGAAGTTGTTCGAAACGGAACTGAAATCACGGCGAAAGTTCTCTCTTTTGATTCACTAGATGTGAACTTGAGTGGAACACAACTCACATTTCTAGTCCTTGAACACAACAAAGAAGTTCCTGAAGGTTCAATAAATCCGGGAGGAAAAACCCGTGACAGAGTTCTTGTAGCAACTTCTGAATGCACGATTGAAAATTCTTCAATCGATGTAAACATCGGACTTCATAGTGCATCAGTAAGTCAATCATGTGATGTCGATTTCTCGATAACTTTTGAACAAATGGAACAGTTCAGTATTATTCTTGTTCACGAAAATACAATTGAGGAAATACATGAGAATGATGCATCTTTAGGCACTTATGGCTCCGTTGAGTTCGCATACAGAACGCGTGAAAGCAACGAACAAAGTTGGCCACTTCTCTCAGGAATTATCGCACTTGCATTTACCGGCGGCATTTGGGCAATACTTCCTCGTAAGGACAAAAAATCATAAACTTATAACTCCGAATGTATTGAAAAGTACCTTTTGGTTACTGAAAACGGAAAAATGTATGCGCATATCGTGCGAGGATTGATAACCTATCGTGACAATGTATTACCATGGCAGAATCATGGGAGGATGTAACATGGGACACAAGTGACCCCCAAAAGGAGTGGGTCGTCGAATACACTGTTTCGGTGAACGGAGACAAAAATCATCACCTCACCGTACTTTACGGGGATGATCTATCCGACATACAGAGAAGTTTACTTCATGAATTACGCAACACATACGTTGACAATGAAACAATAGAAGTCACTGTCCATCGAATGGAAGAAGTCAAGGAAACATCAGAACCAATTGGCTTTGAGGGATGCTTTTCTCCCTAGTTTGTTTTCACTCGATAGTGCAATTCAAT
The DNA here is from genome assembly GCA_002687075.1 of Methanobacteriota archaeon. Classification (GTDB taxonomy): domain Archaea; phylum Thermoplasmatota; class Poseidoniia; order Poseidoniales; family Poseidoniaceae; genus MGIIa-L1. The sequence continues at coordinate 11,119 of NYZH01000014.1, forward strand.
GACTTCCCCGTTCAAGATAAGATACTCATCAAAACTTGTAACTCGGTGCTCCTCAGTTGCATTTTCACCTGATGGATGAACATACATCACGAATTCATGCGTCGAGTTGACTCTGTAATCAAAAATCCCTGTTTCGTTAAAGTGGTAGCCCCATATATCAAAAAATACGCCGAGAGGGACATCTCCTGGTTCGTTAAGTTCGACATGCAATCGGCCCGTGTCGTCATGGGTGTGAACAGCATGCATGTTGTTTTCATTCCCATTGCAAACATCGGTTTGAATTCCGATGGCGGCCTCAACCGTGTGCGGATTTTCATCAATGAAAATCTGAAGTGTTACATGGTCATGTCGAGCAAGACCGTCATGGTCGAGACATTCCAGAGCAAGTGGGTCAGGTGAATCAGCAGTGGAGTTTGACGATTCATTCGAAGAAGTGTTTGAAGATTCATTGGTAGATGTATCAGTTACTGAGTTTTCTTCGGTGGAGTTTGTTGAGGTCTCCGATGTCGTATTCTGCGAATTGGAGTCTTGTTCAAACCATCCTCGTTCTTGTGCCAAAAGTACAAGCATCAATGCTAGGGAAAGAGCTGTTATAACACTCCAAAAGGTTGCTTCACGCTCCATCTTCAATCATCCTTATTGCTGATTCCAATCTTCTGATTCATTCAATCGCATCAATCGGAAGAAACCAATAAACGCTGCAACATTCGCAACGTGAGCAGTTGTACAATACTGGCAAATCTTTTCCATTTGGAACTCGTAATAGACCAACAGCGCAATGATAAAAAATCCGCCAAAAGTAATCAATGTTCCAAATTTGAGGTGGGAGTCAACCCACTCAGCGTTTGGTTCTTTGGATGTCGAGTAGACAAGATAAAGCAGAATACAGAAAGTTACTGCGCCGACACCACCCCACGGAAGGCCGAATATGGGGTCGGTGTTGTATTGGGCATTTCCAATGACATCATCACATGAAAAAACTGAACTTGATGCGCAGAAATTGCCACCTTCACTAACCTTAGAAGAAATCCACAATGTTTGGATTGATACAGCAAAACCTGCGAGAGTTGTTAGAATCAATCCGAAAAAGAGCCGTCCTCGTTCGTTGGAAAGTGACGGAAATCGTTCCTCAAAAGGCTTTGATAGAAAACTACTGAACGGCAAAACGAATAGAAATCCAATCAATGTTGGAATCACATAAAGCAGAAGTTGAACATTCGGGTCCACATCAAGCACCTCCTTCGTTCATTGCACGTGGCACCAGTCCGAGGATTGCATCTCGCAAATCTTCACCGGGATGTTGACTTGAACTCCAAGCAATAATTCCATCTGGTTGAATCAAGTAATAACTCGGAGTCCCTCCGACTTTCCATTCTTTCATGTTGTCTTGGTCAAGGTCATCAATATAGGGGAAACCATGCGCATTACCAGGTCTTGAGCCGCACTCCGAACCTGCACAATCTTCTCCAGAATTAGCAGTTTTGTCCCTAAATGCCATAATCTCGGAACGGCTGGATTCATGGCCTTGAATATCCAATTCAGTGACACTTGCTACAAAATTGACTATTGCTCCATCCCATTGAGGGTTTCCTCCACTGAAGTCTTCAAAATTTTGAGATACATCTTCAGCCGAACGAACACAATATGGGCAGTCGGTATCCATGAATTCCACAACAAGCCATTGACCGCTGATGTCACCTTCTTGCCAGTTTGAATCCCAGTAGGATTCACTATCGAAAGTACTCCATCCGGAACCGTTGTAGAATTTACCCTCAAGAGGGGGGGCTCGTTCACCTTCTTTGGTTCCAGTGGCAATCGGACTGGTCGTGGCAGCAATAATGATCATACCTACAAAAAACAGGCTCATAACTCTCAGTGCAGCTTTTGTGCGCATGTCAGCAAAGTCATCGTATGTGTGCTTCAATTTCTCATCTCCTTTCAAGTCCTATTTCTTCAATAAGTGCACGAGCAGTGTGCCGAATAGCATCTTCACTGTTGTAGCGGACATCGTATCCTGTCGACAACATCTTATCAATACCGAGCATTGCACGGGGAATATCACCTGCCCAGCCGCGTTCCCCGCCTGTATACTCAATGGATGCATCATGGCAACCGGTTTCTTCGACAACTATCTCGGCAATGCGGCGAACTGATGCAGTGTCGTGCGAGCCTAAATTGTACAGGTTCAATGGTGCATCGGCGTTCTCCATAACATGCAAAATACCGTTCACACAATCTTCAACTTCCATGTATGATTTTTCTTGAAGACCGTTACCAAGAACTTCTAAACGGTTTGGATTTGATTTTAATTTGTGAATAAAGTCAAAAATCACTCCATGAGTTCCTCGAGTTCCGATAATATTCGCAAATCGGAAAATCCATGCTTGTAATCCAAAAGTTCCAACCCAACTGCTAATCAAGCCTTCACCTGCTTGCTTACTCGCTCCATAAAGAGAAATTGGTAAGCAAGGACCATGATTTTCAGGAGTTGGCATTGGAGCATTTTCGCCGTAAACAACTGACGAAGAAGCAAAGGCGATTTTTTTGACTTCGCATCTGCGCATGGATTCTACGATATTGTAGGTTGCCAGAGTACCTTGCTTCAGGTCAGTATCCGTCACTCTCGTACCCAAGCGGATATCGGGATTTGCTGCTAAATGAAACACACAATCAATGCCTTCCATTGCAGATAAAACTGTATTAAAATCAGTGATATCTCCTTCAACCAGGGTCACAGAACCTGAATCAATATGCGATTGAATAAATTCCAGATGTCCGCTTGAAAGGTTATCAAGTGCAACAACTGTATCTCCGCGAGCGACCAAACGGTCTATGAGGTGAGAACCAATGAATCCAGCACCACCAGTAACCAAGGCTCGCATGGAATGAACAAGAATCACCCATGTATGAGTGTTTGGTTGTGCCAGTGAGACTGTGAAAAGCATCTTCGAACAATTGGTTTGATAACCGTTAACGAAATGTTCCATGTTTGCGCCGAGCAAGAATCGGCAATGGAGTTGAAAAAATGCCAAAAAATAACCAAAAAACGATGCCTGAAAACCAAACCGAAACAACCAATCTCTTGGTTGGCTATGTACGTAAGAGCAATGCTGGTGGAGCTGTTAAAATATCCATCAACACGGATGCTTTTTCGGATTGTGCCACCTATGTAACCAGCGATGGCCAAGCCTATGTCCCGTTGGTAATTTCACTTGCTGCATTGGAAAAAGTCCTCGCAGGTGAACGTGCAGTTACTACCTTGTCGCAGTTGCAAGATTGAGCGCTGCGTTCTTGAGACGAACATATTCGGAGATATGCTACCGCTTGCACGGGGGTTTCGACCCCTGTGCAGGCATTCTTAAGAAAAGCAGTTCGGTGTCTTTAGAGATACTATATTACTAAATAGAACCGGATTGCGCGTAACGACGGGTGAAGTCATGTCTGAGGACGTCGATACGAACAAACCCTTCATCGTTGCAGGAATGCCGATGTACAATGAAGAAGAGACCATTGGAACGGTTGTTACTACCGCATTACGGTATGTTGATGCTGTAATTTGTATTGATGACGGTTCATCGGATTCAAGCGCCAGAATCGCCGAAGCGTGTGGAGCCACTGTGATTCGCCACCGTGTAAATCGTGGATATGGTGGTGCACTCAAGACACTGTTCATTCGAGCCAAAGAACTCGATGTCGATGCATTGGTTGTTCTGGACAGCGATGGGCAACACAGTTCAGAAGATATCCCCAAATTGCTAGAACCAATCCTTCGTGGCACAGCCGATTTCGCAATCGGCTCTCGATTTGTAGATGGAGGCAGTGGAACTGATATGCCCGCCTACCGTCGACTCGGAATCAAAGTCATTACTGCAGCAAGCAATCTTTCCAGCGACCTTGGCATAAAAGATACTCAATCCGGATTCCGAGCATTTTCTCGTACTGCTTTGGATCGTCTTCGCTTCGATTCAGAGGGTATGGAATTGTCTTTAGAAATGCTCGAAGATGCTCGAGAAAAACAACTTGAAATTGTTGAAGTTCCAACAGTCATACGCTATGATGTTCCAAAAGGTTCCAACTTTACGGCAGTTTCGCATGGATTTACAGTCTTGACTTGGGCTATGCTTTCTCTATCTCAGAAAAAACCGCTCCTCGTCCTCGGCCTTCCTGGTTTTGGCCTGCTTGCCACAGGTGCTGCGATGGGAATGAACACTGCTCAAGGTGTAACCAATCACATTGACAGTTTCGTTGGACCTGGACTCTCCGCAATATGGATTGGTGTTCTTGGTCTTGCGCTCATGGCCACTGGACTGGTACTCCAAAGTGCTCGAGGATTCCTGCGCCATTTGTTGGTTCGGGAGTTCGGGCTTGACTGAGAGATACCTCGTCAGCAATCTCAAAACAGAGCATCATTGAAAGCCCACCGCCCTATGGCACATACATGGAGAAGGGGGCTCAAGCCGATAATCTCCGTGAAAAAATCTCAGAACTTCGAGAACTAACAAGCACTGCAATCGGGCAGCGGGTGGATAAATTCTATGCAAGCATACTTGCATCTCCCGCCACAGTGGTCATCCTTCTGATTATTGTTGCAGCTTTTTTTGCTCAACAGGGCGTAACTTTTCAAGACCAAATTGACGATGATGTCGAAATATTTCTACCGGATGGTGCCGATTCAACCGAATTGCTGAAAAAAGTTCGAACAGAATGGTCAACCGATATCGCGATAATCTATATCCAAACTCCCAATGCAGAGAACACCAAAGGTGTGGCAAACCCGAGTATGGTCAACATCACTGATGTGAACTATCTCCGTGAAATTAGCTGGGTAGAGGGCGATGATGAAAACAAAGGAGGTACCTTCACTCAGAGCGGCATTGATGAATTCAAAGATGACCAAGGAAGGAAAGATGGGGTTCTTTGGGTCATCTCTGGCACACAAGTGATTAAAGAAATCAACTCTGCTGATGGTCGTTTCAACAACTCCCTATGTGAACACGGGATCAACACTCGAATTCCTCTTGGTCTTGATTGCGAACAATTGCCCGGTGGTGGCGCTTACGTAATACCCGACCAGGACCGTGTCGACCAAATAATCGAACAATCAAACGGTGGTTTTGATGCATTATTCAAAGACACGAACGATATGGATTTGGATGTTGACAGTGACAAAGATGGAAACAAAACCAACGACATGGATGGTGACGGGGTTTGGGATACTGCTGCAATTGTCATTGGCATGCATCATGATCCATCGGTGGCCAATTTTATTGATTTCAGCGACTTGCACAACCACTTTCAAGATGTAATTGATAATCGTTCAGGAGATATGCAAAACACCGAAATGACCGTTACAGGTTTACCCAAAGTACTCGAGGATGTTTCAGATGCAATTTACGAAGACCTGCTCAAGATACTCCCCTGGTCAATATTTTTCACAATTCTTGTGATTACCGCACTTCATAGGTCGTTGAAAGTCGTCGTGATTACGGGGGCGCCGATTATGATGGCCCTAGCAGTAACCTTTGGCTCATCGGTACTGCTCAACATCACCTTAACTCCAATGATTGTGGCTACTTTCCCAATATTGATTGGGCTGGGGGTTGATTATGCGCTACACATGGTGAATCGTATTGAAGAGGTTCGGCGAAAAGAAATTTACAAGGCCAACGACGAAAACGAGCGAAGACGACGTCTTGGCAAACCGCCTGAAGAAGTTCCGGAACTATGGGACCCTGAATTTTACCGCCAATGTGTTTTGGAAATGACCCGTTCGACTGGTGTCGCCGTCTTCTTTTCTGCTCTTACCACAATTATTGGTTTTTCAGTACTTATAGCGCCACAAATTGTATCGGTAGCACCGATTCGCTCTGTAGGAATTACTCTGTGTTTTGGAATCTTTTCAACACTGATTTTTAGCATCATCCTTGTTCCGACCCTTGCTTGGATGCTGCGGTTCAACAAGAGAACGAATCCATTCTTTGACCAACTTTGGAACAATGTCGGCAAAATTCCGGTTGCAACAATCGGCTTTTGCTTGATCTTGGTTTTTGCATCGATTGTTTCTGTCGGAGCTGTTGTGAATTGGGATGAAACCATGAATGAACCCATCACCGGAGCTTCTGAAGCACCGGACGGTATCGCATCGCTCAACACTTTGGCTGATTACTCTCGTCAATTCAGTGGAGGGCAAACCTCTTTGTTCATTTTCGACGCTGAACAGCGCACAATCGAGGCGCAACAGAACAACACTGACAACATACGTGACCTTCCAGTGCTGGATGCAATCGATGTGTTGGAGCTAAAGATTGATCAGGTCGATGAGACCAATACGACCAGTATTGTTACCTTTTTACGGACGATTCCTGCAACAATTTCTCTTACAGATGGCGTCACGCTCTATGAAGGAAGTCTTTGGGACCTTTTGCATGACCCTTGTTGGGAGAGTACGGATGTGACTGACCCCGAATGTGTGGCATGGTTAAGTCTCGAACTTTCCGGTCCCGAAGGTCGTCAAGGTTTGCGAAAAGACATGGTCAACGCTGCGGTCGACACGCTGTCTGATGAAGTGAAATCCATGCTCCTGAATGAAGAGCAAACCAAAGCCATTGTCTATGTAACTCAGCCGTATATGCCTCTCGATGAAGCTGGAGAATTACGCGATGAGATTGATACAATGCTTGAGAATGAGCCACCTGTCGATGGCAAGACAAGTACCTCATTACTCACTGGCGGTGTGCCGGTTTCGATTGACATTAACGACGGTATTCACGATGCCCAAAACCTAACTACTCTTGTCACGTTCTTCTTGCTTACCGTTGTCCTAAGCATAGTATTCCGTTCAGTACGACTTGGTGTTTACACTATGATTCCTGTTGGAATTGTCATTCTTTGGCAGCCGTTGATGATGATGAACGGGGACGTTTCAGTGAATATATTCACTGCAATGATTGGGACGATTGTGTTCGGAATAGGTGTCGACGATTCGATACATGTGATGCATAGAATACAAGAAGAAGGGGAAACTCCACAAGGAATTGGGAATTCTATAGAAGAGACTGGGCAGACTATATTTGAAACGACAATAACCACAGTATCTGGTATTGCAGCAGGTTTTTTAGCAGCATTCCCAGGTCTCGAGAACTTCTTCATGGTCATGTGTCTACTGATTTTCTTTGCGTTTATCACAAGTACATTTGTGCTACCTGCAATTATTTCAGCCGAACATACAATCACCGCTGCGATTCGAGGAGAGGAGCCGTGGCTGGATTACGGAGATGGAATCGCTTTGGCCTCATCTATTTCTATGAAACCACTTGAAGCAGTCCTCATTCCAGATGATTGAGAGGGTGGAGGGAGTAGGGAGTAAGCCCCTTTCTGTTACCTTTCGGCGACCGCATTCAACTTAGCATCCTACCTGCCCCTCGACGTGCAGCGTCAACAGGGCTGTTTGGACTTGCTCCAACGGGGTTGCTCGTCTCATCGACCACAAGGCAATCTCGGTTTTTCAACTTCATCGTACACACCTTGTATCGTTCGTTTCTGCAGCATTGACCTGACCATTTCTGTTCTCTTACTTGTGTAAGCCGTTTGCACTGTGGAGAGGGGACTTTCCTCAGAGTCGAACTCTGTCAGCGATCCTCCTACTCCCTCCACATTGCGCTGAGCATCAAGACTTCAAAACCTTCGGATGCGATGGTGAGATTATCGATACGGATTTTCNCCAGGTGAGGCTGCTTGTTGAGGTGCCCCATACGGGCCCGAAACAGTCTGTGGTTGTTGAACAGGTTGACTGGATGATTGTGCGAGGCTTGGTAATGGCCTTGCCATATGTTGCCTTTGGCGAGCGCTTAATGGAGGTGGCTGCGGAGCTTTTAGTCCAAAAATCAGCAGTCCAATAAGCGCAGTACTCAGCAAGAAAATAATGACAAGGAGTACTGGATTAACTGCTGCGATACTCGAAAATATACCATCGGAACGTGCTTCATCAACATAGATTGTGCTCGTTTGCTGACTGGGGCCGTTGACTATTTGATATTCAATCCACATTGTACCGGCTCTGTCAGGNATCCACTCTTTGGAGTAAACATAGGTACTTCCAGCCTCAATCTGAAGGCCTCTTGCATCGATACGGGTACGAGCACCGTTACTCTCCACAANTTCGACAAAAATCTGCGCATCGCCATCTGCAAGACCGAGGTTGGTTATGGTGACTCCAAGGCTGATTGGTTCACCGGCAGCAAGATCTTTGTTTGGTTTCATTTCAGGAGTGCCGAATGAATATTCAGCAATTCTCTGTTCGAGAGCCCAAACAGCGAGAGGTGAATCAATATCGTTGTAAACTGGGTCAATCTCATGACCAGCCATGTCCCTTCCGGTAACCCAAACTCGTATTTCCAGTGCATCGTCCTTCATATCGGAGGTCAGCAACTCATCGAGATTGAGGCTTGCCTCACAAAGAATTGCATCCCCAAATGCCCGACCACCAACAACCGACAGAGATTCCGAACCATTGAGAACCGATTGGCTGAATTGCCCAACTCCCTGAGGGTGTACAGCCCAATGAATCACCAATGAGTCTTCATGGAGGCGGTCTTTCTCTGAGATGAGGACTTCAAACTGAAGTTCTTTCCAAGTCGATTCAAGCAACAATAATTCGTTTTGAGGAGACGGTACACCTACAAGTTTAGGCTTTTCATCATCGACAATGAACCAGGCTGGAGCAGTATCCGGCGTCCTATCTATCGCACCATTTGATGGATTATAAAGCGAGGTAAACATACCGTATGAGCCTGGCATTAAAGGAGATGTGACGGTTTGAGAGAAGCTACCGTTAACACTCTCGACAACTTCTTCTGAGGTTCCGATTTTTATCTTCAATTCTGTTGGCTGAATCACCAATCGGGAGGAACGGAACCAAGTCAAAGTTCCATTCACCAATACATCTTCACGCGGTTTGACCCATGTTCCGAGGGTATCCACTCTCTCGCCATCAAGAACAAACTCAAGTGTTTGAGGGTCAACATCCAACTCGCCTGAAAATTGCCAACTGAGGTCGGGAACAGGGAGGGTATTTGACTGCCCTCTGAAATCTTGGATATGTACAGTTGGAACTCGAGTGAGGCTCACGTCAGGATCAAAGCCCCATGAAATTGAAAAATTCACCTCGAAGATTCCTTCGGACGAAAAGATGTCGTCTGGTTGAGAAGGAATCAATTGACAGGATTCTATATCCAAATAAATATCGAGACTGGTACACTTTTGCGTCGTTGCATTCCATTGGAGAACAACCGGGTTGTTTTGGTTTCCTGACAAGTCCAGTTCAACAAATGCGATGTCAGTAATACCGTTCAGGTCCCACAAAGGCAGATGAAGTACATTTGATTCACCTGGATGAATCCAAGTTGAATCCCCGTGCGACCATGAAGCGGCTGACGAGCCAAGTTGAGGTGAACCGTCATTGTTCACTTGAACATTAAACAGAGGTTTGTCAAATGTACCGGAATTCAACATTTGGTTTCCTGCTGGGTCAGCAACAACCAACCAGCCACTGAAATAAGACCCAGTGTATGCACTCGAAGTGTCAATGTCCAGCGAGTATATACCCTGCAAAAAATCAAGGTTTGGAGGTAAATGCAATGGATGTGCAAGTACCTCTTCAAGTTGCATTTGTCCGTCTTGATTTGTGTCGTCAATCCATGAACGCCAAACATGTGCTTGAGCAAAAGAGGGAAGAACCGGTCGGTCCGCAATAATGAAGTCAATTTCGGTAGAAGGGCTCGCCTCAACATGGTCNAATTCTGCAACGCTAAACCGAATCAATTCGGGGTCAACGGTGTCAAACTCGAAGGTTACGCTGTTCGGTACTGAATAGACAATTCCTTGACCAACGAGAGCTGAAACATCGATTTCTAAATCAATACTTTGCTTNCCAGTAGGGATTTTCCATGGGAATTGCACAGTTCCGTCGACAATAATTGAAGAAGATTGTTTTTCAACTCCATCGACTAAAAATCGAACCAATGTGGAACCGGAACGTGGAGAAGGCGANGATGGAACATTTTCAAATCCGAGATTAACCTCAACCACAACATCTTGTCCAGGATTGAGATAAGGCATCTCGAGAAGAGAATGGACTCCGTTATCATTGACGATACCCCAATCAATCAATTCGACATCATTCTCAACGCCTTTNGATGTTCCAAGGCCAAAATTTGTACTAACTGGCAACATTGGTCCTGATGGTGAGATAAGGCTGACAGAAACCGAAAGCGACTCTTCATCATCCCACTGTTGTGTGAATTTGAAACGGTGGTCAACTTGTAAGAGTGAACCACTACCAAGCATCTTGACACCTCCACTCGCACCGTTCATCGACCAAACCATCGAAGTACCTTGATTCATACAACTGCTAACCGAAGAGCCTTCAACAGGCAACGAAATCATCTGACATCGTGTTTCGGACTGGGAGGATTGACCTTGAATACTCAAAGCTACAGACCAACCGTTCGACTTAACGTATGATTGTGAGTCTGTCACACCGAGATTTGCGAGGTCAAATATACTCGTAACTTCAATCCAATCGTTCGAAGGCGTGAAAGTATCGGTGACGTTGGAAACTGAAATGGAAACAGGTGTCAAGGAGCTCTCCGTCGTTAAACCAACGACTGTGAGTTCAATCGCTCCTGAAGAAGTCATGCGAATTGGAAGATCCAGTTCCTTGACCCCCGAGAGTGGTGTTGTGGATTGCAGAGCACTGTTAAGGGCAAGAACAACCGGGTCATCCGAATTAAATTGCAGAGAAAGTGAGGAATCATACGGCGCGAAGAGACCGCCAAACAAAACATTGGATGCTGTTGCAGAAGACCCTATGCGGGCTGTAACCTCAACCATCGGCAAGCCTTCTGTGCCGTGACTCGGAATGGCTTGGGAAAGAGCGCTGTTTAATGAACTCAAATCTGTTGATGAGAGTTCAACGACTTGTAAATCTTCAAGATTTGGAAGAGATGTCGACATAAAATCTTGGCCGTCAACTGCCATTGTGAGGAAAGGAGAAGTCATGCTTTGTCCGGGAGAAGCAATTCCAAATTCAAATGCATCTACACCAGCGGCCGGCAGTAGCATGGTGAATACCGCAGAAGANGCGGGCGTTGAAGGNAAAGTTTGCCACATTGACCCGTCCATCAATCGATCTTGAATACCGAGTCTCCCAAGTGATTTGTCTTCAAGCGACCAATCACTTATACCGTCCATTCCGACATCAATTCGAAGCCCGTCGGGAATACTGGTGCGAATAAGTTCAACATCAAAAGTATCTAAATTCCATGAACCTCCAGTCGAAAGAATGCGAAATTGTACTGAAAATGAAGGCTTTGAAAGCCATTGCTTGCCATCGGACAAATCAATCCAATTCTGTCCNCGATCGAGAGAATATTGCATTTTTCCATTGCTCGATAAAATCGAATTTGAATCGAATCCGGCAAATCCAGACCGGATGTTAAAAATTGGAGATTCCAAAGTTCCAGAGCCGGATACTTTGCCATTCGCCCAACTTGTTCCTTGCATGGTCCAACCTGAGCCGCTTGGATTCTCTGAGAAATCTTCAACCAAGTTTCCTTCAAGATGTATGCCGTGAACGACTGGAACTCCACCAGATTGACTCTTCATATGAATGCTGAGACGAACACTAGGGTAAGTCTCCCAATCCACCATTCCTAAGTCAATTGATTTTGCAATTGAATGCTCAAATCCTGGTACTGGCTGACCGGATGAAGCATCCAACAATCTCCATTCGAGCACCTCGCCACTGGGAACAACTGCGTCAAGATGAAGGTAACCAAATGTTCTCATTTCTCCTTGTCCAAGGGATGACGGGCTAATCGGTGCTGATGTCCAGTTTCCTTCTCCAGNGGAGACTCCGGTTCCGGATGGCATCACAGATACATCATCAATATTCCAACCAGTGTACGTGACTGAACCATCCGTTGTTCCAATACCAAACCGGACTTGGAAAGAAGGATTGTTTGCGATGTAACTTGAAATACTAATTGTTTGAAGAGAAAATGAGGTATCCGAAACATAATTCGAGGAATACACAGTGGCCCATGAACCTGAAGCGGTTTTCACCGCAACATAGGCGTGGTCATAGCTGGAACTTTCGACACCTAATCTTTTCATGAAACTCAAATCCCAAGAACCGGAGCATGANNCACAATTCATCACCGGAGATGTGGCCCATATCGTGGTACCCATGTTATTTGGGTAGTTCCCGTTGTATGTGTAGATGGCTTTGGTNCCACTGTTCACTCCTGCTGTNGGGCCAAGANCAGTATCATATCCCCACAACCANGCAGGTGTNCCCAATGACCATCCGTGATTGGAATTTTCAAAATCCCATTCCCAACCTTGTGGCAAAATAGTAAGTGATGAACCGTTAACATCGACTCCGTCATAGACAGTGTTGGTTGAAAAATCAACAGACTCAGTTATNGAAAATCCAGTTGATGAAACCAACGGAGCAGATTCAATATTCAGGTTTAATGTCTCGAGAGCTTTTCCATCTGGAACTCCAATCTTTATTTTGGAATTCGCTCCATCAGGATACGACCCTATCGACACTATGCTCGATTGGCCAATGGCTGTTGGAGTCTCGAAAGGTGGATTCGAATCACTGGATAAAGGTGTAGATGGAGGGGCATAACCATGCATCAGAGTAGAAAGTAAAAACAGGATGACAACGCCAAGACAATGATTGGCATTACCACGCGTGACTCCCATGTATTCTCCTACGGTTCATCGTAGGTCAAAAGACTTCGGCAGAAAAAATCTCATCCCGTAGGGATGATTTACACCTTCAAATTCAAACGGAATGCTCAAAGGCTTCACTCCAAGTTTTGAACCATGACCGATGTTGAAGCGCTGAAAAAGGAAGCCGGTATTGCGGCATGCAAATACGTCTCAAGCGGCATGAAAGTTGGCCTCGGCACTGGCTCTACTGTAAAATATACTGTCCTTGAACTCGGACGAATGATTGCCGAAGAAAATCTCGAAATTGTCGGCGTTCCTACGTCTTTGGCTACCGAAGAACTTGCATTGCAAGTTGGAATTCCTTTGGTCCAACTTTCTGAAATCGATGGATTGGATATCGTCATTGATGGAGCAGATGAATATGACCCGAATTTTCAACTGATAAAAGGTGGGGGTGCTGCGCTTCTTCGCGANAAAATTGTTGCTCAAGAATCCAAAGCAATGATTGTAGTAGCCGACGACCGCAAACGTGTTTCAGCACTNGGTGCATTCCCTCTTCCCATTGAAATAACTCCGTTCGCACACCAATCTACAATTCGTGCGCTGGGAAGAGTACTTGATTGTCGAGTAAATTGTAGAATGGCGGGCGATAATCCCGTCATTACCGATAATGGAAATATGATTGCTGATGCACACTGTGGACCAACTCTCCACCAACCAAAAGAAATCGAACAACAGATTCTCAATATTGCTGGAGTCGTTCAAGTCGGGCTTTTCAACGATATGTGCGATGTTGTGGTTCTTGCAGGTTCAAACGGCGTAGAAACATTCGTTAATCCGAATGGCCGCATTCCGTGAGATAACTTTTCTCAATTGTTAAATACGGGTGGTCAAGACCGTGGAGTGGGCCTGTAGCTTAGTCAGGTAGAGCGATGGACTCTTAATCCATCGGTCGCGGGTTCGAACCCCGTCAGGCCCGCCAATCTCTCACTCCATCAAGGGAGTNCAAATTCCCAAAATATTGTCAATGTGTATCGGTCCGAAATTGTGGGAATCATCACTGGATAAAGGATCCGGGTTATCCCCTACAACGAAGACCCACTCTCCGTTGATGGATTGAATTCTTTTGACAATTTTCACATCGGAAGAAGTTGGGTGAATCGCCAAAACGAGGTCGTTTNCCCTGATTTNCTTGGGGTTCGTCTCTAGGGCAAACAGAGTTCCCTCCGGGAATGTCGGCCACATACTGTTGCCNGATATTTGAACCCGTTGAGGATTCATAACTTGGCCTCAACTTGCTCGAATCCAAGGAACTTCTCGTCCCTTAATTGCCCAAAACATGTGGTGAATGGATTCGATTGCATCCATCAGTTCTTGGGCGTGTTGAGCCGAAACTTCAACTTTACATGCACTGCACAATTTTGCTGCCTGCCAAAATGTGTCGTGAAGATCTGGGTGTGCATCAAGATGTACTGGTTTGAAGAAATCAGTCCACAGAACCAAAAGTTCATCCTTGCATTTCTGCGCTTCTTCTTCCTTGATGGCGGCATATCGACTCATGGTATTGAGGTAAGCAGCCATTGATTCTGAACTGAACACTTGAGGATACTCAAGTGCAAGCATCTTTTTGGTCATTGATTGTACGGCTTCTCCTGCAACTCTTGCACTGGCTGGGTCATATACTCCACATGGCCCGTCACAGTGGGCTGAGGCTTCGATTATACTGGATGTTGTGTCTTCCATGATGTTCGCAGAGCGACCCATCATATCAACATGTGCCATAATCCAGTCAAACATGTATCGTAGTCCCTGCGTCTCCTCTTAAGGCAAGGAGAGCCTCGCCGGGCTGACAGAGGATTGCCTGTAGGCCAGGACGGTGCAAAGCCGCCTCCATCAGACTCCCAATTTTCGGCCCCATGGAGCCTGAAGGGAACTCGCCCTGCTCCATGTAACGNTCACAATCATCGAGTGATAAACGTCGATGAATGACCTCATCGTGTTTACCGAAATTTGTCCGAACAGCATCAACTGCAGTCGAGATTATGAGAGCATCGGCTTCAAGTTGAATCGCTAGCAGAGATGAAAGCCTATCCTTGTCGATTACCGCTGGAACACCACAAAAATGCTCCTCTTTTTCCACAATCGGAATGCCGCCGCCTCCGCCACAAACCACGACTGCGTGCAATTCAACCAATTTACGAATGACCGGTAAATCAATCACTTTCATCGGCAAAGGACTAGCTACCACTCGACGAGGCCCTNGAATTGTCTCAGCAATATCCCAATCTGCAGACATAACTACCTCTGGAGAAAGAACAGGCCCTACTGGCTTGGTAGGCAAGGCAAAGCCTTGGTCTCCTCCATCAACAAGAACGCGAGTGAGAATACACGCTGTTCTTTCCGGCCGACGACGACGGTGAAGAATAGAATCGAGATTTAATGCTAAGGAGTGGCCAATCATNCCCTGTGTTGCAGCGACCCAAGTGTCCATCGATTGTGAATGTTGNACATCCAGTTCCATCAAGTGNCCAACTTGTGGCCCATTTCCATGCGTGAGAACNACCCCCCATCCAGCCTCCAGCAANTCAATGACATCCGACATGACATGCGCCAATATTGCAGCACTANGNTCTTGGTCTTGACCGCTGGGATTTGACAGAGCATTACCTCCAATAGCATAGACGGCTATTCTTGACATGATGTTGTGAATTTCCTTGAGTGTTTG
Organism: Methanobacteriota archaeon; assembly: GCA_002687075.1. Taxonomy (GTDB): domain Archaea; phylum Thermoplasmatota; class Poseidoniia; order Poseidoniales; family Poseidoniaceae; genus MGIIa-L1. Next base: position 26,588 of record NYZH01000014.1, read on the forward strand.
ACCCTTTGCCCTATTCAAGCGGTTTTGAAGTTCATTTCTCAAGCGTATGCTAAGACGCACGGGGTGACATTGAATTACATAGTGCCCAACAGCCGAACAGGTGTGACCATGGTAAAGACCACATGGATAGGAGATGTTCAATCTGGCAAACACGATAATCAGGATGTTGAACTCAAGGGCTGGGTAAAGCGAGCTCGTGGAAACAACAACATTCGATTTGTTGTGCTACGAGATTCAACCGGCACGATACAGTGTGTTGTCAAAAAGGACGCTCTTGGAGAAGAATTGTTTCAGGATGTCAAGAATGTGCTGATTGAAACCTCGGTCATCATCAAAGGTGTAGTCAATGCCGATGAAAGGGCTGATGGAGGTCATGAAGTCGTTGCATCTGGGTTTGAAATTATTGGTCCTGTGAATCCTGAAAAACCGTTTCCAATAACCGAATCTGCAATGAAAGCAGCAGATGGAGGAGAAACTGANTTCCTACTCGACAATCGACACTTGTATCTTCGAACCTCTCGAATGACCACTATGCTCCAAATTCGTAGCAGTGTATTTGGAGCAATTCACTCATACTTTCGAGATCTTGATTTTGTCGAATATCAAGCTCCCAACTTTGTTGCTGGCGCTGTTGAAGGTGGTTCTACGCTGTTCGANGTGCCGTATTTTGGGCGTACAGCATATCTCACGCAATCTTGGCAGTTGTATGCCGAAGCAGCAATGCCTGCTCTTGAACGNCTGTACACCATCGCACCTTCTTTCCGAGCTGAAAAATCAAGAACGAGAAGACATCTTACCGAATTTTGGCACGCTGAAATGGAAGTTGCATGGGCAACAAACGATGAAATTATGAGTCATGGAGAAGGTGTTGTACGCCATGTTGCTTCAACACTTTTGGATGAACGCAGTGATGAACTTGCAGGTTTAGGTCGAGACCTTGAACTCATATCTCGATATGCTGATACCCCCTATCCGAGAATGAGATATGACGAGGCAGTCGATACCCTTCAAAGTATGAATGTTGAAATCGAATGGGGCCAAGACTTGGATTATTCAAAAGAAAAGATTCTCACCCAAGACTTTGAGGTTCCACACTTTTTAACACANTATCCAAAAATCGCAAAACCGTTCTATCACCGTGTTGACCCCGAAGATGAAAAGTATGTACTTTGTCACGACCTACTGGCACCAGAAGGCTATGGAGAAATCATTGGTGGAGGAGAACGTACGTGGTCCGAAGAGGAAATTCTTGCTCGTCTAAAAGAAGAGGGGACGCCAACAGAAGCGTATCAGTTTTACATTGATACTCGCAGTTATGGAGGGGTGCCACATGGTGGATTTGGACTCGGTGTTGATCGAGTATGTGCTTGGCTTACAGGTGCAGACCATATCCGAGAAGTCATACCTTTCCCTCGAGATTCCCGTCGAGTAACACCTTAGGTGATTGTATGAATTCTGCAGTTGCTCTCGGATGTGGCCTTGTAGGGAAGTTTGTCATTGAACGTCTGGTTGAGCGACAAATTCGAGTTACTGTGTTGGATTTAGCAGTACCACAACAACTTTCCGAACATCCATTGATCGATGCGATAGAAGGTGATGTGTTCGAAAACCTCGACAAACTCTCCTCCAAGTCTGTCGTCATCAATATGCTTCCTGGCCGAATAGGGGATGCTGTTCGTCCATTGTTGCTTCAATCCGGCCATAACATTGTCGACTTGGCATTCACTGCAGAAGATCCAAGCATTCATCAGCAACTTGCTGTTGAAAACGATGCAGTATTGCTTTGGGATATTGGTATTGCTCCAGGTATGTCCAACATGCTCGCAAAGAAAGCGTTTGAAATTCTTGGGCCGCTTGAATCGTTGTCGATTAAAGTTGGAGGAAATCCCACTGAAAGCGATGGTAACTGGTCATACATGGCACCATTCTCTCCATCGGACGTCATCGAAGAATACACACGTCCAGCGCGAATAAAATCAAACAATGACATTTTTGAAGTTCCAGCACTGGGTGACCGTCACCTGATTCAAGTAGAAGGTTATGGGGAAATGGAAGCATTTTTGACCGACGGTTTGAGAAGCATCCTCACCACCATACCCTCTCGAAACATGAAAGAATATACCGTTCGTTGGCCTGGACATATCGACAAATGGTTGGAGTTGTCGCAACTCTTCTATGAAGAGGAAGTTCTCCAAGATTGGAAGTACGACCCTACTCGTAGTGAATTCACTTGGCTTGAAGTTGTAGCAAAAAATCAAGTCGATGAGAAAAGATGGATTGTTCAAGATACTGGGCGAGATGGAGACGGTTCGATGGCGAGAACCACTGGATTNGTAACTGCAGCGTGTGCACTTTTATTCATTGAAAAAGGACCTATGCTCGGATGCGGATTGGAGTCGGGCGTTCATCCTCCTGAAGGACTGAATTCCGAGGCCATTGATTACATTGTTCAAATGATGGTTTCGCAAGGTGTCGATTTTTCGGAATACTAAAGCATTGGTTCTCCGCATTCAGGGCAAGGCAGACCCGGTATAAATTCGCCGAGTAAAAAGCCACAATGTGGGCACAAGGATGTGACAAAGTCGTCTCCAAACATGATTTGAAATTCAAACAATCCTAAATCAAGGTAGCGACGAAACCGAATCAAAATAAGAAGTTATAGAATCTCCTAAGGGGAGCAAATCTTTCTCTTCCACGATCAATTTGGCATATTTTTTGGGTCGATCATCCCATGGATTAAAGCAGATTGGAAAGCCTGATTCTTGGAACATTGCTATGTCCCCAGCTGAATCGCCTACTGAAGCCGTATTCTCTTTCGAAACCCCCAAACGTCGCTGAAGCATTCGGACAACTGAGCCTTTTCCATCCATTTGAACTTGGTAGCGACCAAAATCGGCCAACTCAAATTCGCCATTAGGAAGTTGCTCTCCAAGCAACCAACCGTTGGTAAAGACATGCAATTGAGTATCCATGCCATCTGCGAAGCGCCTTGAAGTAAATCGATCAATACCTCCCCAACGCTTTTTCCATGGCTCGTCGCTCGGAAACTGCGCTGCAATATCTCTAGCAGTTTGTTGTAAGCCACCACTTACAATGGCCACATAATAGCCTTTGTCGAGTAATGATTGAATGAATGCTCTCCAGTTTTTCATCATCGGCATACCCTCCATACATCCACGNAATTCAGAATCTGTGATAGGAGGTTCTGTAGAATTTCTACTTTCTTTGATAAGCGCAATATCGAGTTTAATCCAATCCCATTCGTCCAATAGACCTTGATTGTACAACTCAAAAGATTCGTCGTTTGAGATTCCTAAATTGTCATAGACAAATTGCCATGTCGAGAGGTGGTCAACGAGAACACGGTCCATGTCAAGACATACCAGTCGTTTTTCTAAGGTGTCAGTCATGAAAGTGAATCCTCCTACTCGTTCAAGAATCCTTTGTTGAGATGTTACTCGCGGCTGGGCCAATTGTACTGTGATTGGATTTGTTCAACTTGCTTGCCCATGATGTAGAGAATGAGAGCGACCATAATGCCGAACAATCCAATAAGAGTCATTGCAATCGTAGCCAGAGTGACGCCTATGGAGGTCGAATTGAGTTCTTCCAGTGCACCCACAACATTGCCTGAAAGCCTGTAACCCAATATGAAAAGTACTGTTCCCGGAATACCAAACAAGAGTAAAGGATGCTTCGTTTCGAGCATCCAGTAAAACAATTGTGCGAAACGGGATGCCGTTGCCAAGGATTCTCGCTGTGGAATTTTAACCGATTTGGATGCTTGTACAATTCGTACACGTAGGGACTCGTCTAATTCGGATACCAACGATTGTGTGCTCATTTTGGCAATTGATTTCATTCCATCGCAGCTGAGAACGATATGTTGCAAATCCACTTCCGATAAAGTAAAATCATCAACAGGACTGTTTTTTATTTCATCCACTTGATGAGAAAGATGAATGTCCCATCCTTCTCGTGCCCTATTAATTGAAAGTGGCAAATCACGCAGTCGCCATTCATCCGTTATGGAGAGGATAAGTGTTGAATCAAACGATTCCAAATTTGAGTTAATGAGATAGGATGCAATGTTCTGAGAGTTGACCTCATCGTTAAAGTGGAGTACTTCACAATCAACTTCTTGAGCATATTCAACGGTAGAATCGTTTGAACCAAGGTCGAGCAAAACGACATCGTCTGCGCCTTCACGTGCCCGAACAATGAGCGATACAATGCGCAACTCAACATCCCGCGCCATGAGGACAATACGTAACTTTTGACGAGCCACATTATTGACTGTCGGGGTCTTCATATCAAACCCTCGTTTGATGAATCCCGAAAACAGCAGTTTTGTATCCATCTTATTGAGGCCACATATTCATGTTGTATGACAAAATGGAAGTGTTATGAAAGGTGACTACTGCATAGGGGTGGTCATTCCCGCTCGAAATGAAGAACTGTTTATTCGAGAGGTCGTTGAATCATTACCCGGCTATGTTGATGCAATTGTTGTAATCAATGATGGCTCGGTTGATGGAACGAAAAGTATTCTCGAACAAATCTCGATGCCTAACTTGCATGTTATCGAACTGGATGGAAAAGGAGTGGGTGCTGCGATTGATACGGGACACCAGTTCCTTTTGGAACATTGGGGTTCTCAGAAATTCATCAGCGTCGTTGTTGCTGGCGATGGGCAAATGAATCCTGAAGACATGGAGGGGCTACTTCATCCAATTCTTGCCAGGCATGCAGATTATGTCAAGGGTGACAGATTTCTTCATCCTAAAGGAGTGCAAAATATGCCCAAGCACAGGAGAATTGCTAGTCGCGTTCTCTCCTTTCTGACCACTCTGACCGCAGGTCAAACTATTTCAGATTCACAATGTGGGTATACTGCTACCTCCTGCGAGGTACTTCGACATTGGAATTGGAATCGGTCTTGGAAAGGTTATGGCTATCCAAACTATTGGCTGATCCAAATATCGAAGTTAGGATTTCGAATACACCACATGCCTGTTGAATCAATTTACGGAGATGAAGTATCGGGAATTCGAAGGTNTCGGTTTTTNATTCATGTTGGAATTATGATGGTTCGAGAACACCACAGAAGAAACTTTTCTTGGCTTCTCAGTCGACAAATCACACCTCANACNCTTTTTGCTTCAATCGCCTACCTTATTGGTTGGATTGCTNTAATCCCAGGGATGAGCACTGACTTTGAACGAGAACTTGTCGANAGAGGANTCGCACCAATATTCATTACAATTGCAGCATGGGCAGTGGCGCATGTTTTTGATAGAGGAGCAACACGTACTGTACAGGAGTTGAGATTGAATGCGAAGGCTCGACAGAAGACGTAAGCTAAGAAAGGCGCATGTTCGTCACATATTGGTGGCAACGAAACCGGATGCTCGGAACATTTTAGAGCAAATTCAGAATGCTCGAAACCCTCTTCGGATGTTTAAAAAATTAGCAAAGAAGTACTCAAACTGTTCGAGTGCGAGTAAAAAAGGTGACCTTGGAGAATTTATTGAAGGCCAAATGGTGCAGAAATTTGAAGATGCTGTNTGGATACAAGAACCCGAGACTGTNCCAGATAATTTCGTTAAAACCCAGTTTGGATATCATCTCATTTGGGTGCATGAAGTCATCTTGCCAGATTGAATNTGGTGGGCGATCCAGGATTTGAACCTGGGTCCAAGCGTCCCAAACGCCCGAGTATAGGCCAAGCTAACCCAATCGCCCCTTGCAGTCTTCGCCACGGCGTCTCCCCTATGAAGTTCACTCAAGGATTTGCCAGCAGTTGTCTTCAAGACGTACAAGCAATCCTTGTGATTCGGCCCTATCTATAAGCTCTTGAGCTTCAATTGACTGTCCGCTCTTTTCCAATGTTGGAACGAGATTTTCTAAAGAAAGAACTCCGTTTTCATCTGCCGAACGATGTAAAATTCGAGCCAGTCCTTTGAAAGAAATCTCATCTCTTGAAGAAAAGAGTTGTTCATTTTTTGTCAGTTGACTTCGAAGTGATTCACGAAGTTCTTCAGGAGTATTCGCAAGAGCAACCTCGATTCTTAATTCTTCAGCAGTTTTTACCGAACAAACAATTGTGGCNTTTTGACTCATCTTTTGTCCACAATGTGGGCAGCGAGTCCCAGTTCCTCGATGGCCATGGCAGGTGTTGCACGCACTACAACGAAGAACATTCCATCCCCCGCCACCAGTCATAGTAACCCTTGATGTCAAAGGTACTTCAACACTTCTCACAACGAGAAATCNGTNTNNGGCTTACGNGCACCNGGTCGAAGTGCNGGGGCTGCAGGGGCTTTCACATCNACTCTTTTCTGAGGAGGTTCTGTAGCCTTGCGAGTAAGCGAACCTCGGACAGGACCAGTGCCAGTTCTTGCACCCAATGAAAGGGAGTTTGGAAGAATGAGAGCAGCCATAGCAACACCATGATGGTCTTGGGCTGCGGTGACTTCATCAACTGCGACATCAAACGATATTACCTCAAGGTCTCGGCTTGCTAATTTACGCTGGAGGTGTCTGCGAAGAATGAGAGTTGTTTCTTCATAGTCCAAATCAGTTGACACTGTGGCTACAATCGCACACTCGTCCCCCTCTGGAGTNACACATGCTGCCCAAGCGACTCCAGCACATGCTGAAGAACCGTTCCAAGCGTATGCAGTNGCCAAGTGACACTCGACCAATGAGCCCATCGGTAAGGATTGAGGAGGGGTTGCGCCAAATCCTAAGGGCAACATTGCACCTTTCATTTCGATAAGTCGTGAATCTCCAAGCCCAAGTTCTACGAGACCTTGATCGTAAGCATCTTCACTGTTTTCACCCCAAGGAGCAACAGCAGTCATCAGCCATCCAGGACATTTTACGGACGAACTTCGGCCTCCATCAGATTGGTACATGGAGTGGACACACTTGCAACGGGTTCATGAAGAACATGGTCGTGACCGTACCATGACGGCAGTTTCTCGCAGAATTCTGCCGATTGCAGCATTCTGTACAGTTGTGGTTGCTGTAACTGGGAATTTAGTCTCGGGNGGAAGCACTTTAGTGGTCGCTCTTTCNGGAATCAGCGTNATCTTCATTGTCTTTTCATGGTACTTGTTTGAGGCATCCTCCCGTAAGCGAACGGATGTGTCTTCTCCGACGACACCTGGATANTCNAGCGGAACTGGAAGNGAACCATTAGCTCAAAATNAAAAAGAATCGGAGTTGCCCGACCCACTNGAGGCTGGNTTCGAAATTCCGTTGTTGTAAAATCACAACAGTCTTACTGTCTCTAAATTTTTGGGAGCATAGGTTCTGCATTTGTAGCGCTCCCTCAATGTTTTTCCAAGTTCATTGCACTTGTGGTAATCGCCATGGTGACAAATGATATTTCTAGGCGTTGGAGAGATTTGGTCGACAAATTCTAGCAACTGACGGCGATCAGAATGTCCTGANAAACCATCAATCGTCGTCATCTCACAACCAATTTTGACCATTTCAGTCTTGCCATTTACAATCATAGGAACTTCNCCAAAGCCCTTTTGNAGACGNCGACCGAGTGTACCCTCTGCTTGGTAACCAACGAAACAGAGNGANTTGCGATCTTCATGTGCCCATTGGCGGAAGTACTCGACGACTGGNCCAGCATTCATCATTCCAGAAGTCGCCAANACAATACACGGTGAACTGTCCATGAGTATGTTTTCACGTAATTCTCGACCCTTTACTGGACGGAACCATTCGTTGCTGAACGGATTGTCTCCATCGTCTTTGAGNAAGGATTTACGCAAACTGCTGGTCAAATAATCTGGATGAGATGCGTGTATGGCAGTAGCCTCCTGAATCATGCCATCAAGCCAAACTGGAACTGGCTTGACGGTTCCAGACCGAAACAATTCATCGATAGCAATCATGACTTCTTGACTTCGACCGACTGCGAACACGGGGAAGATGATTTTTCCGTTACGTGCCAAGGTCCGAGACACAATATCTTGCAATTCTTGNTTGGCTTCGTGACGCGAGGGTTGGTAGTCGCCAGCGGCCCCATAGGTTGATTCGAGTACGAGAGACTCAACTCGCGGAAATCTTGTGTTCGCTGCATCAAAGAGCCATGATTTTTCATATTTGGAATCGCCACTAAACAGGAGATTGTGCTTTCCATTACCGATGTGCAAATGAACTGCCGACGAGCCCAAAATGTGACCGGCATTCGAGAAGGTCATTTTCACATCAGGAGCAATATCAATTGTTTGATCCCACCCGACATCAACGACATGGCGTTGACACGTACGGATATCCTCCATACTGTAGGGTGCCCTTTTTCCTTCTGCACCTCCAATTTTCAGATAATCGGTCTGAAGTAAGAGCATGAGGTCTCGAGTAGGATGAGTGCAATACACCGGCCCACGGTAACCGTACTTGAACAGAACCGGAAGCATTCCAGCGTGGTCAAGATGAGCATGAGTGAGAATCACTGCATCAAGTTTGTCAATTGGAAGTGTTTCTGGGGCATTAAAGTACGGCATTGGGTCTGANTCGTTTGCNACATTTACGCCCACATCAATCATAATNCGTGATTCGTTTGTGGTTACNAGATGGCATGCTCTTCCTACCTCNCGGTATGAACCAAGTGCNGTGACACGTGCCCATGCTGAACCAGGTCGTTGTGGGCGGTAGATGTTGAGACCGAAGTCTTTCAACAGTTTGCGCCGTTCTTCGGCATTTGCATGACGATAGCCACGAATGTCATGCACTGTTTTGGAGATCAAAGGCGGTGTGCGTTCTACAGATATCAACCAGCCGCATTGGTCACGAATTTGCTGAAGATTGATTCCTCTTCGACCTACTGCCTCTCCAGGGTTTTCACATTGGACTGTTATTTCTCGGAAACAAGCATCAAAGTAGATTTGATTGATACCAGCAGATTCAGGAATAATCTCCTTCACTACACGAGTTGCCTCTTCTTCTGATTTCATAATCGAAGGGTCAGGACGCAATACGATTTTTCTCTTTATTTTCTGAGAAATTTTTGCCAGAAGACCGGAATCTGCTAAAATCCGATTCGGCTCTGGAGTTACCAAAGCAATGTTACCAGCTTCCAACTCGACGGTGTAAGGAATGTCTTTTGGAACAATTTTCTTCACTTCGTCTTTTAATTCTTTAAACGTTAAACGCATTTTAATTCACCGTGACCGCGCTCGCACAAAATTGTGCACAACTCTCCTTCGGAGTGCAGTATGGAGCTGCGGGAATGTGAAATTTACTCAAGAGAGGAGTTTTGAAATCTCNGCTTGAGTGATGGCTACATAGCCTTCTTTGGCAGTAATTACTGCCAAATCCATGCCATTGCCGGAGGCGGCATCACGCTGCCCCGATGCGTGNAGGGCGCGTGCCGCGAGTTTCAATGCATCGGTTCGAGACATGCCTTCTTTGAATCCATCTTCAAGCACACCATACATGTAAGGAGAACCTGAACCGGTGGCACAGTATACATCAGGAATGGAGCCNCCTGCAGAATCTATAGAATAGACATGTCCGCCTTCATCATCAACGCCAACTATCAGCAATTGTACCCAGTGAGGGCGGCCGGATAGTATGTTTGCAGTAAGGGTTGCAGCGCCTCGAACAGTCATGGGTTGTTGACGACGAAGTTGGAACAACGCNACCTCAGCCGAGAGCGTACGAGAAAGAGATTGGGCATGGCCAACAAGGCCCGCAGTGGTAAGTGCGAGATTNTCACCAATTTTGAAGAGTTTCTGAACACTCTTGTTAGCAATAAAATGACCCATGGTAGCACGATGGTCTGCTCCTACGACGACACCACCATCAAAAGTTATGCCTACTGTGCTTGTNCCGGTTTTCAATACATTCTGCTGCGCATCCATCTTCATCAATACCCCGTTTTCGTCGACACCTCTTGAACCTTGAGGCGCTATCGGACGGTAAATGCTACCTCTTATCAATCTCACGAATGGTACGGAAACACCCATGGTTGGCGAAAATCGGCTTCTTTGTCGAACCATCATGCGAGCATTCTTGAGGTGTCTTTCAACAGGGCGTTCATGCGCCGGCGCAAGAAGGGGAAAAAGGACGAGGCTCAGTCTTCNCTCGATGCNTTTACCGGNGCTGCAACTTCCCAAGACAAGAAAACGACCAAAGTCCCTTCAATGCCGGACTTAGATGCTCTTGCACGAGCNGATGAGAAAGCACGTCAACCTGCTCATANTGAAGATGTTCAAACAACCGAGGTTGATGATTCTGAGCCNCTTCGAACATTNTCAATGCCGAGTATGGATGAAGTTCAACAATCTCCAACTCCGAATACTGAGGTGATTTATCACAAGCTGGGTGAAATGTATCCAAACCCACCCATAATCGAGAATCAAGACGGTATGGTGCTGCACCGAGCAGTGCTCAACGATATAACTGGATGTGCGCAGTTGATGGATTGGGTTGCTGATGACCATGCAGTTATCGTTGAGATGAATCGATTAATGAAAAAAACCGTTGAGTTTAATTCAGCAATTTCTCGTCTAAACACTTTCATCGATTCCGACCTTGGAGGGCAAATCATTCAGGTCACTGAAACACGACTCATGTTGTTNCCTCCNGGTTGTCGNGGTGTACGCGGAGTGGAAATGGANGCNTTTGCTGTTGATGCGAAAGAACTCGGCAGGCGGAGATTGTGATGGAAGAACAACCTGTGGACATTCCCTGTCCAATATGTCACCAAGAAGGGCAGGTTGGAATGATAACACATGTCGATGAAATTCCTTACTTTGGAGAACATACACAGGTAACTGTTCTTTGTCACGCCTGTGGATGGAGGCAGACTGATTTCATACCAGCAGAAGGTCGAAAAGCCGGCGCTTGGAATTTACTCATTGACGACCAACAGAAACTATTGAGCCGTGTTATCCGTTCNTCATCGTGTACAGTTCGAATTCCTGAACTTGATCTGGAAGTGATGCCCGGGACAAATTCTACTGGGTATGTTAGTAATGTCGAAGGTGTTCTCAACCGATTTGTGGACATCATAATGATGGTACGTCGAGATGTTCAGCGAGATTACGATGAAGAAAACTCAATTGAGTTGCAAGATTCTCTAAATACCCTTGACGGTTTGCTCCATTCAATTGCTACAGTTGGCAATGGTTGTTCTTTGACACTTGAATTGCTTGACCCAAATGGCCACTCAATGATTGTTGACAGTCAGGCTAGTGAAAGGGAGCTCACTGATGAAGAGTTGGCTGAACTGCCGATAGGGCCTGACCCCGCAGTCTTTTCAACCGATGATGTCGAGAATTAACGAGCATCAAGTGCTAGGAATTCTTCAACCAAGTGTGCAGTTTGGTCACGCATTTCATGCATGTCCTTTAACCAAGTTGTGGCTCTATCAATGCACAATTGTTTCATTTCACCTGCCAGTAACTTACCTGCACGATAATTTGAGTTCATCTCTGCCAAAAACGCATCATCGTCTTCAAAGAAATACATCATGTACTGGTAGGCAACATCAATATCGGGATTTCCTCCTAACCTTCGGTGTTCTTCAATCGTTGCTTGGCCACCTGAGAATGCTCTCTTAATTTTCTTCTCTACGACGGGCAACTCATCGCGTAAGAAGAGGGTGGTTTTTGGCTTACTGCTGCTCATCTTTTCGCCGGTAAGTCCGACAGCGAAATGATGGTATGTCGATGAGGGTGCTAAAAGTCCCATTCCTCCAAGAGAGCGTTCATACTCAAGCAACTTGACGCGAATCTTCGATTTGTCACCGGATGTAGCGCTAGGGACACTTACGACACCTTGCTTGGGGTTAGAGAGAATGTCGGAGTAACCAAGATGTTCCAAACATGAGACTATGCCTGCGAAAATAGACTTCAAACGTTCTTTGTCCACACGGCCATTTGGCAACTGCCCAAAAGCGCTAGCATTGTCATCTTGAATGGAAAGAGTAATGACAACTCCGGAAGATTTCCCATCGTTCACATTGAACCAATTTGTCTTTGATGCTAAGCCTCGAGTAAGTCGTAAATGTGGGTCTTGGTCAACTCCAACAGGAACTACGATTGGTCTTAAGCCACCGAATTCTTCGGTTTGGGGGTGGAGGATATCTCCCACTTGAACAAGCGGAGCTTGGACATGAGCAAGATTGGTCTCACCGTTGAAGCCATAAATCGATTCAAATTCGTTGAGGTTGGTACGTTTGCCAAGTTGGAAGCCCAATCGTTGAACAACAGGGCGAGATGATTGGAAGTAGACATTCGTCTTCTCAGGGTCCAAACCTAGAGCAGCATAATGGGAAATATATTCCTCTAAAGCTATTTGTCGACCTTTCGCTAGAGACACCCCTCGAGTCGCCTGACTTTCAAGGTCTGCAACAGCAATAGTTACATCTCCACCAAGTGATTGAAACCACTTGACTTGGTCGATGACCATCGAATGACCCATGTGCATTTGTCCACTTGGCATCAAACCCGTTAGAACTCCAAAAGGGTCTCCTTGTTTTTGGGACGAGAGTACAACATCCAGTTCTCGATGGGCAAACACAATACCACGACGATGAAGTCGTGAAGGATTCGGAATCGACAGAGACTCCATTGAAGAAAGTCCAAATTGGTCAATTATTCGTGAATAATCGGTTGATTGTGAACTCCCCCATGGGTCAATAACAACTTCATCTTCGCCCATTTGCGTACCCTCCTGAACTTCGGTGACAACCCCAAGGCATCAAGGCTTCGCCCTTATTCAGCCTCAAAGTTCGATTCGGAGAATTGTTTCTCTTGGCCGTGGGAATGTTTGTCTGACTTCACTGCAAACGGTCCCAAGCCTTCCCTTCGAAGAATATACAACATACCGGTCACCGTAGTCACTGCGACAACAACGGCTAGATAAGGCAACCATGGGGCTTCACCAAGCCCGTCTCGTGGTTGAACCAACCAAGTAAACACAAGATTGGAGTCATCACTGAATCGTTTCGACCATTTGAACAAATCAGTTGTGTCATGAGCTGCAATCGTCACTGCCGCAGAGTAGTTGTTCCAAAATTGCGACATCGCCATAATGTCGTAGTCAATACTGCCGTTAACCACAATCGTTACGTTGTGACCTTTGAGCAGTGAAAGGTGAAGGTAGCCCGAACCGTTTTGAGTATAACCCTCCGAGGTCTTTTTGACTCCATCGAGCGACTGTAGAGATGAGTTTGAATCACGTACGTCGACAACTGCTTGACCCTCGAGGTCCAAGAGCCATGTGGTGGGAACATTCCATGCCGCAGGGGAAACAGCGGTGCATTGCTCGGTAACCAATAATTCAAATTCAATGATGGTTTGATTTTGAATTTCCGAGCTGTTGTGTTCAATCTGATAGCAGTCACGAACTGTCCAGTACGACCAAGCCTCACCCCAAGTCGTCATCCAAGCTTGTGCTTCTTCAGCCAGATAAGTCGCAATATCTCGGTCATGGCGAATGCTGGCATCGTTTACTCGACCAACCCAATACATGTTCACGAGTCCTCCTTCTTCAACGGCTGATTGGACCTGTTCTTTTGAACCGATGAGTTGCTCCAAACTGCCTCCTCGGCGACCAAGATTGTACCAGTCCCAATCATCAACGGGCTCATCGTCCGGTGAGTGCCAAGCGGTGGATGACAAGTCGTTTTCATCTCCATGAACCATGAACCCTTGAGAGGCTATGTTCGTATGTTGACTCATTGTAAGTCCGGATGGAGTGAATGTCGAAAGTGGATTATCACCCCATTGGCTTGAAGAAACTCGTTGAGTGATGTAATTTCGACATTCCAAAGCAACTGCGCCTGGGTCAGCAGCCCATTCAAGATTGGGCATTCCGTAGCATCCGAATTCATCACCGTTATCGAGACGTTCTTGAGCAAGTGCTGTTCGAAGCCATCCGTCCTCTTCCCACCGAGATTCTGCAACAGCCACAGGGCTGAACACCGATGAAAGCAAGCATATCAAAACCAGAACGACAAAGCCCGAAAATCGGGAGCTTTGCGCTTGACTCATGACCTCTGCTGATGAGTTCATGATTTGAGCGTTTGTATTGAATAGTTTTCAACGCTCCATCAGTAAACATGCTTAATGTTTCTAATTTTTAGGCAACAATGAAAACCGTGACTTCTCTAGAATTACCATGACAGAGTCGTTGTCGATTGAGAAGGCTTGGAATGAGCTGAAACAACATTGGCATATTCCGACCACTGGCGAACCACTTCCTAAAACGCCAAGTTACAGTTTTCTGCGTATGTTTCTCTCGCCATTGTTACGACCGTCATTGAATGCCAAACTCTACGGATTACACAACATTCCTCGCAAGGGTGCAGTTATTCTTGCTGCGAATCACCTCTCGCATGTTGATCCAATTTTTGTCATTGCAGCAGCTCGACGTACAACCCATTACCTGGCAAAAGATGGACACTTCAAAAATGCCGTCCTAAGAACTGCAATGAGGGCCACTGGTCAAATCGAGACAAAGCGTGACAAAGGTGGAGAGGGCGCACTTTCCAGTGCTGCAGATGTCCTTTCAGAAGGTCAAGCACTGGGAATTTTTCCAGAAGGGACTCGGTCAAAGCGTTCCGAAGCACCGTTTCTGTTGCCTGGAAAAACAGGAATTGCTCGGCTTGCAGCCTCCTATCCTGATGCAGTTGTGGTCCCAATCGCACTCCTCGGCACTCGTCGAATGATGATGCCTCAGGACCACAAATTCCCACGACTTTGGCGTAGAATTGCTTTGTCTGCTGGAACTGGCGTAACTTGGTTTGAATGGCTCAAGCACCCCAAAGGCGGTGCAATTACTGTTGAGCAACTCCAAGAAATTTCAATGCAAGAAGAACACGAGATTCGTGCTTCTTTAGCATCACTCTATAGAAAATTTACCGACCAATTGATGGGTAGTATTTCCAAGTTGGGCGCTCCATAGTTCATCTAGTGTCGCAGTCTAAGGCCTACGTGAAGCGTATAGATACTCCTCTTGGAATCCTTTGTTTGGACACCTTCTTTTTGCCGGAACAGTTGAAAGCAGAACTGCGAGGACTTGACTTGTTGTGCTCAGTGGTCAATTCAACACCGGTATGGAGTTTCGAACTCTCGAGCAAAAAACCATTTATCGTTTCAAACGATAATGGTCCCGAGATTCTCATTGATGTTTTTGAATGCATTCGAAAAAAATTGTGCGAAGATGACCCTCACCTCAAAGTCTACATGTCACAACGTCCAATCTGTGTTCTGAATGATCAAGACATCATCGATAATACGCCTTCAACCGATTCAATTGTATCGCTCGTGTTACTTGGAATTGCAGGATGGCCTAGCGATTTAACTCCAAAGACACTCGCAAAGAAAGCGAAGTATGCTGGCAAAGGAGTGCTTGTGGACATTTCCAAACTTCTCGAATCAGACCACAACCAAATTGAGACGGCAATGCATCTTTACCGCGAAAATTTCAATCATGAAGCGCTTTCAGTTGTCGCACAATTGGCACGTCGATTGTATGTTTGTCGATTTTGGAGTTTTGAAAAAATCGACGAAGTTCTTCGACCAATCATGAATGAATTCGATGACCAGCACATTCGAAATTATCTTCAAAAACCGGATGAAGAAACGGATAAACTCTTTCTTGGAAAATAGACAAAACCGTTCAAGAATGCTCAAGTGCTGCCGGCTACGACGAGAATTTGGTGAGTCTATGAAAGCCTATCACGAGTTAATACAACGCATTCTTGACGAAGGTGAGGAAAAAGGAGATAGGACCGGCACCGGTACACTTTCGGTTTTTGGCCATCAAATGCGATTTGACCTTTCCCAAGGATTTCCTATGGTCACAACGAAAAAACTTCACTTGCGTTCAATTGTCCACGAATTGTTATGGTTTTTGAAAGGCGATACGAACGTCAAGTATCTGCAAGAAAACGGCGTCCGAATTTGGAATGAGTGGGCGGATGAAAACGGTGACCTTGGTCCAGTTTACGGCAAACAATGGCGTAAGTGGGAAGCCAAAGATGGACGCATTATTGATCAAGTCGAGCAAGCAATTGACATGATAAAAAACAATCCGAACAGCCGTCGAATTATCGTTTCAGCTTGGAATGTAGGTGAACTTGATGAAATGGCGCTGATGCCTTGTCATGCTTTTTTCCAGTTTCATGTTGCTAACGGTAAACTCAATTGCCAACTCTATCAGCGAAGCGCTGATGTGTTTCTCGGAGTACCGTTCAATATTGCATCTTATGCATTGCTCACTGAGATGATGGCACAAATCTGTGGATTAAAGGCCGGAACTTTTGTCCATACCCTTGGTGATGCGCACTTGTACACCAACCATCTGGAACAAGCGAATTTGCAAGTAACTCGAGAACCAATGCCGCTTCCGAAATTGAAACTTAACCCCGAATGCACATCCATAGACTCGTTTACCTTTGAAGACATAGAGGTTCTTGGATACGAACATCACCCTCATATTTCAGCACCAATCGCAATTTGAGGAGATTCTTGCATGTTCACTATGATTTTTGCATGTGACCTTGATGGTGCTATCGGCAAGGATGGGGACCTACCTTGGCGTCAATCAACTGATTTGCAACACTTCAAGCGAATAACAATGTCAAAAACAATGGTCATGGGGCGGAAAACTTGGGAAAGCCTCCCAGGAAAACTTCCAGGGAGAAGACACATTGTTCTGTCCCGTTCTGCGAGAGATGATGTGGAAGTCCTTTCGTTTGAAGAAGTCTTAAAATTAGGCGAGAGCGAAGAAATCATGGTGATTGGTGGTGGCGAAATCTACAATCTCTTCCTGGAACATACCAAAGAAATTCACAAGACTGTCATCGAGACAAAAATCGAAGATGCTGACACTTTTGCTCCCTCGATGGATGGTGAAGGATTTCACCTCATCGGTGAGCGGTTTGTCAATGCTGGACCCCGTGATGAACACAACATGGTATTCCAACACTGGATTCGCTAGTCAATCCTCTGGAACATATTCTGTTACCCTAAGTCCAAGTCTGCCTTGACGTGATGGACGCTTCATTATTTTGGCATATTTGGATTCAAAAGCTGCCTTGAGATCAATTTCCATTGCCAATGAATGCCCCATCAAGAGCAGAAGGATGTCTGCCATTTCTTCTGCGCATTCCTCCAGCGGCTTACCCTTGGTAACTGCCGCAGCAAGTTCCCCTAATTCTTCGACAGTGAGTGCGATTCGATAACCCATATCATGACCATTATTCTCTTCAAAATTGTGTTTGTCATGAAAAACTGCGATTTTTTTCATCATCACTTCCCATTCATCGCGAGCTTCATGCGCCATCCAGTCATCCACCGACATTCCGTCCATGTCAGTGGGTATGCAAAGTCGGACTTAGAACTTGTAGGGGGGAGCAGAATCTATTTCAGTGAAATTTAAGAACTGTGAACCGATGTTATATCCATGTCAATCCCATCTACCAAACCTGCTACTGAGCAAGATTTGTTCGTCGAAAACGACACCCACGGTTTTGAAGAGAAAACAGAGATTGAAGCTCCGAAAATGCATAGCGTATTGGTTGACGGATGGCCGGCTAAAGCCGGAGTGGGTTCATTTGGAGCGTTCAGCACGCGAATTGTCATCAAATTCGACTCGCCTCACCCCGAATACGGTGAACAGTTTGCGACAAAACACTTCATGTTCGATGAAAGTCAACCCGGTCTTGTTCGCTGGGGCCATGATAATGCAACTATGAGAATTCAAAAAATACTCGAACAATGAAGCCTGATTGAGTTCAATCAAATACTTTCAAGCGATTGAGAAGATTTAATCCAACGTGGCTAGGATGTTTACTTTCACTTGAGCAGTTCAATCATGCAAGCCCAAACCGGCATCAATCGTCGATTGGCTTGTGATGATACGGCATGGTGGTCAAGGTCTGCTCCAGAATCCCCTGGTTCACGACCCGCTGCCCAATTTGAGGAGATACACACGGCCACATACGGTAGTTTGAGCTCTCGTGCTAACTTTGCTTCTCTCGGCATAGTCATCCCCACCATATGTCCGCCAAGTGAATCGATTGCATCGATTTCAGCCTTGGTTTCAAAATGGGGACCTTGTGCAAGCCAATAGGTGTAGAACATTCGCTCGCTGCTAGAGAATTCTTGTACCGAGCGCAATACTTCGCACAGTCGATGATTGATGATGGCATCAAACGGTTCGGTTACCGATGTAAAAACGGCTGCATCATCGTGGAACGTCGACGCTTTGCCGGTAAAATCGATGTATTGTTCTGCCAATGCCACCTTACCAGGTGGGAAATCTTCTGGAATTGCTCCAACTGAACAAACAGCCATCACGGCTTGGCACCCTGCATCTGCAAGAGCACGCATGTTTGCCCGGTGTTCAATCATGTGTGGCGGTCGGCTTGCTTCACCATCGTTATGATGGCGTTGTAAAAAGAACAATTCTTTCTCATCGCCTCCGGATTTGAGTCGCATACATGTGAGTGGTACATCACCCCAAGGTGTCTCTACAGTGACATCGTCTCGTCGCAACAACTCAATGCCAGATTGCTGCATTTCCTCGCCTACGGCCATGTTGATGAGACCTGTTCCGCCAATGACACCGAGTCGTTTCATACCAACCCCTCACACTTCGAGTTTGTCAAACCTACGCCTTGAGAATCGATTCGACCTTGCTTTCGCTGGCTGAACAGTGCGTCCGGGTATATTCACTCGTTGAGGCGAGCAATGAGGTCTGCTTTCTTACCAGAAACTGGCTTTCCTGCAGCCTTGAGAAGCTCCTTGAGTTCTGCAACCTTCATCGATTCGTAATCGGCGCTCGGTGCAGCCTCTTCGGCAGGTGCTTCTTCGGCAGGTGCTTCTTCGGCAGGTGCTTCTTCA
>NYZH01000049.1 GCA_002687075.1 Methanobacteriota archaeon
TTTGCAATTTGACCTTGATTGTGGCCTTTATGAAGACGGCTCTACTGCACCTGAAGACACACATTCTTGGCAGAATTTTAACGCATGGAGCAATTATTTCATATTCCAATCCAACGGTCAAATCAATGCATCGACTGGAACTGCTGATTTGATACCTACAAATGCAGGCACACACCATATCGAATGCAATGTCGTACGAAACTTCGATAACGCTGTCATCGGCAGGATTGTGAGCAACGACTTCAATGTCATTGATGACACCACAAATCAAGACGACGCTTCAATTTCGGTCGCAGTAGATATGCATGCTGATTACCAATACGCAAACGTCACTATTTCTGCCGTTGATTTGGATGCTGGGCAAGAATACACCTACGACTGGATTGTTCATGATAATGTCCCCATTCCACCGGTAACGCTGCTGGAGAACGATGTGATTTGGACTCAAGGTACCGGAGACGTCTCGGAGTATGTCTTGGAATTCCATGACCTTCAAGACACAACCAATGCATGCATTACTGTGGTGTTCTCTGCTGGGGATACGGAATTGCAAACCGTCTCAAACGTTTGTTGGGCCTCGGCGTCTACATCCGACCATGATGGTGATGGCGTGTATGACAAGAACGACCAGTGCGACAATACACCCGCTGGTTCAGTCGTACAAGCTGACGGTTGCTCTGACGCAGACGGCGACGGATTTGATTCCAACTACGAGATTGACTGTGGCTCGGACCCGAACGATGGAAATGTGGTTCCTGAAGATTACGATGGTGACGGAACATGTGACCTACTTGACACCGATGCAGATGGAGACGGATTCCTAAACGATGATGAAATCATGGCAGGAACGCTTCCGCTTGATGAGACATCGTACCCTGCTAATCGCCTACCAACATGCTCTCTGTACTATTCCTTGGAAGTGGATGGAATTCCTACCACGTTTGAAGGAAATGCTGCCATCCCTGCACTTTCTGGAGTGACTGCTCAAGTGGGCCTTGACTCAATGGTCCCTCCAGTGATTACAATCCCTGCAGGAAGTTACTACATGACGGCGCATTGTATTGACCTCGACGGCGATGATATTACCGTGACTGTCAATGACATCACTATTGGACCGGTTGCTGGGGAAGTGAGTGCGGGCGCTCTCATAGTCATTGAAGAAAACGTCAGTGAAACCGTGGATGTAACCATCACGTGGACTGATGGAAGTGAAACACTCATGACGATGGTTACCGTCGAAATGAAGAGCGACTCCACTGCCCCCATTCCTGGTTTTGGAATCATTATGGGCTTGAGTGCAGTACTGCTTGCCGGGTTAGCCTCTCGTAAAAAATACGGTAATTGATTCGATTTCTTCACACTCTAAAGCGCGTGAAGAGTGAAGGAGTGACTATGTCAACCGAGTATGACTTCAAGTTGATTTTGAAGATACGAACGAGTTCTTCCACCCCATTCCATGACTCGTTCCCCATTGACAAAAATGGCCAAAAAGGGCATAATGTCGATGTTTGAGACCCACGGCTGAGCAATCTTGAACCGCCCCATTCCAGAGCGGTCCAGCATAATTTTTCCAAATCGAATGTTGGCGTGTACAGCTTCGATATATTCCCAATCGGTCAATTCTTTACTCAGTTGCAAACATGAAGGGCAATCGTTCTTTGACAACATCAAAACAGATATTGGGGCATTGAGGAAATCCTGCCACGTGCTCTCATCAAGTTCTTCGAGTGTAACCATCTCAATACCTCATTGGTGGATGGGTCGGCTCAATGAGTGAAATGCATTCACAGAGTTGAGGCAAAGGCAACAATTGCATCGTAGTCAGGTTCGACACCTGGGTTTTCAGCTACCCAGCGGTGTTGAACAACGCCGTTCTTATCGATGACAACAACAACTCGATTTGCAGACATGTATCCTTCAATGCCACCAAGTCCGACAAATGTAGCGTCGTATGCTTTGACAACATCACGATCAAGGTCAGACAGCAAAGTGAACTCAATGTTATACTTTCGAGCAAATTCAGCATTGGCCCATGGAGAGTCTACGCTGATACCTAGGACCGTTGCATTTGCATCGTTGAGTTGAGCAAGGTTGTCTTGAAATGCGCACATTTCTTTGTCGCAAACGCCAGTAAAGGCTCCAGGATAGAAAGCGAGAATCACAGTCTGACCGCTGTAGTCAGCAAGGCTCACATCGCTCTTATCGGTGGTTTTCAAGGTAAAGGCAGGGGCAGTATCTCCAATATTGACCATAGCAGCCCCACCTGTCACCGGCGTATATCTGTTACGCACTTCAAGCAAGGTCGAAACGGTCAGCGTTCATGACTTTGTTCCATGCAGCAATGAAGTCATGAACGAATTTGTCCTTGTTATCGTCTTGAGCATAGACTTCAGCAATGGCACGAAGTTGAGAGTTGCTTCCAAACACAAGGTCGTAGCGAGTTGCTCTGCGAACGAGTTCTCCACTCGAACGGTCATGTGCTTCATACGAGTTGCTTCCTGTAGCCTTCCATTGGACATTCATGTCCATGAGGGTGGTAAAGAATTCGTTGGAGAGATTGGTGTTGTCACCAAAGATTCCTCGGTCATCTGAACTGACGCCCATTGAGCGTAGACCACCCACAAGAACGGTCATTTCAGGAGCGGTCAATCCGAGCAATTGTGCTTTATCAAGCATCATTTCTTCCGGACTAACACTGTAGTTCTTCAACAAGAAGTTGCGGAAACCATCGGAAACCGGTTCAAGGACTGCAAAGGATGCGGCGTCGGTTTGAGCCTCGCTTGCATCGCCACGGCCCGGCATGAATGGAACTTCAGTTCCAGAGGCCATTTCGATTCCAACGTTACCTGCAAGAACAATTGTGTCGGCAACACTTGCGCCGTGCGCCTCAGCCAAAGGAGTAAGTGCGGCAAGAACTTTCGAGAGTTGCTCAGGTTTGTTTGCAGCCCAGTCTTTTTGAGGAGACAATCGAATACGAGCACCGTTGGCACCGCCACGCATGTCTGAGCCACGGTATGTGGACGCACTTGCCCATGCAGTTTCAACCAGTTCAGAGACCGAAAGGCCTGTTGACTTGATCGCTTGCTTGAGTGCAGCGACATCGTACGAGGTACTTCCCGCAGGTACTGGGTCTTGCCAAATGAGTTCTTCATCAGGAACATCAGGTCCAAGATATCTGGACTTTGGACCCATGTCTCTGTGGAGAAGTTTGAACCATGCACGTGCAAAAGCATCGCCGAACGCATCAGGGTTTTCATGGAAATGCTTGGATATCTTTCGATATTCAGGGTCTCGAATCATGGCCATGTCTGCAGTTGTCATCATGGTAGGAACCTTGAGTGAAGCATCTTCTGCATCAGGTGCCATGTCTTCTGGGTCCGGGTTTGCTGGTGTCCATTGGTTGGCGCCGGCAGGGCTCTTGACGAGTTTCCACGAATCTTCATACTTGAACAGGAGGTCGAAGTAGCCGTTGTCCCACTGCGTTGGGTTTGCAGTCCATGCACCTTCAATTCCGCTGGTAATGGTGTCTCGACCTTTTCCAGAGCCGTGGGCATTTGCCCAACCGAATCCTTGTTCTTCGATTGAAGAGCCTTCAGGTTCTGAGCCAACAAGGTCTGCATCGCCGGCACCGTGCGCCTTCCCGAAGGTGTGTCCACCAGCGGTTAGAGCAACTGTTTCAGCATCATCCATAGCCATTCGAGCAAATGTTTCTCGAATGTCTTGAGCGCTCAATAGAGGGTCTGGATTAGAGTTTGGGCCTTCAGGGTTCACATAAATGAGTCCCATTTGAACAGCAGCGAGCGGATTGTCGAGGGATTGACGAGTATCACCGTATCGGTTGTCGCCAAGCCATTCGTCTTCTGCGCCCCAGTAGATGTCTTCTTCTGGGTGCCAAATATCTGGACGGCCACCGCCGAATCCAAAGACTGGACCTCCCATTGATTCAATGGCAACGATTCCAGTAAGCACCAAGAGGTCAGCCCAGCTGATTTTGTTTCCATACTTTTGCTTGATTGGCCAAAGAAGTCGACGTGCTTTGTCGAGATTTCCGTTGTCAGGCCAACTGTTGAGAGGGGCAAAGCGCTGTGCGCCGGTGCTCGCTCCACCACGGCCGTCACCAATTCGGTATGTTCCGGCAGCATGCCAAGTCATTCGAATAAAGAACGGTCCGTAGTGAC
Source organism: Methanobacteriota archaeon (assembly GCA_002687075.1). Lineage (GTDB taxonomy): Archaea > Thermoplasmatota > Poseidoniia > Poseidoniales > Poseidoniaceae > MGIIa-L1. The sequence goes on from NYZH01000049.1 coordinate 4,179, forward strand.
CGTAATCTGCAGGCCACCAATCTTGACTGTCGGTCATCAATGCATGAAGGTCTTTCTTCATGGCTGCATAATCAAGTGAATTGAATGCGTCTTTGTATACGAAATTCTCACCCATTGGATTTGATTTCTTATCGTGTTGATGGAGTATGGCCAAATTCAGCTGGTTTGGCCACCAATCATTGTTCTTCATTCCAGTACTTGGCGCACTTATTGCACCATGCATTACTGGACATTTTGCTTCGCTGTTTTCATCACCCATGCCTCTCATTTTACGGCCCCGATAACGACTAATCTCACCCCTTATATCAACCTGTAGTTACGGCATTTATCCCAATAAAAATCTCCGGATTTATGTGGGAGTATTGATGTGCTGAGTGCACAAGCACCACTCATGAGCCTCCCCTCGCGCAGTTCACTTGCGAAACATTGGGAACTTGACCAAAATTGTGTATTCCTCAACCATGGTTCATTTGGAGCAACTCCGGTCTTCATCCGTAATGAGCAACAAAAGTGGCAAGATTTGCTCGAAGACGAACCTGTTCGATTTTATGAGGATTTGGCTATGGATTACATGGCAAATTCACGCAAGGCTCTAGCAATGATGCTTGAGTGTGATGCTGAAGACCTTGCTCTTATCGAAAATGCCACATCGGGAGTGAATACGGTGTTGCGCTCATTGGTGTTCAGCAAAGGAGACGAGATTTTGGTTCCAGACCATGCATATCAGGCCTGCCGTAATGCCATTGATTTCGTTGCCAAGCGTTGGGGGGCTCAAGTTGTGACGGTGAACATCCCGTTTCCAATTGAAAATGCTGATGTCGCTTTTGATACCATCATGGATGGAGTTACATCTCGCACCGTTCTTGCAATGATTGACACGGTCACCAGTCCGACTGGACTATTGATGCCGTTTGAACGGTTGACAAAGGAACTGGAGGCGAAAGGAGTTGCGGTTTTGCTCGATGCTGCACACGGTATTGGAATGGTTCCTCTATCGCTTGACTCATTAGGAGCCTCATACACCACAAGTAACTGCCACAAATGGATGTGTGCGCCGAAAGGCTCGGCATTCTTACACGTTCGAAAAGACCTGCAACATCTCATTCATCCCCTCACCATAAGTCACGGAATGACCTTTCCCCTCGGAGATACCACTCGTTTTCGACATGAATTTGACTGGACTGGGACTCGAGACATATCTGCAGCATGCTCAATTCCTGCCACGATAGAATACATGGAAAATATGGTTGAAGGCGGATGGCCAGCCATTATGCAACACAATCACGATTTAGCAATTCAAGGACGTAACATCCTCTGTGAGCGACTTGGAATTGATGCGCCGTGCCCTGAAGAAATGATTGCATGCATTGCAACCATCGTGTTACCGGATGGCGGTGGTGCCGGAATTCCCTTGCATGAACCTGACCCGTTGCACAAGGTACTGCAAGAAAAGTATGGGATTCAAGTCCCTGTTTGGTCATGGGAATCACCAAAGGGACGTTACATTCGTATCTCTGCCCAACTCTACAATCACATCGATGAATACCACTATCTCGCAGATGCGCTTGCTGCCGAATTCAACATGTAATCAATGGGTAGCGAGTGTACTGGGGGACTGAACACCCTCTGTACTCTTCCATAACGGCTTGAGGAGTTTAGGGGCCCCTCGAGATTTCGTGGAAATTATATGTCGTTCCGATATATTCAAACAAAGGAGACATCTTTGCTGAAGACCAGTCGCCAAAGTTCTCGGCCAGCCCAGTTGTCTTCGCCTGCGAAGTACACATGGCCCTCGTGAACATGAATATCTCCGATAAATCCACCTATTGGTTTCAAATCGATGACCTGCCAAGTTGTTCCGTTGATTGAATTGTGCGCCCATAATTCTTCACCAGTCGTACCATCGTTGGCGGAGAAATACACGGTGTATTGATGCACCGTGAGTTCAGATGGACCATCAGTTTGTGAAGTGGATTGGATATCGGTGACTTCCCAAAATGTGTTGTTTTGGCTCTCATAGGCCCACATTTCGAAGTGATTTCCTGAAGTTGCCTGGAAGTAGACTTGGGTGCCAAGAACGGTGAGGTCTGAAGGTGAACTGCTGGCAACCCCTCCACGAATGTCAGCTGCAAGCCAGACTGAATTATTTGTTGTCTCATAAGCATACAATTCAGTTCCATGGGTAGTGCCAGCGTTTGCAGACATGTAGAGCGTTGTCCCCATCGCAACAAGGTGTTGAGGACTTGAAGAGAGAGACCCAGGATTGATATCATTCANCATAAAGGTGGTATTTGTGCTTGTCTGATGTTTCCATAATTCGATTCCAGTTACTCCAATCTGAGGTTGAGCTGAGAAATAGAGGTCTGAATTTACGGCAATCAACGATGATGGTTGGATATCTGCTTCTACTTTCCACACGCTGAAATTAACAGTTTCATAGGCCCAAAGGTCAAACAATCCAATGCCCGTCGAACCAGCACTGTCTCGAGCGCTAAAGAAAACAGTCGTGCCAATGAGCGTAAATTCACCAGGATAACTCGAGCCTCCGGGAAAAATCTCCCCAATTTGCCATGCTGTTCCGTTTGCTGGTTCAAAGACATACGGTTTGACGTTTAAGTTNGAATCTTGTCCTGCGAACATCAATTGTGGACCAATTGCGCGCAACGACAGAACACTCCCCGAATACACCAGTGACATGCTTCCATTCTCATAGGCCCAAATTCCACTTGCACTTCCATTGTTTGCTGTGAAGTACATGGTTGAATTGATGGTGACAAAATTGGCGGGAGTGCTGTGTCCGGTCGGGTTGATATCTTCGACGAGCGCCACTTCAAAGGTGGTGCAAATCAGCATGCTTGAAATAACCTCTCCAGATTCCAGTGCTCCATTTAACGCGATGCCGTTGCCTGCTCCATTATCCATACCCTGCTGCAGTAATTCTCCGGTTCCGTTGCATCCAAGAAATGCTGGTGCAAAGGAAAGACGAGCGACCATCATCGTGAGGGTCGAACTTCCATCAGCGCCATCTGCTCCGTCAGCGCCATCCTCGCCTGTTTCGCCATTACATACAACGACAAATGAATCAACTTCATCAAGAGAAAGCGTATTGTCGCCGTTGTCGTCAACACCTGTTTCCACGATGGTCCCCCCATTTTGGCACCCTTCGACAATTGCTTCGGTGCGTGTGGCGATAAGGGAGGTGAGGCCGTTCTCACCGTTGGTNCCGTCAGCACCGTTTTGTCCATCATTACCATCGCTGCCATTGACTCCATCGTTTCCGTTGGTTCCGTTGGTTCCGTTGGTTCCGTTGGTTCCGTTCACACCATCGATGCCATCAGTACCGTTGAATCCNGCTTGTCCAGTGAGGTCAATTTCTTGCCACGCATTGTTTTGACACACGTGGAACATTGCTTGAGAAGCAATAAAGAAAATTTGGTTGTTGAGATCTTCGTTGCATGTTTCAAGTTCGGCTGCGGTGACAACGAGATGGAAGCTTGACCCGTCGGTCCCGTTCGAACCATTCATCCCATCGTTGCCAGAAGGGCCTTCTATGCCTTCTGCATTGGAGATTGAATAGATGGAAAAAGGCACCAAAACAAGCATTGCTGCCAAAAGAATGGCGGACATTGGCCCTGGCATAGAAGAAGCGATTCCAGATGATTCAAGAGGGGTGCTTAGAGCCTCCATTTTTTCCTCCACAATCGGGATTGAGGTGCTGACTTCAGGGAGTTCCATATTGGTGGTTGTGATTTCGGCAGCTTGTTCCACTCTGCGGATTGCAATTTGCTCATCAGTCCAGCCCTGTTCACGTAATTGTTCGTCAGTCCACATATCCTTTGCTCAGATTGAGGCTATATACCAATATTGGTACATTGATTTGACAAACCTCCATCATGTATACTAGTCAATTTGACACCCTCTATAACCCTTTAATGAAACGCCTATCGCTTCGGTAGGCAAGAATAGACGGANTGCAATACCTTGAATACACTCATGTTGAATACACTGGTTTGAAATTAGACCCTTGTAAACCCACTAATTGTCGCTATTTGAAACACTTTGGTAACTTCCATCTGGNATCATTGTTGGGAAATTAAAACCATTNTTATTGAATAAATCATAGCCCAATGTGTCTGTTGTTTCTAATTCTGAGTTATTACAAACATTCCATTCATGTTTACTATCCTCGCATTTATCTGTTATTGAGGAATCTAGTGCTCCAATGTTAGCCATCAGGAGCCAATAAAAATATTCATGCGCCTGACAATGATAATTACAAGAATCGTCGTAGTAAGTATACCACGCATCATCGGGATATTGTTCAGGAACTGATTCATAATGGCCGCCCCTGGCAGCATCTAATGCTCGTGTAAGGTTTGACGAAATTATCTCCCCATTTTCATCTTCTGTTCCCATATGTTCAGGATATGTCTCATACCAGCCCACGGAAACTACGTGCCAGACCTCTTCCAAATTTGTATCCCAGATTCCCGCAGATTGTATGCCTCCAAGTGCCCATTGATCTTCATCGTAATACATACTAGCAGCCATCCCAATGTTATCTTCGCAGTGAGTACCTCGTGCACCAGTCCAAAATTCATCTCGATCACTGGTATTCCATACCGGTATAATGTAGTTATTCTCGACTAAAACGTTCAAAACCTGTGAATTATCAGCAGCCCCATCTTCATCATTATCAATCAACTGTGCTAGGATATGTGCAGTATGATTCAGATATTCCAATGGCGCTTCTTCGGAAGCTACAACATAAACTCCGAACACATTAATGAATTTATCAAAAACTCCAGTATTCATACATTCAAATGGATGTTCGGATAATATCTCAAAATTTGGTTTCTGTATGATATCATCACTGGTTTGATTATCGGTAACTGTATCATTGACATCTTCGATTTGGTAAGAAGAATCTTCTGGCTCATTATCTGCGACTTTGTCTGAATCAGTTAGACATCCGGATAACGGAATCAAGAGTAAAAAGACTATCATTAGGGGTAAACCTTTCATGCTCATGTTCTAATTAAACCGATTTTTTATTTGGATATTACGCTCTCTTCAATTCTTAAAGAGGGCTGAATGCTCAATTATTGAGGGTGGCGAGTGATTCGCCCCCACTGAATCCCCTTTGTATCGGAAAATAAAATGCAAAAGGGTTCCGGATGGTCCCTCACATCCTATCTGAATCGATTTGTACATGGGTGTCGTTAGAATTAGTATTATCTCTCAATTTTGAATATAAACCCAAACCCAGTGCTATGACAGGTATTGAAAAGCAACAGATTAGGATAGATGGTACTTGATTGTCTACCATCTCGTTTTCATTTGGATTTCCAGGATTATATGAGATCATTACAGCATCACCAATGTCATAACTTTTACAGTTTGGTTCATCCCCTGGGCCACCGGTAAAATGACATTCATCGCTTCCGTTAAATGTTTCACCATCTACCTTGAATGTGTATTGATATTCAGTTAGTTCCGAATCAGGAGAATATGAAGAGATAATCTCACCTTTGGTTTCCTCCCAACCACTCTCTCCCATGTAGACGAAAACCAATACAAGAAAAGCTACAGTGAATATCAACATGAATATAGGCAATACTATTTTTTCTGCATTTTCTTGTGTCAAACGTCCACTAGTTTCCCTTGAATTATTCATTTTTCCAAGTGAACTTCGTTTTAGATTTGTATCATTTAAGTCCCGACTAGTTGAACTTTCATACTCAAAATCGCCCTCACAGTATGGACACTCATAAGTCCCTGTTGAATCACTGCCTAGGTCTACTGTCTTGGAGCATAACGGGCACTCAACCTCGGCCATATTTCTCAGCGAAAATTAGCGATGTATAACCCTTAGCCCGGCACGAGGGGTATGATTTGAATTGTGAGGAAACCCTCTGTATTCCCACTGTATACCCGTCAATACAGAGGGCCCCCCTTGTGTATGTTCGGTTGAACAATAAAGACATCAGATAGTATAAACGATGTATACGTAGTGTGTTTCATCGCCATCAGGCAATCTTCCACCGCCTCCAGCGCGTTCGTTGTTATTCCAAGAATCATCAATATATTCGTCAATAATTCCTTGCTCAACCGCTACAGCGTGATCGTAAGATTGTGTTTCATAGACGACTTCCATGTAGTCATAGTCATCTCCGTATTCTCTGGCGCGCCTATCTGGATCCATTGTCATTCCAGCCTTGTATTCCATCCGAAGTTCGCCCCTCCACCATTTTCCAAGTTCCCTCCAAAAACTAGGGTTGTACTTTTCTTCAATATCTTCGAGTATTTCGTCGATAACTTGTGAAGGCCATCCAGTGACCTGATTCCATTCAACTTCCGCCATGTGTGTATATTGGACATTGGAGTATATATTGATTTCATACATTAACAACCTAACAAATTTTCAATTGTTTCTTCTCGTCTCTTTTGTGTAAGTAAACAGCATATGTTTACAGGGGCTTTACCATTACAGCCAAGCAGATGAGCAGTTCGTTCACGACGTCTTGCAGTGGGTCGTGTACGTCCCTAGCGTCTAAAATGACCCACGCAAAGCCCTTTGAAAATGTCAATCTGTTTCAATGGGTATTCGGATAACTCCACAATATACCAACATCACAACATGTTGATTTTTTTCCATTCCACATAACAAGTATATCTACAGAAAAATCGTACATTTCCATCGTAATCTTCGATTTCATACTTCTTATATCGGCACTCTTCACAACACGGTTTACCACATTGTACGCAGGGGAAACCTCCTCCTTTGTATACAAATCTTGGATCTTCATAGAACAATTCCTCAACATTTGAGTAATCACAACTAGGACAAGACATATCAAACCCTCCAATTTTATCGATATAATTCTATGCAATTAATCCCATCAATTTCCATACGAAATCGTCTTTTGGAGGGGTACCCCTGTATCGAAATCATTCTCGTCTCGAATTAACCAAGCATATTCACTGCAAAATACAGCGCACATATTACGATAGTAACGACGGAGAACATCGTATCAAAGGTATTTGCGTCTGCGGGCTCACCATTCACAGTCATGTCGTCTTCAATGCCTTCAGAACGTAGACGGAAGTATACCAAAAGGAATACTAACATGGTCATTGGACCTGCCAAAGCATCCATTTGGTTCTGTTCGGTAAACTCGCGAATTGGGCCGAAAACGAAAGCAAAGTAGTTGGCAACAGTGACGGCGAGGAAAGCGAAGAGTGGAGGATGAGCTACCGGCCACATGCCCTTAGCGCCCTTCATGAGAAGTACGGATGCCCACAGCACATAGGTCAACAAGAGTGCGCCTGAAAAGGCAACAGTGACTTTCGAAGGGGCTCCAAGTCCGTCTTCAAGTGCTCCAGCAGTGACTGCATCCACGACGGATTCTGGATTGATGATTTGACGAACAACATAAAACAAGCCAGTTGCAATAACAAACAACAGTCCAATGATTGCTACAGGGTCTTTTACTCCAAGACCGACCTTGAAATCACTTAATCCGTCGTTAACTTCATCTTCTGCCATCAACATGTAGTAGGCTGCCCCATACACGAGGGTAATTATTGGAGTCACGAACTTCGGGACTTCACTCGAACCGTTGTCTTCCCACATGGTCCACAAGACGATGGTTCCAACGACAAAACCAATCAAAACCGGGAGCATAACTGTCCATTTGCCCTTCGCACCTTCGTTGAGAATGAGCAGGGTTGACATCAGCACTCCAAACATCAGTATACCATTGAAAGCAAACTCCGGAGCACCTTTGCCCCATGCGCCATCACTGGATGTCGTGTTGTTGCTCAGTAAAGTAAAGCACCCGTCGCCTCCAGTGACGTAGCAATCGGCAGCGAACATAAAGTTCAGTGAGTACACCAGTGTTACAAGGGCAGTCAGTATCAACAATGCTTCTGCAGGAGCAGATTTTATTCGACTAAATATCATAGACATTATGCTTGTATTCATTGAGGAACTCTTTAATGATTTAGAATTTATAATGTATAGAATAACGATTTCTCAACCTTGCAGCATATTCCAATACGAGATGAGCAACTGAGTATGATATGAAAAGAAACTCCTTCTACATTCATCAGTAAACAATGTACTCAAACATAGTAATCAGTCACAACCTTGTGACTTAAACCTTATACCGCTTCTGATAAACGGCAGGGTATGAGATTCACCGTAGTTCTCTTGATGATTTTCGCTGCCATGCACCCTTTGATGGTTCACTCAACGCTTGACGAGTCCTCTCACGCTCCGCTCTTTACCACCGCAGGCAGTGTCGATGTCATCGAGGAGATTGAACCGAACGATGTGAACACATCCGGTCAAGTGGTCTACCCTGGTGATGTACTTCGTGGCGCTGTAGACATGTGGGATGACAAGCACGATTGGTATTCGGTTTGGCTTGAACCCGGCCAAACTCTTCTGCTCACGCTTTCTCATGCTTCAGGCGACGGAGTATCTATGTCGGTATGGGATGAAGAGAACACACATCACGGCTCCAGTAATCCTGGAAAAACACGCGACACGATATTCCTCAACGAGGAGAAGACCGATGTTGGGGGAGTTTACAGCGTCTCTGTGAACGCAACAATGACCGAAGCAGGAGGTGGCGCTTATGTTCTTGAAATCGATGCTGGTTATGATGTACAGTGGTACGCGCCATCAGCAGGCTGGTACGTTGCTTCCGACACTTACGATGCAAATGGCGACATCATGTACACTTCCAATCTTTCGTCTTATCAATTTGCCAATGCAGCATCTACCGACAACCAAAGCGCTCCTGTATGGAGTACTGGCGATTATTGGAATTTCTCAATTACAATGCCGGAAATGTCGGGTGTGACTTTTGTTGAATACCAACAGTTGACCGTAACTGGCCAAGATACCGTGTCTGGAAAAGAGTGCTATCGAGTCGATATTGTTGGAAAAGCGACGCTCACAATGAATATTTTTGGAATGGAGACGAAGACCATTGATGAACAAAGCGGAGAGGCATGCTATGCCAAAGATTCGTTGGCGCTTGTTCATGAAAACCTCACGATGACCTCAACAATGGAGACCAGCGGAGGCTTTGGTGCTATGATGGATACTTCTGGTCGCAGTTGTACTGATGATTTTGGCGACCCTGATTCGGATTGCGATGGAGTTGGTGATGACTTTGACGACTGTCCAGGAACTGCTGAAGGAGCAGAAGTTGACGGCTTTGGATGTTCTGATGCTCAGAACGGTGGCGGCGGTGGCGGTGATGCCGACACTGACGGTGACGGAATTCCCGACTCCAGCGACGCTTGTCCAAACGACTACGCTGATTCTTCCAATGACGCTGATGGAGACGGCTGCCCCGATAACAGCGGCGGAGGCGGTAACGCAGATGCGGACGGTGATGGCGTCAATGACAACGATGATACCTGTCCGGACACTCCTGCCGGTGAATCCGTTGACATGATGGGATGCAGCGAGAGCCAAGGTGGCAACACCGGAGGTGGAAACGGCAACGGTGGCGGCAACAACGGTGGCGGTAACAACGGCGGCGGCATGGGCGGCGGTAACAGCGGCGGCACGATTGAAGAGGGATGTATACCCGCTGGAATTGACCAGTCGACTACGATGAAATCTGACTTGACCTACGCTAACGGAATGAACGAATTCAATTTCCCAATGAGTGAAGGAAAGGTATGGAGTGAAGCTGCGGAAGGTTCCGGTACATTGTCCATGACCGTTCTCATGGGTGGCTGCACGATGCTCGATATTGAGTTCCAAGATTCGGGTGCTTTGCCTTTGAATTATCGTCATCTCTCAACGCAGTCCTTTGATATTGGTGGTACAATCCTCACTGCCAACGGCATCCAATCCTTCGCTGGACGTGAAGGAAACAACGACTGGGCTACACCTGATTTCACAATCCTCGAAAGTGTCCCAGACAACATGGCCAAGTACGGTCTTCCGTTCGCTGCGTGGATAAATGTGGTTGGATTTAATGAATTCAACAGCACCGTGGCAATCAGTGCCACAGTGAATGCACAAGATGCTCCACTGACATACGACAATCAGCAACTGACAATAAACGACCTTGGTGCTGTGGTTGTGGACACGATGAACCTTACCAGCGGTGAATACATCCTGACCATTACGGGCACNCAAGATGGCCGAGAACGCTCGGTTACCGTCCCATTCACGGTTGACAACACACCTGACTTTGAAATCCAAACAATGGATCCGTGGATTGTACTGCCTGGAGGCGTTCCGTGGGTTGTACCGACTCCTATTTTCATTGAACCAGTGAACGGCTTTGGTGCTGATGTCAGCCTCTCTGCAGTTGTTCCAGACGGTGTGACGGCTGAACTCGACTTTGCCCAAGGCAAAGCGCCCTTNATGGCAGTTATAACGCTCACAATTGCTGATAATCTCAGCGAAGGAGATTACACCGTGCTCATTTCCGGTACCTCTGGAGATACTATGCGCTCTGACGAAATCACGTTCAGTATCACCTCCCTGCCCGAATTCTCTCTTGAAATCGACGACCGCGAACAACTCCTCACCGAAGGTGAGATGGCTATTTCAGGAGCTATCGATGCCCACAACGGCCTTGATTTAAGCGCAGGTGGCATGCTTGATATTATCATCGAACCCTACAATCAGGCGCTTCTTGACAGTGCCGTGATTACGTGGGGCGATATAGATGCCAATGGCGACCTCACCTTCTCAGTNTCCTTTGATATCGACGAGGAAATACCGCTCCATGAATACACCATTCAATTGAATGTTGTAACGCTCGACGGCGGTATTGCTCATGCTGCATCGGTGGCATTCGTGACCGAATCCTCGACTTTAGACGGCACAGCAGTTGCAGCAGATAATTCGGTAATCGTCACCGGCAATACCAGTCAGCACGATGGAACGGATGAAGCAGCAGAAAAGATTGCCAACGGNGAAGAAGTAAACGATGATTCAAGCAACGATGATTCGAGCAAGTCTGAATCATCCAGTGACTCAACGTCTTCGAACACTCCACTTATTATTGGCTCGACCGTTGCTGTACTTGGTATTGTGGCTGGAGTTGTCGTTGTTTTGTTACGCCAAAGAGACGGCGACAGTGAGAAGATGCTTACCCAACAACAGTGGGACCAAGCCGGTATGCANACCATGCAACAACCCNCCCAGTCGTTCCAACAAATGCAACCTGCTCAAACAATGCAGTACCCACAGGCAATGCAACCTGCTCAGCCTGTTCAACAAGCACAACCTATGCAACCTGTCCAACCAACGCCAGCACCAATGGCTACAGCACCTCCGCCACCTGCTCAACCAACATCTGTAGCGGATTACACGGGCTTGCCCCCTGGAGGAACTTACGACCAGTCGACAGGCCAAACAGTCTACATTCAACCCGATGGTGTGCGTTGGCAAATGATGCCGGACAACAGTTTCAATCGTCTGTGAGCCTGCATTCCTGCGATGTGCGTGCAGTACGTACTTAGCGTCTCAAAATCGCAGTGAGAGTAAAAAATACGGTGAAAACAACCATCATTTCGAGAACNACATCGTAGTAGAATGCTAAGAAACCNCTCATCAAGAAACTCGGAATTGAGAATCCAAGAAGTCTTTTCCAAGTTAGAAGGCCTTTGGGTGGCTCATCAAGGTAAGGTGAGCCAGGCAAAAGACCACCTCAAGAACGAATGGCTTGGACCACAATTTCAACGAGTGCATCAGCAGGTAGAGCGTCAACTGCAAAAGCGGCTCGAGCAGGTTTGACTTCCATCGATTCGACCCATGCACCATAGACTTCGTTCATTGGTGCGTAGAAGTCCATTGACTTGAGGAGCACTTGCGCAAACACGACATCGTGTTTTGAAGAACCTGCTTCACCAAGNAGCGCATCGATTTTGTCCAGAGCACCTTGAGTTTGAACATCGATGGTGTCGCCTGAGTCAACATCGATTTGACCGGAAAGCCAAATGGTGTTTCCAACAACAACTCCAGGAGAATATGGGGCGTACTTTTTCGTGCCGGGCGGATCTATGCGTTGCTTTTCCATGACGCTGCGTGAGTCGAAGCGCCCCATCAACTTCGCGCATCGAAGCGATGCATTGAGGGTGGGTTCTCAACTGCAAGGTGTATGCGCACCTGTTGGGTTCTGGACCATCCTGCGCATGTTCGCCTTCTTGCCCCATTTCTTCGAGCTGGTCAAAGCGATGATGTCATCATTGCAACCCAGCGTAAAGAGGTGGANAATTTACTGCAACAAGGTGACGGCCACTTACCTCGACGACAGACTCACTGGGTAGAACGACCTGTAGGCAAGAATCGTCGTAAGAAAGCGCTGCTTCGATGGTCTTCAAGTCATCGATTCCTGCGGCAATGCAACCAATCGGGAGAACCGATTCGCCGCATTGTATCAATCGGTGCTCCGCTTGAATTGATGGCGTGGAAGTCACCGTTTTTACGGAGGAGNCTAAAATCAATCAAGGAACGTTGGTACATTACCGATACTGAAGTGAACCATATTGCNCACTCACTCGCNGGTAAGGCTGCAACCGATGTTGTNCTACCTACGCATTGGCGAGAAGAACTGGACAACGGATTTGNGCAATCACTCAAATCCGTATCTCTTCATCGCCTCGATGGCTTGCATGGTCATGTGCACTTACGTCCAAGCCGTCGACCAGCCCAAGTGAGCAATCCACCTCGAGTACTGGTTCGTCGTCTAAAGGGAGATGGTATTCACGATGAAGATGAAATCATTGATTTTCCCGACGAGGTNCTGGACGGCCTTCTTATCACATCCGCGGATGAAAATGAATTCACGGGAGATGCATGGTCTCTAGACCGGGAAATTGCAGCACACGATGGGGTCATCACTCAATCGGTAACTCTNGCCAGTGAGGCAGTACTTCTNGGAACGCCAACTTTACTNGTTTCAAAAGCAGAACGAGGGTTTCTTGACCGTTTGCAATCCGACGGCCATCCTTTGTTCAGATGGAAAAAACAGTGNGAGGGAGATGAATGGAAAAACCTGCAAGCACAATTCCTAACTGGAATTCATTTGACAGAGGCTCTTGAGCCAGAGGAATGGCCAAACTCACGCANGCAACTTGCGAAACTGCTTGGNAGCGAACTTATTGATTGAGCCAATTCTGNAATATCGTAAAGTGGTCACCAGCAAATTCAACNTTTCCNGAGAGCAACTCCTCAATAGGCCAAAACCGAGCATCCTCTGCGTCGTCACCTGCAACAGGTTGCTGTTGTTCATCGACNTGCACTTCATACACGATGCTAACGATGTGTTTNCGAGGGTCGCGTTTTGGGTCGCCCATGACCATCAANACCTTCGGATTCGTACCGTCCAGTCCAGTCTCTTCCTTGAGCTCTCGAACAGCGGCATGGGCAGGGTCTTCATCACGTTCAACAAATCCGCCAGGAAATGCCCAAGCACCCTTCATAGGAGGAAATTTACGCTGTATCAAGAGTACTTNATCGCCTCNTCGAACAGCGGAATCNGCNGCCAAAGCAGGATTGAGCCAGCCGTTGCATTCGTCGCACACAACCATCGTGTCACTCTCCGAAACGCCTTCGGCGTTCTTGGAATGTGCGTATAGCTTTGAACAGGTCTTTCTTTTGGAACGAAGGCCAGAAAACATCCGAAAAGTAGAGTTCTGAATAGGCCATTTGCCAAAGTAAAAAGTTGGAAATACGTTCTTCTCCACTGGTTCGAATGACCAGGTCGGGGTCAGGCATATCTCCAGTATACAATCGCTGNGAGACNGCTTTTTGATCGATGTCTTCAAGTTTTAATTCACCCGAAGCATGTTCGGAGGCCAGCGAACGAATTGCATCAATCATCTCTTCACGACTACCGTATGCAAGACAAACCGTGAACACAAATTTATCGTAATCTGCAGTCTTCTTCTCCGCATAATCGATGGCATCGTTGACCAATTTAGGAAGCAATTCCCGTCGACCAATTATCTGAACACGAACTTCATTGTCATGAATCCGAGGGTCATCGGCAATTTCTCTCAAGCCTTCATTGTACAAATTGAACAGCACCTTCAATTCTTTTTCAGGGCGGTTCAAATTCTCAGTCGAGAGAGCGTAGACAGTCAGCCAAGGGATGCCAATTTCAAGGGTCCAATCGAGCACCTTTTCCAACTTCTCTTTTCCAATNCGATGTCCGATTCCGGTTGCAATATTGCTCTTCCAAGCAAAACGCCGATTACCGTCCATAATGATGGCGAGGTGTTGGACTTTGACAGGGTGTTCTAGGACCTCTTTCAGNAGTTTTGACTCGACGGCCTGTCCGAGTACATCCCCCATCCGTTCAGAGATACCCATTACTCCGCCTCCGTGCTGGCGTAGCATCCATGAGGTATGATGTCATCCCCTNCTCAAACTCAGATTTGAGGGCGAGATTTGAGAACCTCTACCCGCTCGGATATCCATGGACGAGTCTGCATGGTGGCCTGAAGGCATTGCGCAATCGACCATCGATGAGGCCAATTTGGAAGGTGAACTTCGAACATCATTTGGCCGTNCCACAACTTGGNATTTCAAGCCTTTTTTGTCAGCGAGTGCATGGCANGAAGCGCCTNAGAAAGGGATTGTTTGGGGCCAGTGGGTTTCAGAAATTTCGAATNTCGAGATTTTGTCCTCTTCTCCAAGCGGGATTGTGGTTGTTCTCAATGAGAGGTTTCAAGCCGACATACAACCTTTTGGCGTTGGAGACGATGTCTCTCGNTTATCGAGATACGGGCCNTGGAAAGAAGTTTTGGAAAACCAATCGATTCATTTGCCCATAGGTGGTTGGACAGTCGACGGTCATGACCGAGTGCTGATTTATTCCCGCCATCCAATAACCTCTGCAATCAACAATGAAGAGCAGGTTCTTGCCATGGTCAAGCACCTTGGTGCAATCCACAGTTCACTGGCAACCTTTGAGACTCCCAATACTGAACGGCGNTGGAACNANCGCTTGAAATCGATGGAAGATGAATTGAAAACCAAAACAATGTGGCGNGCACCGCATTCATCCTCTACAGTAGGGCTCCCTCGTTTGCATCTGTCCCTCGAACGACTTGTTGATGTGGACGGTGTCACAAAATTCGTNCCTCTCAGCCGTTCGTTGGCTGAACATTTGTTGTGTCAAAATGACCGTCTGCCGTCACTTGCAAGTTTGATGATTCTTGAACGACAATGGTCGGCTGAAGAGCCGCTCAGTGAGGCGCAAAGGCGTCTTTTGCTTGAAACATGGAGTCGNTCATGTCCTTCTCAATGGTCCTCACCGCCGGCNTTGTCGACTGTNCGGGGTGGCGCTTGGGTNTGGCGCTATCATGCAGCACTGCTGGAATTAGCACAAGCTACAGCATTTGCAGATGAGAGTACTGTAGAGCGTTGCAAGGCATGGTTGCACGATGTCTCACGTCTGCAAGCACATCTGGGTACTTTACGTATGTGGAAGTCCGGCCAGTGGGTCGGCGTTACGAGTCTAATAGTNGCCTTTTTTTCATCGAGAATGGAGACACTTTCGACGACACAAAGTCTTCTTTTGGCCGTATTGGGTGGCGTGATTATTTTTGCCTCAAACGCCATCTATCGAATGAAAGATCCGAAGCCGTATTAGGAATTCAACATCATGCGCGCATCAAAGAACTTGAGGTTCTTTTGCTTGGCCAGTTGCATGATTCCAAGCAGGAATTTTTCTTTCGCTTCGCGTTCCGGAGCGCCTCCTGCAACATCCCAATACAAGTTCAATGAGAGGTCAAGGGATTGAGCGGAGAGCGTCGTGACTTGGCACCATGAACTGTCGTGTTTGACAGTGACATCCGATGCCGTAATCAATTCCATCACTCCGTCGCAGAACGAAGCGACGTCATCGGGGTCAGAGTTGAGGTCAAGGTGCAGAAGCGATTGCCATCGTCGCCAACGTCGCTTGCCAAAATTCTCGATTGGTGTGTTGACCAAGTTGGCGTTCGGAACGGTAACTACCGTATCGGCAGCGGTTCGAATGAGTGTGGTCCGAAGGCTNATTTCCATGACTTCACCTTCGACAGAGTCGATGATAACCCAGTCGCCGACCTTGAANGGCCGGTCAAGAAGCACCGTCGTTGCACCAAATAAATTGGAAATCGTGTCTTTTGCAGCCAGTGCCANAGCCAGTCCAGAAATACCNAAACCTGCAACAAGCGAAGTTAAGTTGAATCCAAGTGCATCAGCGATGAACACCGCNCCNAGNGCGATAATGAGGAATCGCAGAAGACTTTCTACTGCCGAGATAAGCGTCTTTTCTGAACCGTCAAGTTCACCGTCTTTATCGAATAATTCGACCACATCTTTGACGATTGNAACCAGACGGAAAGCCCAAACAACCAATGAAACCGCAAAAATGAATTGCAGAATATTCGGAATAAAATCTTCGAGCATTCCCGGCAGCTCAAAGCCGGTTGTTTCATTTGCNGGAAGGTTGAGAAGTGCGGTCAAGATGTAGAATGAAATNCCAGCCCCNGCAGCAGTTCCAAGAGCTTTGTCNGATTCTTTNACAGTCTTTGATTGAATTGAATCTGAACGAATAATTTTTTTCAAGATTCTTGGAGACAACCTCATTGTGAGAAAACGGGTGGCAACAGCAAGAAGCAACAGGCCGACCAAAACNGCAAGNGTAAGGTGAGTCAGNCCAAGNNTCTGCTCGGACCAAAACGAATCTTCAGCAGGGCTGAGGAGGTTGCTCATGGNAACTCCAACAAGTGCTCCTATTGGTCACTTTCGCCTCATTTATGTCCCCTACGGGGACAGCCATTGCCGCGAACGCTTCAAGAAGTCGAGCGTTTTGGGTTGACTGATACCATGATGACAAACGGTAGAGTTGTTCGTACCCGCCCCTCTTTTGGAGCCCTNATTGTTCTNCCTCTTTTGTTGTCNCTNATTTCTCCACTCGCCATTGCCAGTACTGCTCAAGATGAGCCCACTGGCGATGCCCCGGAGGACATTTGGTCGAGCGATTACATCAACATGATNTTCCCATGGGCTCCAGCTGGAGACAACATCCTTCAATTCAAGGAATACCACACNTACGAGACAATGAAGACTCGAATGATGCGCCTCGCNGAGGATAACCCTGATATTTTCGAATATCACGAAGGCATGAACGGTGGAACCAATGCTCGCGGTGAAGAAGTCACAGCAGACGCCTATGAGGGCTGGTATTACGGCCACTCCTCGCCGTGGTTGAAAATCACCGGAGACGTTCAGGGTGGCGATTACAATCCGTTTGTCGGTGACAACGGCAACTACGAAGACCGCCACGATGTCATGATTGTTGGAAACCACCACGCTCGTGAATGGATGTCGTACCAAGTCGTCATTCTCCAAATGGAAGTNATTGCCTTCTCCTACAACAACATCGGTTACGACAACGACGGNGATGGAGAGGTTGACGAAGATGGCTGGGGCGATGAAAACGGTGACGGCATTCTTGATGATGACGGNGACTGCCTTGCTCTTGCAACCGAACATCAAGATTCCAACGGNGATGGAACNAACTGTGGCCCTGGNGACCTTGGTGTTGACGAGGATTACTCTGAACAATGGATTACCGACTTGGTNAATTCACGTGAAATCTATCTTATTCCAATGCTCAACGTTGATGGAAATATCTACGACNGAGAGGTGTTCTGTCCTGCTCCAGCNTGGGAAACATGCCCCAGTGGAGGTTGGAGAAAGAACCTCAGAGACAACACTTTCACCGGTGTAACGCCTCTACCTGACCTTCAAGAAGAAGTTGATGAAGACTGTGATGGTGTCGACCTCAACAGAAATTATCAATTTGAATGGGGGGCGCCTCTTGGTGCTACAGGACCTCTAATTCCGGGTACGTGTTCGCCTTCGGAAGGCGAACTTGACGGTTCAAACAACGATGTNTACAACGGTCCNGTTGACGACAAAGACAACGACGGTGACGGACAAATCAACGAAGACCACGTTGACGGAAAAGACGACGACGCTGACGGTGTGACCGACGAAGATTGGTGGGGAGGAAATTCCGAGCCAGAAACCAAATTCATCCAAGACATGACCGAAATGAACGACGATGTTGGCGACGGTGCAAGCGAGTTCAAGGCAACCATCACTCACCACTCCTACTCCGAACTCATTCTTTGGCCGTGGGGTCACTGCACCGATTGTCAGAGTCCAGACCATGAGCAACTCGAGTATCACGGACAGCAATTGGCTGATATGACTCAATATGCAAATTTACAATCATCTTCTCTGTATCCGACATCCGGTGATTTTTGTGACTGGCACTATGGTGTGCACGGCTCGTACTGCTACACTTCAGAAATAGGTACGGCTTTCCATCAACACCAAGACGACATCGATCACATTGCGGTGAGAAACCTTGGAACTGGATTTTATATCGCTGAAATTGCGGACAACCCACGAGAACTTGCCGATTTAGCAATCGCTAATATCTCTCAGCAAAATTATCTCAAAGAACTCGATGAATCAGACATTCCTGAAGCAGGTGATATTCCTGTGGACATCTGTGTCTCGAACCAATTCCCTTACAGCGAATCAAANTCCAAGATTTTGTGGCGTACGGTTAAACCAAGTCGTTTGCAGAGTGATTTCGGNCCTCGCGAATGGGCAACCACCTCATGGGAATCGGTTGGAGTAATGTCAGTTGAGGGTGACTGTAGCGTCTCAAACGGTAACGGAACAATCCTTCGAGGCATGGTTCCAATTTCCGAAACGGCAACCGGTAAACTTCACTACAAGGCATCTGTGTCGACTCTTTCCGGTTCTGACTTGTACCAATATCCTGCNGATGGAGATTATTTCGAATTGGACCTTTCCTACCGTGCCGCATACGGCAGTTTCATCGGTTCTCTGTTCATGTTCGGTCTCACTGCNTCATTCGTTTGGGGCGGTTTAGCTGTTTGTCTTCGAATGATGCTTATCGATGAGGAAGAGATTGACCTTGTTGCTGCAGAACTTGCAGAAGAGGCAACAGACTGAGGAGGGTTTTGAATGGCAGAAGGTTCAGACCAATTTAATGGCCGTCTCGGTCTTATTTTCGCATCGATTGGTGCAGCTATCGGTACAGGTAACATTTGGCGTTTCCCAAGAATGGTTGGTGCCAACGGTGGAGGCACATTCCTCGTTCCGTGGCTGTTTTTCCTGTTCATATGGTCCATTCCGCTGGTCATNGCNGAGTATGCGATGGGTAAGCGAAGCCGTACAGGTACTATCGGAACTTTCCGTATATTTGCTGGTAAGAAATTCGCTTGGATGGGGCTTTGGACTGCTTGGATTTCTACAGCAATCGGATTTTACTACGCTGTNGTTTCAGGATGGACAATCAAGTATTTCCAACTTGGAATTTCCGGTGCTTTNAACGGTGAGAACGTTGATACTACNGAGGTATGGAATGCTTTCTTACAAAATCCNGGACAAGTTATTTTCTTCCAATTCTTGGTCATTGCTNTGACTTTGGCTGCAATTTGGAAAGGNGCCAAAGCAATTGAAAAAGTCAACTTTTACCTGATGATTTCATTGTTCGCCTTGCTGTTCTTGACATTGTTCCTTTCNCTGTGGATGGATTTCTCAGACGGTACGCTTGACGGTGCACTGTTCATGTTCACNGTTGACTTTGACATGCTGTTTGAACCTGAAGTTTGGATAAATGGCTTATCGCAATCGGCATGGTCGTGTTCTGCTGGTATGGGTATGTGNATTACGTACGCAGTTTACATGAGCAAAGACGAGGACACNGTGCTCAATGCTTTCACCATGGGCTTGGCCAACAACAGCATCTCAATTATTGCAGGGCTCGCTGTTCTGTCAGCAATATTTGCAGTCAATCCNGACCCGCTTGCAACCGTTACCGGTGGTTCATCAGCAATTACGTTCTTGGCGCTACCTGAAGTGTTTGCTCAGGCACCGTTCGCACCGATTGGCCCGTTGTTTATGATGGCAGGATTCTTCCTTGCGTTGTCCTTTGCCGCTATGACTTCGATGATTTCGACCGTTGAATTGTGTGTTCGNAATTTCGTTGACCACGGCTATGAACGAGAGAAATCGGTCGCTTTGACTGGAGTTGCTTTGTTCTTGTTTGGTCTGCCATCAGCAGTAATGTGGATAAAACTCGATGACGGCGGTGTTGCATTCCCCGAATTCCTTGAAGTTCAAGANCANATTTGGGGTTACGGCCTCATGTTNTCTGGGCTGTTTATTGCGTTCTCGATTTGGAAATACGGCTATCTGCGCTGGAAGTCCGGCGTTGAGGCAGGCGTAGCACCCCCTGGTCTCAAGGGCTACCTCGGATTTGGAGTATCCGCTTTCCGTGATGATTTCATCAACACCGGCGACAACGATTTGGAAGTTGGACGATGGTGGGATTTGCTGATGTATTTGGCATTCCCAATTCTGTTCATTGTCCTCATGTTCTCGTATTTCAGCGACATGATTGCCAACACTCCGGATGTTTGGGACCCGTCGAATCCGAAGGGGCTCTCCATTATCCTGATGTTCTGGGGTGTGGTTGCAGCACTGTTCATTTCGTTCAACAAATTCCTCATCCGCAGACCACTGTATCGAAACATTCCNGAAGGTGCGGATGTCGACATCTCGAGTTTACCGGGTGGCGAAGATGAANTGGTTGTCGCATTAGGTGAAGTCGCTCCAGGCTTTGAGCACCTCATGAACGACAAATCCCTTGATGCTGAACTTGTTTGATAGAGTGTGGTCCTATGGACGACCTTGTGGAAACCCTTGTCACAGGTCTTGTCGTCTCGCTGTTGCTCATTTTCGTAGCATGGTGGTTTTGGAAACGCTTTGACCGGCCCAGTGAAGCGCAAATCGAAAGAGAAGAATCCATCGCGAGAAAGAAAGAGGAGACTCGAATGTGGCGTGCAGTCGAAGCACAAATGGCCGAGGAGCGAGCAGAACTTGAGCAGAAAGCATTGTTTGAACGACGAAAAGCCGAAGAACGTGCTCGTGCGCTACCACCTCCTGTAAGTGAGGTATCCAATGCATTCGCAGCCTTTGGCTCTCAACAACCCTCTGCTGAATCATCACAAAACGAAACGGTCGAACCCACCGAGTTCGAGCTGGATGCTGATGATTCAGATGTTCTTGATACTCCCGAATTGGTTGAGGTACGTCAGGACAAAGGTGTTGTTGTTGATGAGGGTCAACCTATACCGGAAATTTTGCTTGAAGATGAACCCGTTCAAGAATCTCTCAATCCCGAAACAGAGGTTCCGTCTGCACCCGACCTTGATGTTCTTGTTGAGGCCGAGCATGAACCCGAAATGCCAACCACTTGGGCAACGGAAGAAGAGATAGAACCTGAAGTAACCGATTGGAGTGACAATTGGTTTGCCAACCTTGAACAACATTGAGTCGAGAAACCAACATACTTGCTTGTTTGAAAGCGAAGAGGTGATGAACAGTCGGTTCGTGGAAGGTTCATGGTGCAACGCCCTCGTGGAACTCGCGACTTCACTCCAAAGGTGATGTCGCGTCGTTTAGCGTTTGAGCATCTCTTGGAAGAACGGGCTCGTCGTCATGGTTTTTCTCGAATTCAGACACCGGTGTTTGAGTCACTGGATTTGTTTACTGCAAAGTCAGGCCCAGGAATTGTCTCTCAACTTTATGCTTTTGAGGATAAGAGCGAGCGCCCCTTAACNCTNCGGCCAGAATTGACTGCTCCNGTCATGCGAATGATTGCTGAAGAAGGCATGCAAATGCTTCCTCGCCCGCTTCGACTGTCCTACTACGGGCAATGTTACCGATACGAAGAATCGAAAAAAGGCCGATATCGCGAGTTTTTCCAGTATGGAGTCGAATTGATNGGTGAATCAGGNCCATTNGCCGAAGCAGAAGTCATCGCCTTGGCTATCGATATGCTGGATGCGTGCGGTCTTGAAAATTGGGAAATTCGAATTGGGCATGTTGGGATTTTGAAAGGTGCTTTGACCGGATTAGGATTGTCCAATGAGGCGCCAGAAGGCGCAAGTGAACCTCCAGTTGCCAGTGCGATGCGTCTGCTTGACAAAGGCGATGATGCAGGGCTCGCTGAACTGTTCAGCAACAACGGGATTAACCCTGAAAACGCCGCACCTTTACGAGCACTTTCCCAACTTGAAGGCGGCAGAGAAACCCTTGGGCCTGCTCGAGAAATTCTTTCCTCACTTGCTGGAGTCTCTCTTGAAGCACTGGATGATTTGCAAACTACGCTTGATGCTGTCGCCGCCTTAGCGCCAGCCCCCCCTTCTCTTGCCGTGGATTTGACTGTGGCTCGAGGCCTTGACTACTANACTGGAATGGTGTTTGAAGTCAAGGTTCCTGAACTNGGAGGTGAAGGGCAAGTGCTCGGTGGCGGNTCGTACAAACTGCTGCATTTGTTTGGCTTGCCCGACTTGGACCCTTGCTGNGGATTCGGTTTGGGATTCGACCGAGTATTGCTTGCTCTTGAAGCACAGGCTGAGGCAAGTGGTCGAGAAGAAGTCGTTCCCGGAGAAGTAGACCCCAGCGGTCGAGTTGCCGTGATTCCGTTTGGCATTGATGTCTCGCATGTGCTGCCAATTGTTGCGGGCTTGCGAGCAGGTGGAGAGCGCGTTGAGCTTGAACTGCGAGGGCGAAAGATTCCCAAGGCCATGAAGTGGGCCAATTCCATTGGTTGTCAATTCACGGTTGTTGTCGGCCCTCGAGACTTGGAAAGCAACCAAGCGATGGTCAAGAATCTTGAATCTGGCGAACAACAAGCAGTTGCACTGAACACAGAATCAATTCTCGAGGCTGTTCAGGCGATGCGTTAAATTCACGCTTCGTCGTCTTCGTCTTTGCCAACGTTGACAAAGACCGCCATTGCGATTGCAGCCGAAGCGACGACAAGTGTGAATCCTGGTATGTCTTCTTCGCCCATTGAATCATCAATTCCAGCTTGGAATTTCTCACTCCATGTTGATTCGTCGATTGGCAATTCTAGGCGTGCATCTTCACCGAGTTTGAATCCAAATGCAGCAGGTTCTCCGCTACCTTGTAAGCCGAAGAGACCACCACTCTGGTAGTTTCCTTTGACCTTCATGGTGACTTCGATAGTTGGATTGTCGTTGGTTGAGTCCCAAACGTTGTGGCCATCTTCTTCGTTAATAGTATAGGAGAACACAATATTCTTCCAGTTTTCAGCAGGCCACGGCTGTTCAGTGTGTTGGTATACTTTGCTTGCACCGCGGTATACGGTAATATTGAGGTATTCGCAGTCGTTGTTGCAACTTCCTTCGCCACCGTTGTCGATATCGCCTTCGTAGTAGACATTGAAGTTGCCGCGAATCTCTCCACCAACAGTCATGTTGAGTCGCTTGTCAAGGGTTGGGTCCATAGTGAATCTGTATTTGATGTTGATAANNCCGTTGTCTTTTTCTTCGGTNAACTCTCCTTCCTCAACCGATTCGGTTTCGTTAAGACTGAAGTGAGACCACTCGGTCGCCATGCCGTTGCTCCACATGTACATCGTGGTGTTGTTGGCATTGGGTTGCTTCGGGTCTTCTTGCTGTTGACTTTGGGATGCAGTTACATCGCCTGCTTGAACAGGCGTGAGCATCAAGGCGGTAACGATGAGTGCCACAAGGGTCTTGGCTCGCATGGTTGAGATGCAACGTTCCATACATTTGACGGTTACGAAGGAATGTTCTTTTTTCCAAATAGGCTTTTTCGCCACCAAAATCAATCAAATCGTTGGAATCCGAGATTGTCGTTTCCTTGATTTCGACCTTGGTCTTGGGTTAAGCGCAACGCATCACCGAGCAGGTTTGGCTGCATTCGAGCGGTTCGTAAATCCGTTCCACCAACGCCGGTAATAATGGCCATGACTTTGATGGTATCACCAAATCCAGCATCTTGACGAGCACCCCAAATCACATTTGCATCTTCACTGACTTTCGAGGTCAACAGATCAACAACTTGGGATGCAGTATCCAAAGTCATGTACCTGCCACCGGTCACGTGAATCAAAACTCCGGTTGCACCGGATATGTCAACATCCAAAAGAGGATGGTTGAGTGCTTCGTGAACCACTTCTTCAGGCCCACGGTCGCTTTCGCCGTAGAGCATCATCGTCACTCCGCCGTTGGCCATAATGGCTCGAACATCGGCAAAGTCCAGATTGATGAGTGAAGGCAGCGTGATGGTCTCGACAATGCCCTTGACAATTTCAGCAACAAGTTGGTCCATAATCGAAAATGCTTCGTCAAGCGGGAGGTGAGGCACATAGTGCAACAAACGGTTGTTGTCCAACACCAAGACGGCATCGGCAACGCGGCGAAGCGATTCAAGACCTTCAAGCGCTTTTGTCATGCGTTGTCGGCGCTCGACATGGAACGGCGTGGTGACAATACCAACCACAAGAGCGCCAGCAGCTTTGGCTTCTTCAGCAACTATCGGACAGATTCCGGTTCCAGAACCGCCTCCAAGTCCACTGGCGATAAACACAAGGTCGGCACCGGTAACAATTCGGCGAATCATTTCTCGGCCAGCCTCAGCACATCGACGGCCGGTTGACGGGTCGCCCCCAGCACCAAGGCCTCGGGTGATGTGTCGCCCGACGAGGAGTTTTTGCAGAGCACGGGTGTGATCTAAGTGTTGTTTATCGGTGTTGATGGCGACCGTAACTGCACCTTCAACGCCCAAGTGAGTAATCCGGTCGAGTGTGTTGTTGCCAGAACCACCGCAACCAACGATAAGAATTCGAGGATTGGGGACTCCGAGGGTTCCGACTTCCTCATCCATGAGAGCAGTAGCGCCGCGCTTCGCCTCGTTGGCCATTTGGTTCACCATGTCGGCAAGAGCGTTGTTCTCAGTTCCTGAAGCACCGGGTCCCATCCCTACACATCCTGATTCCGAGAGCCTACTCTTTCCCTACTTAAGCGCGCACATTCCCGAGTCAATCGAGAGGGCGATTTTGGCAGTAGATTGTCCATTCCAAACTCCTCGCAATGGCACATGTACCTCGACCTATGATAAGGTAAGGGTTGATTCAGGGTTTTTGACCCAATTTCGAAGGAAAATTCCCTTTTCCACCTTTCGCTCAATTGATGAGGATTAAGTAGTGGTGTCTAGTGCGAAGGAATACCTCGCTTAGCTCAGTTGGTAGAGCACCTGACTGTAGTTGTGTAAAAACAAACGTCTCAGCAGACATCAGGGTGTCCCCAGTTCAAGTCTGGGAGCGGGGACTCGAATTCAATCAGTTCGGATAGTCCACGCTTTATCGAGAGGTTGAGCGCTTTCAGTTGTATCCTCTCTCATGGGAGCGGGGACCACTCTCTTTAGAGTCAGATTGTATTCTACCGTTGAGGTATTGCAGAAACAGCGGTATATATCCTAACGCACTTGGTTTGGGTTATGATGGAAGCATTACCGGGTCATTTGCTTGAGCGCACACGTCATCTCAACAGTATTGCTGAACCTCATGGTTCAGGGCCTGTTGTGGTTTGGTTGAAATCGTCATTTCGACTGCATGAGAATCCAGCCATCGATGTTGGCAAACATTTTGCAGCGAAGCACAATCTTCCCTTGTTGATTTACCACGCCATTGATGAGCGTTATCCACATGCATCCTTGCGTCATCACAACATGCTGCTCGATGCGGCAGTGGATATGGACCAAGGTTGCAGAAAAGCAGGACTTCGATATGTTCTGCACATTGCAAGAGAAGGTCATCGCCCTTCAGTGATGAAGTCGTTTGGTCAGTCGGCAAGTTGCATCATCACCGATATGTTTCCTCTTCCACCGTGGACCGATTGGGTCAACACCATCGCAAAAAATGCTGCATGCCCGGTGTACGATATCGACTGCCATTGCGTTATTCCAATGCCGTTGTTTGGAAAGTCTGTTGACCGTCCCTACAAGTTTCGCGACGCAACCAAAAAGATGAGGAAAAAAAGGTTACAAGCGACATGGCCAGCCACAGACCTTCAGCCTGAAGCCTACTCGGGACCTTTGCCGTTTGAGCCCATCAATGTGGTTGAACAAGTCAAGGATATGAACAAACGATTCGAGTTGCTTCGAACCTGTTCCATTGACCCATCGGTACTCCCAGTATGGCATGAACGCGGTGGAGAACAAGCAGCACTCAGCAAATGGCAACAGTTCTACGACAAGGGATTGAACGGTTATGCTCGGCGGCGAAACAATGCCGCAGACCCAAATGGGGTCTCACGACTTTCCGCAGCATTTCATTACGGATTTCTCTCTCCAATGCGGGTGGCCAGAGAAGCAGCTGCAGTTGGGACCAAGTCGGCCGAAAAGTACCTCGATGAATTGCTCATCTTCCGTGAACATCCGTGGCATCATATTTTTTCGGTCACCGACCCTTATGCATCCTCAAATTTACCCGAGTGGGCTTTACAGTCATGGAGAGACACCTCAGATGACCCGCGGGTTATCCGGCTGAAAGACCATCAAATGGAGTACGCAGAATCACCTTCGACGCTATGGAATATTTGTCAACAGTCTCTTCTGCGCCACGGAGAATTGCACAACAACTTGAGAATGACTTGGGGTAAAGCAGTGCCTCTTTGGACCGAATCGCTTGAACACTCATTGTTTATCGGTCAAACCCTCAACGACAAGTATGCTCTCGATGGACGTGACCCATCATCGGTCGTTGGCATTCAATGGTGTCATGGCCTGTTTGACCGTCCATTTTTCCCTTCGATGCCCGTGATGGGCGTCGTACGCAAGCGAGATATTCTCACGCATGCTTCTCGCCTTGATGTCGATTCGTATGAACATCATGTCAATCGTTCTCCTGGCCATGGTGAAAGTCCCTATCACGTCGTTGGAACAGATATCGTTGCCTCATCAGTAGCCAGAATGCTGCACGATAACGGACTGGATGTTTGCATAGTTGAAAACGAGATTTCGAAGCAACCCACCTTGCACTCTGCGGTCGAAGACATCGAGTTCCCTTCATGGATGGAGGAGCGAGTCGCATCAATGTGCGAACAGAACGACATAAACACGGTGAATGATGTTGCTGTACAACTACGCAAAGGCCTCTCCGTTGTTGAAAAGGTTCCAAAAGATAGCCTGCAGGTCCACGAATCAAAAGGAGAATTGGTTGGCGCTGAATCGTTATCGACATTCATTCAACAATCCATGTGGGAATCCGTTGCTCATCTCTGGCAAAGCAATGCATCAACAAAACGCAAAAACGCATCAGTTCAAACGAAGTTAATATGAGTCCTTTTGACAAGAAAATACGCCTATGTTAACCTCACATAAATGAACCGTCAAGTGAACTTAAAGCAAGACTGAGTAGAAGAATTACCATGATGACGATAACTATCGTAGCCAGCAACACAAGGATGGTTGCGCCGAGACTCACTCCGGTCAAGATTTTCATTGTACTGTCAAATCCACTTCCCTTTGCTTGATGCTGCTGAGCGGGTTGGACAGATTGACTGGGATGAATCGATTGAACTGGAGGCTCTCCAAACTCGAATTCACCCTC
Organism: Methanobacteriota archaeon; assembly: GCA_002687075.1. Lineage (GTDB taxonomy): Archaea > Thermoplasmatota > Poseidoniia > Poseidoniales > Poseidoniaceae > MGIIa-L1. The sequence continues at coordinate 31,718 of NYZH01000049.1, forward strand.
ACACAAAGGACACTCGAAGTCTCCATAAGCCCCATCTGCAAGTTCGATGGTGGCCTCACAGTGCGGACATTCAAGTTCGACCATGGCGCAAATGCATGCGTTCATTGAGATAAGCATTGGCCCGTTCACAAGATTTTTGTCAAGATTCTATCTCGTAAAATAGACTTGGAAAAATGGGTTTTTTTGGGTTGCTGAACGGCAAATTCAATACAGAATCTGTAGGCTAATTTTTTATTAACTCCAATTTCCTACAATTCCCATGGCACAAGGCCCCAGGGGGAAAGTCCGAGCATTCTTGCTGGCTTTTTTGATGGCCACCATCAGCATGAGTGCGTCTCTACCTTCGTGGGAATTTTCAACCCTTGAAGAAAAATCTGCGTTCCAGACATATTCGACAAACAGTACTGTCAATCTTGTTTTAGGACGCACAAACACGATTTCTACGAATATTGTTGGAAACACGTCTACCGGTACCTTCGAAACCGATTCTGAAACCGATTCATTGCGTTTCACTTCCTCTCCAATTGAGAATATTGGTAAATTCGATATCTCTTCTCAGTTTGCTTGCGGTATATTCAGTGATAGCGCATTAAAGTGCTGGGGTTACAATACCTACGGCCAGCTTGGAATAGGTTCTACTACGTTCAAAACCACGCCTCAAAGCGTCGATTTGGGAATCGGTCGAACTGCAAATTCAGTGAGCCTTGGACTCTATCACGTTTGTGCAATACTTGATGATGGCAGTTTGAAGTGCTGGGGCCGCAATTATAACGGCGTAATTGGTATTGGCTCCACTACGGATCAGTACACGCCCCAATTAGTGAATTTAGGAACTGGTCGAACCGCTGTCTCAGTGAGCAGTGGACAATATCATTCTTGTGCGATACTTGATGATGGTAGTTTGAAGTGTTGGGGTCAAAATACCTACGGCCAACTTGGAATTGGTTCCACTACTCATCAAAGTACCCCTCAAACAGTGAATTTAGGAGCCGGCCGAACTGCAGTTTCCGTAAGTTTAGGGTCTGGAAATACTTGTGTGATTCTTGATGATGGCACTTTGAAATGCTGGGGTGTAGGAACTAGTGGTCAACTTGGAATTGGGTCAAATGTAAATCAAATCACTCCCCAAACAGTTGGTTTAGGAACCGGTCGAACTGCAGTTTCAGTGAATGCCGGAGCTCAACATACCTGCGCAATACTTGATGATGGCACTTTGAAATGTTGGGGTCATAATACCTACGGCCAGCTTGGAATTGGTTCCTCAACCCAACATAATACACCTCAAACAGTGAATTTAGGAACCGGTCGAACCGCTGTTTCAGTGGGCCTTGGACAATTTCACACCTGTGCAATACTTGATGATAGTAGTTTGAAGTGCTGGGGTTACAATTACTATGGCCAACTTGGAATTGGTTCCACTACTCAACAAAGTACCCCTCAAACAGTCAGTTTTGCCACCAATCAAACTCCAAAGTATGTTTCTACAGATTCTTCTTATTCTACTTGTGTAATTTTTGAAGATTCTAGAGTGATGTGTATGGGTCAATTAAGATCTTGGTTTGATGGTACATCCTCATTAAATCTGAAAACGTCAGAATACTTAGCCCGTAATACAGAACTTAGCATAGATGAAGTATCTACAGGCGATTATCACACCTGTGTAATAGCTTCAGGTGGTATTTTGAAATGTATGGGTCAAGGTACACATGGTCAACTCGGATTGGGCTCCAATACTGACCATAAAATCCCCAAATTGGTGAATTTAGGAACCGACCGAACAGCAGTTTCAGTAAGTTCGGGCCGAGATCATACTTGTGCAGTACTTGATGATGGTAGTTTGAAATGTTGGGGGTCCAATCAATACGGCAAGCTTGGAATTGGTTCTACTACGTCTTCGAACACGCCTCAAACGGTGAATTTAGGAACCGGTCGAACTGCAGTTTCAGTGAGTGCTGGATATTCTCACACTTGTGCAGTACTGGATGATGGCAGTTTGAAGTGCTGGGGTTACAATAACTACGGCCAGCTTGGAATTGGTTCTACTACGAGTCACAACACACCTCAAACAGTTGATTTAGGAACCGGTCGAACTGCAGTTTCGGTGAGTACTGCTGGAACTTTTCATACATGTGCAGTGCTTGATGATGGCAGTTTGAAGTGCTGGGGTTATGAACAGCAAGGTCAACTTGGAATTAGTTCCTCCGTGAGCAATGCCATATATACCACACCTCAAACCGTAGATTTAGGAACCGGTCGAACTGCAGTTTCAGTGAGTACTGGAAGTTATCACACCTGTGCAGTACTTGATGATGGCAGTTTGAAGTGCTGGGGTGACAATAACTACGGCCAACTTGGTATTGGTTCCTCTACTGATCAAACCACGCCCCAATTAGTGAATTTAGGAACCGGTCGAACTGCAGTTTCAGTGAGTACTGGACCATATCACACCTGTGCAGTACTTGATGATGGCAGTTTGAAGTGCTGGGGGCAAGGTAGTAGTTATCGATTAGGAATTGGTTATTCCTCTACGAATCAGAATACGCCCCAATTAGTGAATTTAGGAACTGGTCGAACTGCAGTTTCGGTGAGTGCTGGAAACACTCACACTTGTGCAATATATGATGATGAGAGTTTGAACTGCTGGGGTTACAATATCTACGGCCAGATTGGACGTGGTTCCACAACAGCTGCTACTCCGAGGCATGTATCTATTACACGACCTACTCCATACCAATTTCTTAGTGTATCCGATAACAACTCCTGGTTCGGCATCCCAAATGAAGTTGGAATCTTCAATCTCGATGCCTGGTACAATACTTCATCCAGTTCCACATTTCACCGAATTCGAGCGAATGTAACTGCTCCAATTACATATTCTGCATCAGTAAACACTCTTACCATCAATCAATCGTTTTCAATAGTTCCAGTGAACATCTCTTGTGATTCATGTGGATTTTCGATTCATGCAGAATTACCCGAAGGTATAGAATTTAATGCGTCGAATGCATCATTTTTTGGAACACCTTCGAGGGTTACTTCCAGAAACACATTCGTCATCTCAACATACAATTTTTCCGGATATTCCGAGATTGAAATTTCATTAGAAGTGGTTGATGTAAAGCCAGAAATCACATCATCTACAACCTCGCTCAATTATATCAGAGGTTTTCGAAATCTAACCAATGACTTTTCCAATTCGGGTGGAGAGGTGGTGTTCTCACTGTTGGACCCGCCGATTCGAGGCCTTTCACCAAACAATTTTGGTAATGAAAATCTTCTTCTCAATTCAAATGGAGTTTGTTCAATCGTTTCCATTGGTTTGGAGTGTTGGGGCGGACAAGGGTCAAGCGATTCGATGCGGATGACATATTCGGCTTCTGAAATTATGGATATCTCTTTGAGTTCAACCAACACTTGTGCAGTCAACCTTGACGGAAAAGTACTCTGTATGGGTGAGAATGCATACGGTCAAATCAGTGAGTTGTATAATTCAACCGACTCTTCTCAATTTAGAGAAGGTGATTTTGATTCTGTAGGGCCCGTCACGCAAGTCGCAACAACATCCAATCAAATCTGTATTCTCGATAAACTGAGCAATGTGTTCTGTCAAGGCGAAAGAAACTATTCGATTACTGGCCAATCATTCGGAACAATTACAGCATTGGACAGCGGTGAAGCGCATTTTTGTGTACTGACAACACTTTCCAATCTCTACTGCTGGGGAAACAATCAATTTTCTGCGATTGGAACTTCGCAATCAACTTCGCTAACAACGTATGTACAAACCCCTTCGTTAATCAGTGTTGGCATTGATAAAACAGTTCTCGATTTCGACGCTGGAGAAAAACATACATGCGCAGTCCGTAACGATAGCAAGGTTTCTTGTTGGGGCACCGGTACAAGCGGTCAAATTGGAGATGGTTATACAGCGACTCATTTGTCCCCTCAACAGGTAGATTCACCTTCTTGGGCATCCTACACCAAAGTATCTGCCGGTTTCGCACACACGTGTGCTTTACTTGATGATGGAGGAGTGATGTGTTGGGGCAACAATTCTTACGGCCAACTTGGAGATGGAACCACCACGAACAGTCTAATCCCGACCAATGTCACGATTATACCTTCTTCGCTGAATGTTGTCGATGTTATTGCAGGAGACGGTGGAACCTGTGTGGTGGATGACCGAGCAGGAGTTTGGTGCTGGGGCGACAATTCAAATGGCAAACTTGGTCTGAATTCAACAATTCAAACTGCTGCACAAATCGAGCCCCTGCATTTCAGTGAATCATCTGCTTTGATGGGCGTGCTTTCGTTTGGTTCTCTCGCCGGAGCCCCATTGGCATTGCAGTCTGCAACCTCTCATCGGTTGTTTGGAAATAACAGCGGTGGTTCTGATGATGTCAACATCACCATTTCTGTAGGACTTGCCGCTGACTATCCAACGACACAATTCAATTTGACTCGCAACACCTCAACGGTCAACGTTCAACCTACCATCACGGGCGGACCATATCAGTTCACCATCGTTCCAGGACTTCCGGCAGGTATGTCCATAGGTGCGAACAATGGAACGATCTGGGGCATGCCTACACAACCA
>NYZH01000050.1 GCA_002687075.1 Methanobacteriota archaeon
CACTGCAAAAATAGTTTGGATACGGCGCACATGCTCGACGCGTCGCTGTGGTCGCAGAAATCGAGCAACGGGGTCGTCTCCGGCAACGACGTCCGGAAAAAAACATGAGCTTTCCGCGCCTTTTTTGACATGATATGAGTGGTTGTGTGTCACTGTATTTATGAAGCCAGTGTTATACTATGCGAGAAAAGAACTTTTTTTCAAAATGGAACAGAGATGGCAGCGGCTGGCTCGGCTCGCGCTGCGTCGATACCGCCGCGCGCGCTTTCGATCGCTTCACTTAAACCCGTCGCAGAGCACAGAACAAAACATAACGCGGCGTTTGGACGAGGAGTACGAGCAGAGATGGGGTGCGCTGCGCAAAATTATCTGCGGTTGCGGAGGCGAAATGGCCAAGGTCGTCAAGAAGACTCGCAGTGCCGACGAAGGGGGACAAGTGGTGTTGCAGTGCAAGACTTGCGGTAAAATTAAAAAAGTAGGTGTTACGTAAGTGAAAATATTTTATTTAGTATCTACCGTCCGAAATAATATCGAACATAATGTATGCTAGTAGTCCTCCCACAACCCACTGGTCCCATCCTCCCTCGACGATGTTGATGCCGGTCGCAATGGACAGCAGAATAGTGATAGTGGTAGAGACGCCGAAACGCACGAAAGGCAGGCTTCCGGCGTGGAGAATGATGCCACAGAATTGAAGACACATTCCTAATAGAACTAGCACAAAATGCGCGACTGTGAGCCAGAATGCAACTGAGTGAACGTGGAACTCCACAGTTTTATCTCCCTTGTACTCGGACCAGTAGGTGGCGTAGAGCTGGAACAGTCCGCTGACCAGAAGAAGAAGCATCGCAATAATTTCTTTCACAATCGAATCCGCATCTCCGCTGAAAAACTCCAAGGCGCTTGCGTTCCAGCAGTAGCCGACCAGTTTCCTTAGATTATCGCCAAGACTTCCAGCACCCGATGCGCCTGACTCCACGTCGTCGGAACCAAGTGCCTTGTATTTTGGATCGCTGCGCAACTTCTCAATGAAATCTTGGAACGCAACAAGACGAGCAATGGAGGCTGCGATAATGAGAGCGATGAACCAGGAGACTACAGTGTACTGCTCTGGTTTCATTTGCTCCGCGCCGTTCGGGTCTCTTGCGCCTGCAAAAAGAGCAAACGAGAGACTGAGCAGCACAAGACTCTCCGTGCGGTGAGTCATGATTTTGCCAACTTCGCCGCGAGAACCGTCTTCTCTGTACGCCTTGCAGCACGCTACTCTTGCNAGTGTTTTGCTGACNGCGACTTCCATGAGTTTAAACACCAGTACGGAAAGACCGACGAATGTAGAAATGTAGAGCGCGTAGGCGCCAAACTCTCTGGCTTTCAGCACATCGGCGTCGCTGTATCGAATTTTCTTGTGGTCGTCTCCTCGCGTCTCGTTTTTGAACTCGTAGTCTCCCTCAAAAGTATCGGTCCAGAACGCTGTGAGGATGAAGGCAAGAACACCAATCACAGTGCCTGCGAGCATGATAAGACTGGCTCGTTTTCCAGTATCTCTTTTCATTTCCGAAATCGCGGCTTTGTCCTGCGCCGCGAGCTTCGACGCCTGAAGCGCAGACAACGCTGCGATTACGTACCAAAACTGAGTATGGAGCATACGGGACTCGTAGTGCGATTTGTGAAANTGTCTTCCNACCTCGAGAGCGATAGAAGCTGCAGCGCCTGCGGCGAGTCCGCTTGCAGTCAGAGCGAGACGTCTCTCCTCCCAGTCAAAGTAGAGAGTCACCACAACAGCTACGAAGGAAAGACCACCGAAGAGAAGTCCAAAGAAAATACCAACCTGAGCGTCGTCGCCGCTGAACATATTCGGCGCGACGTCGTAGGCCGACGAAGTGTTGTACTTTTGGTCTTCCACAGACTGTGTTTCGTCGAAAAGAAATCCCAAAAGAGAAAACACAAAAGAGACCACAAGAGCTACCATTGCGCTAGCGTGAACGTGAGTGATATCGTCCTCGTCCGTATCCTCACCTTCGGACTCGTCTTTGGACTGCATAATCATATCCACAATCCACTCTAAGGCGACGAGCACACCGGCCGAGACGAAGAGCGCGGGAAACGGGTCTGCCTTGCCGAACTCAAGCGCGGAAGGCGGAGCGTCCACTTTGTTGGCTCCGATACCAGCCACAAGAGCACTCGCGACAAAAAGAGAAGAAGACACGCCGAAGGTTTTCGTCATATCAGCTCCCTTTTTCTTCTCATCTTCGTCGCACATGGAGCGAATCGACATTCCCGTATCTATAATACTCTTCACTAGAAGAATACCACAGAGAAGAGTGAATATCTGAACGATTGTGGACGCCGCTGCGTCGTGAAATACGTCATTGCTGTCGGATTTCACAAGCTCGGTGAAACCGTAAATCAGACCAAAAGCGCCAAAGGTGGTGCGAAGAAGATCTTGTGTGAACACAACTCCTTTTTGAAAACCACTCATATTTTTTGGCGAAGAGAAATATACAAGCCGTTCGTGATTGTTGCACCGTCGCAAGATATACTCCAAAAAAATCGCGTCTATTTCCGGTGGCATTTTATGCATGTGACAGAGACCGGCGCCGACACTATGTTTCGCCGGCGTCGGTGGTTGGCGTGTTTGGTCGGAGATCATCGATCGGTGGAAGAGGCCAGGCAACTCAACCTGGACCAACTCGCCGAGAAGTGTCTTCGCAGCAGCACACATACGGTCGATCAGATAGATATTGATGTACCTCGATCCGGCGTAGTTCTCAAAGAAGAGAAGCTTTCGCTGAGACGCGTTCTCATGGCTTGGTGCGCTCTGAACGAGTTTGGATACGTGCAGGGTATGAATTTGATTGCAGCGGCGCTCCTCAAGTACATGAGAGAGGGACGTTACCCGGAACACGACGCTCTGGCTTGCCTTTCCGGGGTCATGGCGCTGAACGCCGGACTGCTCCCTTTCCACATGGAAGACGAGGAGCCGATGAAACTTGCGAGCGTCGTCGTCTCGAAAATGTGGCTGCAAGTTTCCGTCGTCGAACCGTCTCTGCAACAACAACTTTTGCAGATTTTGGATCTTTTTGAAATCGCCTGCCTTCGCATCATGTCGGTGTGTTTTGTCACGTTTTTCAGTCCCGATACTCTTCACGTTGTGTGGGACTACGTGTTCGAAAACGACGACAGCGCGGACGATAAGACAAGCTCCAGATGCAGACACGTTTTTTCGTCCGCCGTGCTTTTGCAAAAGAAACTGTGGCTGTTCGGCGAGGACGCAAAACAAAACTTTGTCATTTTCGAGGCCACGTGTGGATTGATGGACGAGCAGCAGATTGTAAAAATTGTAGATTTAGCAAAATATTTAGAAAGATTAGAGAAATACAATTAAAAAAGCATATGTTCGTTTCTACCAACTATAGGCGCGTCCGGGGTCGTTCTGTGTTTGATCTCCTCGAAGAAGAGCTGTGGGTGCGGCGAGGGTGTCAAATCGGTCATGATCCCCGACTCTCTCAGAGCGGCCTCGCACAGCTCGGAGCAGTACCACTTGGGTGTTTTGGAGAACTGAAGAGGGGAGGAGGGACCAAAAGGGTTCGGCACGCAGCTCACGTAGTGCCGGCTCACTCTTTTTACCGGTTCGTAAAAGAACCCCATTTTATTGAACCCGTCGTCCACGTGTCCAGTGAGCCATTTCATGCACGTCTGAATTTGATTCTGCGTCGCCTCGATTTTACGAAACTCCCAGTTGGACCGGCTGAACGACTTCTCTTTCATGAANACCTTGCCTCCCCAGTGAATGGAGGCTGCCATTCCCTTGTACTCCTCCGCCGAGTCTCCGGAAGCGGCGTACCGCGACACACGCGTTTCTTGCGGCACAGAAACCTGCACGTCTTTGTAGACGACGCCGCCGACGTTGAGCGTAGGCGCTATTCTTTTACCGGTCGGCATGAACAAAAGCTCCACGTGCACTTTGGGTCCGAGCTTAGACCCTTCGGCGGTGCTGGGAGCCGTCTGAGCGGCGAGTCTGTTCAGTATATGATCCTCGAGCAACTCGCTCGTCGACGCCAAAAAACAGGCGTAGAGCGTGTACTCCATTTTATATTTGTGCGACAAAACGAGTGCGTCGACTTAAATAGTTATGCCAAAATGCCGACTTGAAGACCCTCGGAGTTTTCCGATCGCCAGGGTTCGTGCATCTGCACAGGCTTGTACTCGTACAAACATTGAGCGTGTTCGGCCAGAGCGCCTTGGAGAAGTCTTGTGAGAGACTCAAAGTGATGATCTTGCCATCCTGTTTCCGCAAAGTCAACCTTTAATTTCGTTTTCTTAGATCCGCCGGCAGCCTCAGGCGGCGCTTCTGACCACGCTTCCTTGGTGGCTAAATTCACAAACGGTTTTGGCGTGTAATTTTGAATCAACGCATCTATGTTGTCAGGCGCTGAACTCAGTGGCTCTGAATTTAACGGTTTTGTTGGCTGTGGCGGCTCTGGCTCAGTCTTTGAAGGCTCCTTCTGCTGCTTTGGTACTGGCTCTGCCTGCTGCTGCTTTTTTGACTTTGGCACTGTATATCCTGCAATCTGACTCCATGTTTCTTTTACATTGTTGTATTTGACGAAGCCTAAAGCTTCAAGAAGATGGTACCCGGCTGCAGCGTAGCAAGTATTTAAACCGTATGAGTTACGACCGACTTTCCAAGCCTTGCTGATAGCGCCTAATTGTGTAATAACTTTCGAATCCTTTGCTTCATCTTTGTACAGGTACAAATATGCTCCACCCGTACTTGAAAGGTTGTTTCGCATTTCATCTTCTTCTACAGGGTCAGGTTCCATGTCTGTTGGTCCATAGCATGTATAATATTTCCACTTTCCGTTTTCTTGTTTTCTCCATGCAGTGTAGTGTCCGCCTCCTCCAGTGAACATATTTCTTTTGTTAGTGTGACACACACAGCAGACCAACTGCCAAGTTTCATTTTTTGTAAAAATTGGATGTTTTACCGTAGTATTTGCAATATTTGCTTGCGCAGTCCAATTGCGTAGAATCAAAAAGTTGTTTGGATTGACTTCGTATGCGACTTTTGATTTGTTGCTAACGCCTTCTTTTGATTCAACAACATTAATCTTCTCTTTAAGCAGCTGATCCAGATCAAAAGTTTGTCTATACACATTACCGTCACCGTTTTCCTCTTTCGGGGGAACACTTATGGTTTCCAAATTCACAATATAAGGTTGTTGTGCCACTTCAATTCTTTTTTGTGTTGCTTTAGAGTACTCTTTTGCCTCATCGGATAATTCAGTGGGTACAGAAGGATCCCACCATCGTGAGGTTGTCGCCATTAACGGTTGTAGTCCTTGTGTTTGTTCAATTTGAGCAATACGGTTAAGCACAAAAAAAGCCGCATCCTCTTGACGATTATTGGGAACAAGAAGACCATCTTTGTCTTGTACAGGCTTACCTTTCTTCACTGCATAAATCACACTTGAAGCAGGTTTTGCTGGTACGACTGGAGTTAATTCCTTTATAAACTTGTCAAACGCAGGTGGTTTCTCTTCTGCTTGTTGTATGCGTTTCAAAACATCTGCAACATACAATTTGTATTCAGGTTTGTTTTTGACAAGATTTAGGAACTGTTGCGCTTCTTGAGGTAACTCAGCTGCTGCCTTCTCTGCTTTGGCCTCAGCTGCTGCTTTCTCGGCGGCCAAGCGTTCCTCCTCTGCTTTGGCCTCAGCTGCTGCTTTCTCGGCGGCCAAGCGTTCCTCCTCTGCTTTGGCCTTAGCTGCTGCCTTCTCGGCAGCCAAGCGTTCCTCCTCTGCTTTGGCCTCAGCTGCTGCTTTGGCCTTCTCTGCTGCCAAACGTCCCTCTTCCGCCTTGGCCTTCTCTGCTGCCAAACGTTCCTCTTCCGCCTTGGCCTTCTCTGCTGCTTTGGCCTTCTCTGCTGCCTTCTCAGCTGCCAAACGCTGCTGAATACCACCAATAAATCTTCTGGCTAGATCCTGATATGTTCCTACATTGTCTCCGTTGAATCCTAGGTTATTATTTTTCATGTAAGTAATTGCAGCTCTTAATTCATTGTATGAAGCTGCTTTCAAAATATTTTGCGTCAATTGCTTTGTCACACGTTTTTGTCTACTATTCAGCACAATGTCTCGCAGTTGTTTGTACAAAGTCTCTGTTGCATTTGCATTTCCTTTAGATTGACGACCAATCAATCTTGCCGCACGTGTTGTTGCCTTGGGATTTCTCGACTGAATTTCTTTTTTCATCCAGCAAAACAAATAGGCCATCCCGTACTTGGTCCAGTCGTTCCAGTCGTCGAATTTCTCCCAGTTGACTCTCAATGCCGTTCCCAGAGTGATAGCGCCGTGGTCAGGCACAAACTGCGCCAACTTGATTTTCTCCGCGCACTCCAAAAATTTTACGCGATCATCAACATTTTGCATTTCTGTCGCGCAAACGATATCCCAATCGTTTTTCTGCATGTACATCCATCCGGTTTTATTGGGTTCGGGTTCCGCAAGTTGAGTTGGTTGCGTGCCGTAATCGTTCAATTCTCCGCTGACAAACTTAAAAGCTTCAATTCCGTTGTCTTCAATATCTTTGGGTTTGTAGACAATAATATCTCTAGCAGTTTGTTTGGCACTGTAAATGGCGGACAGCACGTCTCTCGTTGACCTGTGGTCAGAGGCAAGCTCTTGAAGTCTGCGGAGCACGTCTTTGACGGATTCAGACTGATAAGGTAATTCTGCGTCGCCGTCGTCGATTTTTTGTGCCCATTGAATGTACTCACGATGTATTCTCTCTTCCTCCTGTTCTCTCTCGTTGTCAATCATATTTTGAACAATCTCGTGCCTTGGATCTACGTACACTCTGTCGTACCCAAAGATATCAGCTACGCTTCTGAAAGCGTTGGCAGATGCCAGTGTTACGCTATCATCAAGTATTGTTTTCCGCATGCATTGCACGAGAGACGACTCGAGCGTTTTGATGTGTCTTAGCGTGTACTCCCTGTAGGTCTGTATACCGTTTGTTCTGCCTTCTGTAAATCCATCTTTGTAACCGGAAGCCAAGGCGCTGTTGTCCAGAGTGCTTAAACGGAACTCCAGCGCTTCTTCTGCGTTGACGGAGGCGTCGAGATCACGTCCGTCCACAAAACCGTTGCGGTAGCCTGCGTTGTAGTTGTTTGCGTAACTTGTGCTGGTCTGAGAAAACCCTGTCATCCATGGTGGTTTGTTGCGGCGACTGAAGGCCTGGCTCGCGTCCCGAGTCACGTGTGAAAAATGTTGAAGCATATCAGGTTTCAAAATGAAGCGCGCTTTATACAGATATAGTGTCGCAAATTTTGAGAGAGTTGTGAAGCATCATTATATTTCAGAAAGTAAAAAAATTAAAATACAAAGACTGCAAAAAGCTGTTCATTTTGGAAAGAAATACCATATGTAAATTTTAAATAAAACTTATAGCAGCAGTGTAAAATATAGAGTATATTTTATACGACATATGAAGCCGTTCATTATAATAAAGTGAATTTTGAAGATTCATAAAATTTCAGAGATATATATATATTTTGATTACGTTTCTGTGTATGAAAGTATGAGTTTGTCCGAAGATTCGGATATTGACTATGATTATTCATCAGACGAAGATAATGAAGAGGATGAATTTAATGAAGAAGACGAACAATTGGACGTTTTTTTTGTCCAAAATTTTCAATTAGAACCGGGTTGGGTTGTGGAACATGAGTCAGAAAAATATGTTGTTGTCTCCATAAACCCTTTGCAAAAAATGACTTTACCGGACGAAGAAGATTTTTCCTACAACAAAACCTTCTACGGAAAAAATAACTTACCGTTAGCTTCAAAAGACAATGAGTTTTATCTTACCAAAAATGTCTCTTTGAATAATGCACTGCAGTTAGAGGATAGCAAGCTTATGGCCGTGCTTCAGCCAGAAAAGTTAAAGGCAAATATTTCTTTATACATAGGCAAAACGTACACGCCTGAAGTCACATTAGAGTTGCTGAGTCTTGAAGATAAAAGTCGTAAAACGGTACAAGTGCCGTACTGTACGCTTTCGCTTGTACCAAAAGGCAAACAAGGGTCACAGAGATCGGGTATTACCAAAGTGTTATACAATCGCGAGGAAACATTAAGTAGTTCTTCCGATATCACAAATATTTACGTGAAGGATCAGATACCTTATGTTATTTTGTCGTGGAGATACAAACCCGTGGTGTTAGGCGATCAAGATTTTGTCACTGTAAACAATTTAAAACAAAGTTTGTGCAATGATTTCATGGATATATGGAAATTTGTCGATAAACTCGAAGAGAAGAAGTATATTTTGAAACGGTTGAATATTTACAACGATGTTTTTCCTGTGACATACTACAAAAAGCAAAACAATGTTTTTCCTCTGACTTACGACAAAAAGCAATTTGAGCAGCCTATCAACTTAAAAAGGTATATTATTGACGAAGGAACTAGAAGAAAAGGAGTCGTGGCTGGAAAAAAATACAAAGGCAAATCTTTTCTAGACTGGAACAAACTTGAGCTGTCTTGTTTCAACGAGGAAAGTATAATTTACAAAAAAGAACGTCTTGAAGAGTACCCGAATGAGAGCAAGGACGGAGAGTCAAAAGACAACGAAGACACTGTTGCTGATTTCTACAAAAATGGTAGCGTGTATCATGTACTTTTTAAGGATAATATAGAAAAGAAAATTACATTTGTCTCACAGGCAGGACAAGAAAAAACGCTGACTTTGAAAGTTGACGACTCTGACTTGCCAGTCGAAAACAGCGTGACAAGCGAAGATTTTGCAAACGCCGTATTCTTAAAAAAAGCTTTTCCGAAATTTTGCGAGGGAGTTGAATCAAATTGTTGGAAACTAGAAGAAGATAGTATTCCCGTTTACTACGATGAAAACAGCAAAGCCAACGAGTTTGAGAGTTGGATGGAAATTCGAGATTTTTTGTTTGATCGCACTGATACAAACGAGGAAAATTATAATTTACTTGCATTTCAGTGGCTAAAGGAAAATATTGAGGAGTTTGAAAATTATGGTTTGAACCGCAGGTTTTTTGACGAAAGCTCCTTCACACCTAGTACACTTGACACAAAAAATAACGTCATCGCAAAACGCGACAACGCAGAATTTAAAACATGGTATGATTTTGCATTAGACGTTATCTCAAACAATAAATTTAAGGTAGTTGTAGGCGGTAGAACTTTAGTTCCAAATAAGAAAGTTTTGTGGAGTGAGAATCACAATGTACCAAAATCTTACGAGGGATGGACTGCAATTGTAGTCAAAGACGGTGACAATGCACGTTTGAAGTTTAAAAAAGGATCTTCTAAAGTGGACAATTTTGATATTGTCGTACAATCTATACTAGAAACAACTGATAAATCTAATTTTCTCAGTGAAGACGATAGTGAAATAGATGGAGAGCTCAATGATGACGACTTGATCAATGAAGACAGTGCAAAAGAGGAGGAAGAGGAGTTTAAAATTATTATTCGCGGAGATGTTCGTAAAAGACTTAAAAAAATGGGTTTTAAAGGAAAGCCGGAAACAGATAAGTTTGGAAAATGGATGTTTTCCAAAGATGAAATAGAGACATTGATTAAGAGCATAATGGTTGATGCAAAAGAAAAGGAAGAAACTCTGAAACTGGTGAAAAAACAGTTTAAGAACAACAACGATCTTTATGTAAGACAGTTAGATGATTTAGATCTTTTGCATCGCATTACACTGGACGCAAAAGAAAATCACCCAGAGGTGTATACACTTATTAAGCAAGGAATGCAGTACGCTTGGCCGTACGCTAAAATCATTTACGATATGCGACAATATTTTGGCAGCAAGATAGATCCAATACAACAAAACGCATTCATCGCGTATCAGTTTCTGGAATACAAAAGACAGAAGGCAGAGGGAAGCACAGGGGGTAATCCATGGTTGAGTCAGAAAGTTACTGAAATAGATCAAAGTGAGCTTGAGGATGGAAAATTGTACTTGCAGTTATGGGACGACGGTTGGTGGCCTGTGTTGTACAATGATCGTACAACACAGGCAAGGGGGTTTGAACCTGAAAAGGTGGAGAAAGACGACAAATTTGCCAAATTCATTACATACCAACCAGGAGATCAAATTATGTTCTCAGACGAAACGTACAAAGACAAGATCGCAACAATTTTGGATACGACTGCCGAAGGTCATTATTCGTGTCTTTTAGATAGTAATGATACAGACGAAGAATATGATCCAAACAATAGTAGTTTAGCAACAAGTTTGAAAGGGAAGCAAACAATAGACTACGATGTAGAATACAACAATCGTATTATGCTGTACAATCCAAGTTTCGAAACAAAAACTGATTTATCTTGGTTTGATAGATACGTGGTAAAATCTGTGTGGAGAGAAAATCAATTTAAGGCCGTAGTAGAAAAGTACAAAGACGAATCCGTTTTGAGCAATATAGAAAACGCACAAGAACAGCTTGTGTCTCACGTGACAGCCGCTTTGGATTTTAATAGTCAAAAGTATCAGCGAGATTTACGAGGCAGGCAAAATCGTATAGGTTTGCTGAACGTTCTGCAAGAGTACTTGGCGCAGAAGACAGATCAACTTGTTGCTATGTGGAAAGATGAAATTGAGACAATGCGCACGCGTCAATATCAGTCTTTTAAGAAAGTAATTCGAGAATATGTAGAGCACAACGCAGAAGAAGAAAAGACGGCAAAATTGAAGTCTTTAAACAAAAAATTTTTGGCGCAGGACGAATTTAATGCGTGGATGGAAGAGTACTGGAACATGCAAATCAACATTCAAAACACTACGAAAGACGAAAAGAAAAAAGCAAAAGAAAAATTAGACAAATGGGTGCAGCAAAAACTATTCGAGACAAAATCTCGCATCGCATTAACGTCTGAAAAGTTTCAAAAAAGACAAAAGCAACAGGAAAGACTGAAAGGTTTTAATAATAATTTGAAAACTTCTCTTGCGCGTCGCGCCAATGTAAAAAGTTTGGTTACAGTTGAAGACAATAAAGAAGCAGATGTCATTGCAGCAAAACTGGAGAAACACAGTGAAGACAAAAAAAATGCGTTGTTGTACCCATCAACAAAAGTGTGGAGATGGTGGGAAAAAGTGGACATACCCTTTCCGCTTTTGAAGTTTTACAAAGAAGAGCGTGCGTGGTACGATCGCTGCGTTAATGCAAGCGTGGAAGTCGATTATTTGGTGTGGCGGAAAGAAAACGAATCCAGAGTGAAAGAGGAAAGCAATTACACAGACAATGTGTTGGACAGATGGTTTGAAACGACCAAGGCAAGGATGGTAAAGAAGGAACTTCGAAAGTACATTGAAGAGGGTGGAGAAGAAGTTTCGTCGTCAATAGACCAATTCAAAGTGTACAACCTTTTCGATGGCGACTTCAAGTACATGAACCGTCCTTTTCGCGTGCTTAAAGATACCGAAGACGAGATTTTAAGATACATTGCGGAGCATCTGAACGAATCGTACAGGGTGAAAGGAGAAAGTCGCCTGAACTTTACGTCTCAAGAATATATTGATATGACGAAACAACTTCTAGGGACTCAAGAAGCTCCCGGAATAAGCAGCGCTTCAGCTCCAGCGATGGAAGAATCCAAAGAGGCAAAGAAACGCAAAGCGGAAAGAGAAATTGGAAAGAAAAAAAAGAGAACAGCAAGATTGTTAGGCAATACAGATACTGCGAGTGCTGCGAGTGCTGCGAGTGCTGCGAGTGCTGCGAGTGCTGCGAGTGCTGCGAGTGCTGCGAGTGCTGCGAGTGCTGCGAGTG